>CAZUER010000058.1:0-23538 GCA_964619345.1 uncultured Desulfohalobiaceae bacterium
TTCGGACAGGACAAGGACGGCACCGCGCCCCCGGCCAACCTGCGTATGCTGAACTTAGGGCATGGAAAAGACGAGGGAACTGAAGCTGAGGAGGATGCACAGAAAACGTGAACAAATAGAGCTTTTCCTTCTTTATGAAGGCTTTACAACACACATTACATATGTTATTTAATAAGTAAATAAAAGGTCTATGCCACATGCGGCAGGAGAGTTTTAAGTTTGAAAATTTCCAATACAAGGAGGTCTAGAAAATGGAAGAAATGATTAAGCTAAACAACGTTTTTTTTGGTCCAGAAGGGGAAGTTATTTTCACAAGAAAAGAAAAAAGAAGAACCATGATTTGCCCTTACTCGCAAAATGAAAAAAATTGCAGTCACAATTGCCCTCTTCTGGTCGAAATGCAGGAAACAGCTACTATGGAACGTAGTGAGATGTACTTAAGGTTCTGCAATGGCGAGATGATTGAGCTCAGCGGAGATGAACGAAAGTAAATGGCGCTCATGGCATTCCTTTTTTAGAACTCTTGCTGTAGTATCCGACAGGTATGCTGCAATGCTGGAGACAAGAATTTCAATTTTCAGCTCCTTAGTGCCTTACTCCTGAAACCCTGTCACAAAAAACAAGAAAGCTCTTTTCTTTATTGGGTTGCGGGCATATCCCGCGTTAGACTAGCAAACAGCCAAGATCAG
Organism: uncultured Desulfohalobiaceae bacterium; assembly: GCA_964619345.1. Classification (GTDB taxonomy): domain Bacteria; phylum Desulfobacterota; class Desulfovibrionia; order Desulfovibrionales; family Desulfothermaceae; genus Desulfovermiculus. Next base: position 690 of record CAZUER010000058.1, read on the forward strand.
GCCTTTAGCGCCTGGCTGGAAAGGCCACCCTGACCGGATATCGCTGATCGACTACTGCCACATGAATATCTCTTTACAGCTTGGAGAATAGCGTGACGATTTACAATCTGGACTACCTCTTCAATCCCAAATCCGTCGCAGTCTTAGGAGCCAGCGAGAAAGCGGGAAGTATCGGATCGGCTCTTATGCAGAACATGGTGCAGGCCGGTTTTACTGGAAACATTCTTCCAGTTAATCCCAAATATGAATCCATTCATGGGTATCAAGCGCTCTCTTCCGTGGCCAAGGCCCAGACCGAGATCGATCTTGCCGTCATCGCCACTCCCATAGCTACGGTACCTGATCTTGTGGACGAATGTGTCCAGGCTGGAGTGAAAGCGGCCATTGTCATCTCGGCAGGGGGAAAAGAAACAGGGGCCGAGGGGCAGAAAGTTGAGGAACAAATCCTAGAACGGGCCAGAAGAGGCAGACTGCGCATTCTCGGTCCCAACTGCCTGGGCATCATCTGCCCGGAATACGGCCTGAATGCCAGTTTTGCTGCCCACACCCCGGAGGTAGGCAGATTGGCCTTTATCTCCCAGAGTGGGGCCATTTGCACCTCTATGCTGGATCTCTCCCTGCAAGAAAAAATGGGCTTCCGCTATTTCATCAGCATTGGTTCCATGCTGGATATCGATTTCGGGGATCTTATCGACTATGTGGGCAGCGATCCCCAAGTGGAAAGTATCCTCTTGTACATTGAAAGCCTGACCAATATCCGCAAGTTCATGAGTGCAACCCGGGGGATCTCCCGAGTTAAGCCCATCGTGATCATCAAATCCGGAAAAAGCCCGGCTGGGGCCAAGGCTGCCTCCTCCCACACCGGTGCTATGGCCGGAGAAGACAGTGTCTACGATACCGCCTTTAAACGGGCCGGGGCGGTCCGGGTCAACTCCATCGGTGATTTCTTTCGCTGCGCTGAACTATTGTCCAAGCAACGACGTCCTCGCGGTCCCAGGATGGTGGTGCTCACCAATTCCGGCGGTCCTGGAGTCATGGCTGTAGATGCCCTTTTCGAATACGGCCTTGAGGCCAGTGCATTAAGCGAGGAAACCATCGGCAAGTTGGACAAGGTCTTGCCTCAGCACTGGAGCCGCGGCAATCCTATTGATATCCTCGGAGACGCCACAGCAGAGCGATATGTCCAAGCGGTCAATTGTCTGGACCCCAAAGAGGTGGACGGCCTGCTCATAATCATGAACCCTCAGGCTATGACTGACCCCGCTCAAGTGGCTGAAGAGCTGATTACAGTCTTTCCATCAAAGCCTTTTCCGATCCTCACTTCCTGGATGGGAGGGCGGGGAGTGGAAAAAGGGATTGAGATCTTCAACAACGCCCGCATTCCTACCTTTGCCACCCCGGAAGACGCTATTAAGTCCTTCATGTATCTGCATAATTACGCAAAAAACCTGCAAAAGCTTACCGAGATACCGGCCAAGGCCCCTCGTAAGCTGAGCTTTAACCGGGACAAGGCCCAAGAACTGGTGGATGCAGGACTGGCCCGCACAAGCGGTTTGCTCACCGAGGCCGAATCCAAGGATCTCATTCAAGCCTACGGTATTCCGATTAACCGTACAGAAACAGCAGCAAGTGAAGATGAGGCGGCTCGAGTGGCTCAGGATATGGGCTATCCCTTGGCCATGAAGCTTTTGTCCCTGGACATAACGCACAAGACCGACGCCGGAGGTGTCCATCTGTATCTTCGCAACCAGGACGAAGTGCGCAGCGCGTATGGGCAGATTATGCAATCTGCCCACTCCTATGACCCCAAGGCCAATATCCAGGGGGTGACCATTCAACCCATGGTCCTGCGTCCGGATTTGGAGCTACTGTTGGGAGCCAAAAAAGACGACAACTTTGGGCCGGTTCTCCTTTTCGGCATGGGAGGCATTTTTGCTGAAGTCCTTGAAGATCGGAATCTGGCTCTGCCGCCCCTGAATCACCTCTTGGCCAGCCGCTTGATCCGGGGCACCAAGGTATCCCGCTTGCTGGATGGATTCAGAAATCGGCCTGGGGCGGATATGCCTCTTCTGGAGGAGTCAATTATCAGATTGGCCCACCTGGTCGTGGATTTTCCGGAAATCGTGGAGCTGGACATGAACCCGCTGGTTATTGACGGGGGAAAGCCCTTGGCTGTCGATGCCCGGGCTGTTATCCGGCCTTCGCAGGCGGTTTCGCCCCAACACTTGGTTATCAGCCCTTATCCCTCCCAATATGAATATGATAAAGTGGTCACGGACTCCGGCATGGAGGTCACCATTCGGCCCATTCAGCCGGAAGATGCCTCCTACCTGGTTGAACTGTTCCAGACCCTTTCACCTACCAGTATCTATTACCGATTCTTTCAGCCCCTGAAAACTTTGCCCCCCGATATGCTGGCTCGGTTTACCCAGATCGACTACGACCGGGAAATGGCCCTGGTGGCTTTAAACAGGGATGAGGGCAAGGACCGGATTGTAGGCGTGGCCAGGATTACCGGTCGTATCGACGGGAAAAAAGGCGAGTTTGCCATTCTGGTCGGTGATCCATGGCAAGGCAAGGGGGTGGGGGAAGAACTCCTCAAGCGCTGTCTGGACATCGTCCGGGATATGCATATGGAGCAGGTGTGGGGTTTGGTACTTCCCAGCAATACCGGGATGCTCAAGCTCGGCGATAAGCTCGGGTTTGCAAAGAAAAGACTGCCCCGCGAGGATGTGTACGAACTGACCAAGGATCTCGGGAGTGAGCTATGAACATTGAGGGTGTTATCCCCCCGATCAGCACACCGTTTGAGAACGGGGAACCGGCCTTGGATAAGCTGGTTCAAAATATCCAGAAATGGAATGAGACTGCTTTATCAGGGTACCTGGTTTTGGGGTCCAACGGAGAAGGGGTGTATCTGACTGAAACGGAGAAATTGGCAGTTGTGCACAAGGCCAGGGAGGCCATTCCTGATTCCAAGTTTATGATAGTCGGTACCGGGTTGGAGTCTACCCGGGAGACCATTCGATTGACCAACCTCATGGCCGAAGCCGGAGCCGATTATGGCCTTGTCTCTCCGCCCTTTTATTTTAAAAATAGCATGCAGGATAAAATACTGGCTGATCATTTTCAAGCCGTAGCTGAAGCCAGCCGAATGCCGATTCTCCTCTACAATGTACCTCAATTTACAGGGATCAATCTTACCCCCTCTTTGGTAAGTCAGCTTTCAGCTCACCCCAACATTGTCGGAATAAAAGACAGTTCAGGGAATATTGCCCAACTCAACGAAATCCTTTTTTCCACTCAGGATGAGTTTGCCGTCCTTGTGGGATCGGCCCCGGTATTTTTTCCCGCCCTTTGCATAGGAGCCAGGGGTGGGATTTTAGCAGTGGCCAATGTCCTTCCCCAGGTATGTACCGATATTTTTGACTTCTATCAGCAAGGCCGCTTCCAAGAGGCAAAAGTACTTCAAAATCGGATGACGCCCTTGGCCAAAGCAGTAACAGCTACATACGGAATCGGCGGCTTGAAGACGGCCATGGATGCCGCCGGCTACTTCGGAGGTCAACCGCGTCTGCCTTTGCAAAGCCCGAATGCAGAAGTCCGAAAAGAGATAAGGGCTTTACTCAGAGATATGGAAGACATTTTGTAACAATGACTATTTTCAACTGCAATCAATAAATTCCAGGAGTGATTTATGGAAGAAAGCAGTTCCCCAAAACATCGACATACGTTTATCTGCTCCAGAGGCACTCTGGACGGGGCCTATCCATCGTTAATTCTGGCAATCAATTCTCGACGGCTGGGAAACGAGAGCTACGTCTTCTACACATTTATGGGAATAAATATTGTTAAAAAAAACTATCTGGCAAAATTGAAATTCCATCCACCTGGATTTCTCGGGTCCATACCTGGAATGTCCCATATGGCCACCTTCATGATGAAAAAACAAATTGAAGAAGCTGGTATGCCAGATATTGAAGAACTTATAGAAATGGCTCAACTGGAAGGGGTCACACTTGTAGCATGCAGAATGACCATGGATATGATGAAGTTCAATGACGAGGATATCATGGAGGGTGTACAAATAATGAATGCAGAAGAATACATGAAGTTGGCTGAAACATCCTCAATAAATATGTTTACTTGATTTTTGTTTCCATTTTGATCGCTTTTTCTCAATATATATGGAGGTACTCATGAATGATCAGTGCACATTGAGTTGTGGCCTCTTTCAAGGGGTAGATCCCGAGCGTTTTGAAGCGAACAAATCCCATCTTCAGAGCTTGTTCCATCATATGAGTTTTGATCAGGTGGCAAAAACCCTGGATATTTGCGGGGCCAAGTATTTGGAGCATGATCCGGATAAGCTGAGCAGAATTCTTGATCGTTTGAGCACAATACTCACCCCCCAGGGCAAAGGCAGAATCCTCTTGACTTGTGAGACCACTGAAATCTGTTATTTCCGGCAAAATATGTGGAAACTTATGCCATTACACATCCCTGACGATCCCTTTGAAAATGTCCACTATGTTTCCGGTTGAATAATGCATCAGGGATCAGGGATCAGGAGTCTACTTTGCCTCCGGCAAATCTGACATATTTTTTGGGCCAACGCGCCCATAAAACGTTTTGCCGGATTGATCGAGTATGAAACTGTTGACTGAGAGGGACAGGGCCCGGCTCTCACTTTTAGCTTGGGCGTTTATTTTTTGCAGTGGCTTTTCGCAGGAAGTAAGTGCCGGGTCCGTACCACGCAAGGGCCGTTGCCGTGTAGTAGGGCGTGACAGCAAAAAGTCACTTTACGTTCATTTGCGATAAAAATTTAATTCATAAGTCTTTGTTATTACTGACATCTGGCTTCTAGTCTCTGATCTCTAACGAGAGCAACAGCATTTTTTGCTTTCGCATCTAGTAGGCCGCCCTTGCCCCCAATGTCTGGCCCTCTTCGAAATTAATTCTTGTTTCATACCAGCGGGGCTGTGCAATCATATACTCATCAACTGCTCATCTGAACGTTCATCTCTGCCCTCATCTCTATCACTCAAGCAGAGATTAATATTTTTTACCAACGTAAAGAGCCCCGAACCTTTTCCCAATATATAGCTCATCCCACCGACAAAAAAAATTGTACTCTTCTGTAATCTCTCCTCTGGTACAGAGGAATATAATGATTCTCAACAAAAAAAACTTTTGCTTCCAATCTCCAATTATAAAAATTTTTTCCCACTCATATCTCATGGGTTGACAATCAGTGTTTTACACTTACAATATTACCCAATTTTGAGTTGATGGATTCAACAAATATCTATTTTCAAAATGCAAGGAGATGAATAATGGAAGAGTATGTTCAGCAAGCTTTAGACATCGTTAAAGCTCAGGCCAGTGTGCGGACCATGAGTGAAGAAGAAATCACCTCCATGGTCAAGAGCCTTTCCCAACAGCTCAAAGGCATTGTGGAAGGTGAGGAAACCCAGGCTGAAGCGGAAAAACCCCAGAAGCCGGCGGTGGACCCCAAAAAGGCCATTAGGGAGAAGGCTGTGGTCTGCTTGGAATGCGGCAAAAAGTTCAAAGTGCTGTCCAAGAAACACTTGGCCCAGCATGGTTTGACTCCTGAGGAATACAAGGAGAAGTGGGGTTACAAAAAAAACACTTCCCTTATCGCCAAGGCCCTGGCCAGACAGCGCAAACAGAAGATGCAAGAGATGCAGCTTTGGAAAAGGCGCAAAACCGCATAAATGATTAGGGCAGGGGCCACTGTCCCAGGTACCCCTGCCCTTCCCGCCTGCTTTTCACCTGATCACAAAATTCTTTTCGATGAAAGATTGAGTCTCTTTTCAGGACGAGCAGAGTTATTTGTGCACGAACCGCCTTTCCATACTGACGTCGAAAAACTTGCCTATCCCATACTCCCGGCGGCGAAAAAACTTGTCCGGGCTGGGACCTATGATCTGCATCTCCGGGTACTTTTGTTGCACCTCCAGAGCAATCTGCATCTCCTTTGTGCATCCAGTGGAGTAGGTGGAATCCTTGCCTGCCCATACCGGTGGAATCTTTTCGCCCATAAGCTCAAAGCTGGTTTCAATATCTTCCACGGTTTGGAACCTCCAGATATCCAATAGGCCGCTGCGCTGTACGATCTCCCACATATACATAAGATCATCGGCATCCATTCCGGGTTCGAAATGTTCGGCCGGGTTGATGATATATGTTTTCTCCAGCTTATTCCGCAGGTAATCGACAAAGGTGTTCAAAACGGAAATGGCCTTTTGGGTCTGACCTGGGATACTACCCACAATAGCGCTGTAGAACATCACCTTCTGCCCATTGCTCCGAGCTTGATTCATCGTGCGTTTTATCCTTTCCGCCTTGCCTACCAGCTCTTTTTCCGAGTGGACCCGCACCCTGGGGGATTTAGGCTTAAAGCTGAAGTGCACCATCCCCCATTCGTCTCGACAGAAAGCCAGGACATCCCGGGTGAACTGGTGAGAGCTGAGAATCAGGCGCCGATAATTGCCGTTTCCTTTGGCAATGATCACATCAGCCTCTTTCCAGGCCCGGGCAAAAGTCACCGAGGTGCGGTATATATTCAGTCTCTCTCTGGTCCCATCGGAGATAACCACCAGGTCGTTTCCCCGCAGGGTATCCAGAAGCTCATTCTTGGAAATATTATTGTCATCAACCATACGGGCGTCTTGCAGAAAATCGAGAAGAACTTTGTCGTATTCATAATTCCAGTAGACCGGATAATCGTAATAAAATCCCTCCTTAAGGGCCAGAATCACTTTATGACCCAGACGGTTCAAGGCCTGGACGATCATCAAATCAAAAAGGATGCCCCCGGCCGAATTGGGCATATACAATATCTTCATCCCCCGGGCCTTCCCCGAATCAAAGGTATCGGTCATGGTTTGTTCAAAATCCCCCCAGTCTCTGTTGATCTCTTTTTCCACCTCTGCGGGTTGCGGGGAAAAATCATCTTCATCCCATATGGCGTTCCAGGTGGAAAGACAAAAAAGACGCTTAAATTCCAGAAGATCCAACTGCCAGCGCAAGTCTTGAATCCTCTCGCAACCCATGGTCGAGCTGGGACAGGCGCTGATAAATCTCCTGAAAAGGGGAGTGTGCATAAAATCGTGGGCACGAGCATTCAAAGTCTTTTTTCTCTCCTGATAGGGATCCGGAAGGGCACTCTGACTTAAAAAAATGGTCAGCAGCCACTTCAACAAACGAGAGGGAATGACAAAGGTATATCGCAGAGTATCTTGGAACTTGTATCGGCACAGGGCCACGATCTTCCGCCGCATGTATCTGTCCAGGGAGGAATGCCTGACCACTCTGATGAACTTACGCCACGTAGCCCGATATTCATTGCGCAGTTCCGACGTCATCTCCGAATGGAGCAGGTTGTCCAGCATCCAGTCAGTGCATGGGGCGAAAAACTGCCCTTCTTCCAGTTCGACCACAAACCGAAGCTGGTCCAGAGAGGCGTTCTTGTCCGGAGATATCAGATGTTCCAGGTTGTTCTCGGTCATGAAATACAACAGCCAGGCATCCAAATACGGATCACGACCATATTTAAGGTCTGAAATAGAATTGATTTCAGGTAGTTCGTTCAAAAAAACCTCCGTTGCCGTCAAGGCCTTCGTTGTTTGCTTCTCGTATGACTTGGATTTTTTGCCCCAAAGCGCAAAAAAATCTCAGACTTGCCGGAGCAAAGTTGACCTGGATATACATTGCATATTGCCATGCCTGTAAAACATTCTTATATAAATCAAAGAGTATATTTTCAGGTCATGGTCTCAAGACTTTGTGATTTTTTCCTTGCCGAACCTCATTGAAAGGAGAATGGCCGTATGTCAAAGACAGCCCTGTTTCCCACCGATTTTTCTGATGTTTCGTTCAAGGTCTTGGATGCTTTCAAAGAACTTAAAGGTATGGGTGTGGACAATGTCATCCTTTTGCATGTTGTGGATGAAAGAGGCTATCAATTTATGGAGGCGTATGCCAATTTGAAGGAAGTTCAGGACCAGAACTTAGAACAGGCCAATCAAGAAATTGAGGATATGGCCCAAAAGCTCAGGGAGCAGGGGATCATCGTTACTCCCAAGGTTGTGGTCGGCATGCCGGTACGGGAGATTTTAACGGCCGAAAAAGAGGACCAGGTCTCTATGATCGTTCTTGGTTCGCACGGCAGGAGCAACCTCTCCGACATGTTCCTGGGCTCGGTGGCTGAAAAAGTGGTCCGCAAGTGTACCAAACCGGTTTACGTAATCAAACGATAGGCCATATGTACCGCTTGCGCCTGCTGGCTACAAGGGCCACAGGCGCAAGCACGTGATCATTTTTTATCTGTCCCCTTGCCCGCATAACTTCTTTCTTTGGACAAAATGCCCTTTTTCGATTATCCTTTGTCCATGACTACAGACAAGGTTTGCCCCAAGCCGGTTCTGACTGAAAACACACATATATCCGAATTCCACTTCGGATTGCAGCCTTCCCTTTTGCTCCTCTTCGCTTCCTGCGCTCTTGTTTTGCTGGCCGGCTGTGCCGGAAAGCAAGGCCCCTTGCCGCCATCAGGCTCAAAGCCCACTGCCACACAACTCCCTGCCCTGGATTATACTATACAAGTAGGTGCTTTTGCCCACTTTGAAAATGCCGTGCGGCTGACCGAAAAGTTAGATAAAAAGGGACTGGAACCTTACTATTTCCATCACCCTTCCGGACTGTACAAGGTCAGATTCGGCAACTTCCCCACCCGGCAGGAGGCTGAAACCAGGGCCCGGCAGCTTCAAGGCTCAGGTCATATTGGGGCTTTTTATATCTTAAAGCCCCAGGACTACGCCCTGGCCAAAACCAAGATGCATGGACCCGGACACTTGCGGGACCAATTAGTCCAAACCGCTCAAGGCTTTCTCGGGCTGCCTTACCAATGGGGGGGGACACGGCCTGCTGAAGGCTTTGACTGCAGCGGACTGACCATGGCTGTGTATCGCTTAAACGGCCTGCATCTGCCTCGAACCTCCAGGGAACAATTCAGGGCCGGCACAGCCATCAGCCGCAAGGAGCTGTCCAAAGGGGATCTGGTCTTTTTCGCCCCGAGCAGATCAAAAATTTCCCACGTGGGAATGTATACTGGAAACGGACGCTTTATCCACGCCCCTGGCACAGGCAAAACCGTCCGCTTCAGTTCATTGGACAGCAGGTATTACCGAAAAAACTTTGCCGGGGCCAGAAGCTATCTCTAGTAACCAAAAGCTCCATTCCGGCCACCTCCGGGTCCCCATGCCTTCACTTGGCAAAACCTGAAAAATGATTACCAATACCATATTGGCTCAAAAGAGCGAAAACCATCTCAAACCTGAGAGGAGGCATGCATATGGAAGACAAACAAAACCTGCATCTGAAAGTTCAAGAGCACATCGATTGTTTTGGGGACACAGACTACCTCAAAGAGATGTCCACAGTGCAAAACGATGACGACCCGAGCGAAGCCGCATTGAAATGGCTGGCCTTGGCCGCTTTGCATGGCATCAATGCCAACGCCGAAAAAATCACCCTGAAGCAGGAAGCAGCAGACAGTGCCCCCAATGTTTCGGCCCAATACCGCAAGTCTCAACTTCCCACTCCGGGCCCGGATGTGGGCCGCGAAATCATCAAGACCATCCAGTCCATTACCCACATAGAGGGAGAAAAGGGCAAGATGCCCTTGGCCCTTGGCATCCGGGACAGCAACGTGGATCTTGAGATCAAATTCAAGACTGAGGATGGCAAAACTAAAATAAGTCTCGAATTTCCCGAAAAATGAGTTTCTCCTGGATAGATCCGGTTCCAGCGTGGTCAATCGCCGCGCTGGAACAGCACTCTTCCCCGCCCATATAGACCGGCTGGAAAAGGCCCTCATACGAGAGATTCTTCACTTAAAGACGCATTCAGAAAACAGGTAAGGTAGCTTATGTCACCTCCCGGGTCTGCAGGACATCTCATAGATATGGCTACTGGTCGAAAACCAGCGGATTTGATCCTGGCTAACGCCCGGATAGTGGATGTCTTTACTCGGCAGGTCGTTCGCGGCGACCTGGCTCTGGGCCAGGGGCGTATCCTGGGTATGGGAAACTATCAGGGATTGGAAGTCCGGAACATGGAGGGCAAATTCATCCTCCCCGGGTTCATCGACGCCCATGTGCACATCGAGTCCTCCATGCTCTCCCCCCGCCATTTTGCCCACTGCGTTTTACCCCGGGGAACGACCACAGTCATTGCCGATCCCCACGAAATCGCCAATGTCCTGGGGCTGGATGGCATCCGTTATATGCTGGAAGCCACTCAAGACCTGCCTTTAAACGTATTTTTTATGCTTCCCTCCTGCGTGCCGGCCACGTCTTTTGAGCATTCCGGGGCGAGCCTGAGGGCCGAAGATCTGGCCCAACTCATGGATGAAGAGCGGGTTCTGGGCCTGGGAGAGATGATGAATGTGCCCGGGGTGATACATGCCGAATCCGAGGTCCTGGCCAAGCTGGAACTGGCTCTGTCCCGAAAAAAGCTCATAGACGGCCACAGCCCGGGTCTGTTCGGGAAAGACCTCAATGCCTATATCGCGGCTGGCATCGGCACCGACCATGAATGTACAACAATACAGGAGATGCAAGACCGGATCAGCCGGGGCATGTACGTACTTATCCGGGAGGGGTCGGCGGCCAAGAATCTGGACACCCTGGTTCAGGGCCTGACCCCGGACAATGCCCACCGTTGCGCCCTGTGCACCGATGATCGACATCCAGAGGACATTCTGGCCCAAGGTCACATGGACCATCTCCTCCGCCGGGCAGTTGCCTGCCAGGTACCACCACCCACCGCCGTCAGTCTGGCAAGTATCAACGCCGCTCAATGCTTCGGCCTGAGCCGAAAAGGGGCCGTAGCCCCGGGCTACGATGCGGATCTGTGCGTTGTCGACGATCTGGAAAGCTTTTGTGTCACCCAGGTGTTCGCCAAAGGTCGTCTGGTCGCCCAGGAGGATCGAACCCTTGTGGACTTTCCCGCCCACCCCCATCCCGGGAACTCGGTTGTCCTGAATCAAATCAAGGCCCGGGATTTTCAGCTCCCGGTTCGGACCAGGCAGGCCAACGTGATCCGGGTGATTCCAGGCAGCATTCTGACTCAAGCTGTAGTCCGCCCAGTCCAGGCTGATGCCTATGGTTTTTTTGATCCAGCCTTACATCCCGGCCTGAATCTCATAGCCATTATTGAACGGCACAAAGGTACCGGCAATGTTGGGCTCGGCCTGGTGGAAAACTTCGGTCTGCAAAGCGGGGCCATAGCCACTACCGTGGCCCACGACTCGCACAACATCGTGCTCGTTGGCGCAAATATCCAGGATATGCTCCAAGCAGTGCAGGACATCGCCGACATGGGCGGGGGGATGAGCCTTTGCCGCCAGGGTCGTATACTGGCCCATCTGGCCCTGCCTATTGCCGGTCTCATGCGCGATGCCTCCGCCCAGGAAACCGGCCGCACCTTGCAAGCCATGAATCGTCTGGCCCATAAGAGCTTAGGGGTCAATCCGGAAATCGAACCTTTCATGAACCTAAGCTTTCTGGCCCTCCCGGTCATTCCGGAACTGAAGATCACCGATCAAGGGCTCTTCGACGTCCGCAGCTTCTCCTTTATGGATGTGTTTGTCTGAGGGTTCAAGGTATCAGGAAGCTTCCCCTATTCAGCGCCCCTTCTGGCGGCGGCCGCCAGTTTGATCGAGCATGAAACTCAAGAGGGCTGGCCCTCGGAGAGGACCGCCCTACCAAAAAGACCACGAGCTGGGTTGCAACCGTGTAGGCCGCCCGGCACTCAATTTCAGCTAAAGCGTCACTGTAAAATATAAAAGCCTGGCCTACAATTGAGTGCCGGGCAGGCCATCTTCCAGGTAAATCTCGTTTCATACGAGGACGTTGTTTTATACTAGGAGAGAATCAATCATAGGATATAAGCTTTTTGCCTTTCTCCTTTTCCTCCTTTTTCCTGAGCACCAATACCGGGCAGTGAGCCATGCGAACCACTCTCTCGGCTACTGAGCCCATGGCCAAATGCTTGAGTCCTGTCCGGCCGTGGGAAGGCATGACAATCAACTCAGCCCCGACTTCTTCGGCGTAATTGGTGATCTCCACTCGCGGACTGCCTATAAATACAGCAACCTGAGCATCTTTGTATTCTGTATTCTGCACCTTCTCCTGCAAAGACTTCTTCAGGGCCGCCAACCGCTCTTCTTCAGTCTGCTCCCCCCAGGAGCCTCCCAGCTCATGTTCGCTCCAGGCCCTAGTGATGTGCACGAGATGCAGATCAGAGCCCTGGGTGACAAATTCCCTGCCGACTTCTAGAGCATCAAAGCTATCCTCAGAAAAATCTATAGGGACGACAACACACTTTTTGGGCAACCAAGACATAGGCACCTCCTATTCTTTGAACCATCATTTCCATTCCATTACCGGCGAAAAATATGGATCACCACGCTGACTGCAATACTGACGATAATCATGGAGGTGATGGGGATAAAGACCCTGGTCCGTCCGGACTCGATGCGGATATCTCCAGGCAGTTTTCCGAACCAGCTCAAAGCCCAGGGAGCAAAATGCAGAATGGCTCCCAGGCCCACGAGAAGAAGCCCGGCTATGATCAGCACCTTGCCCATGGCTTTGTCACCTCTTCATCAATATTTGCATGACTTCATTTGCATGACTTCAAAAAATAGATAAAAACATTGTAAGTTGTGCATACATTTTTTCAGAGCTTTTGACAACATGCATGAGTTCCTTGACGGTTCAACACATCAGTAACGTTACAGTAACGCTACCTTGATTATACGTAACGTTCTCCTGCCTGTGAGACATGACCTTCTCTCGTCCCCAGAGAGTTCCATAATCAGCGAAAAGAAGAATATGAGACCTATTCCCTATTCCCTATGGAGCCGGTCTTTCTGCACGATGGGACGAGAATAACGCACCTTCACAAACCTTTGCCCCTCCTGGCTCATAAAGTTGCGTCCAGTTTGGCATTTTCTTTGCTAAAAACCTAAGCAGTGCGAATACAAATAAACTCAAAACTGAGGGGAAAAACTTATGAAAACCGAACAACATGGAACAGAGATGAAAGATTTGATCGCTTCAGGCGTAACCCTTCTTGATTTCAGCGCATCCTGGTGCGGACCGTGCAAGGCCTTGGAGCCGGTCATTGAGCAACTGAGGCAGAGCTACGCAGGGCAGGCGGTGATCAAAAAAGTCGATATAGATGAACATCGGGACCTGGCCGTTCAGATGGGCATCCAAAGCGTACCCACTCTGATTGTGTTCAAAGACGGTCAGGAAAAGCAACGGCTCATTGGGGCCCAAAGCAAAGACGCTCTGCAAAAGGCACTTGATGCAGCTTTATCCTGAAAAACAATACCCCTACTCAACAGTTTCTTAGTTATGTCAACTCAACAATGATAAACGTATACTAAAGGACCTATTATGTGGAAGCTTTTATCCACCGTAAGCAAGCATTTGACCATTGTTATTCCTTCCATGATGGTCCTGGGGTTCATCTATGGAATTTTGGTGGACGCATCCGCTCTGAAGGGCCTCATTATTCCCTTCACCTTTCTCATGGTCTATCCCATGATGGTCAACCTGAAAATCAAAAAAGTATTTGAGGGCGGCGACCTCAAAGCCCAGCTCCTGACCCAGGCCATCAACTTCGGGATCATCCCCTTTGTGGCCTTTGGTCTGGGCATGCTCTTTTTTCGGGACACCCCGTACATGGCCCTGGGCATGCTCCTGGCCGGACTGGTACCCACCAGCGGGATGACCATCTCCTGGACCGGCTTTGCCAAAGGGAACATCGCCTCGGCCGTGAAGATGACCGTTCTCGGCCTGACTCTGGGCTCCCTGGCCACCCCTTTTTACGTTCAGGCCTTGATGGGAGCCAGCCTGGAGGTGAACGTCCTGGCCGTCATGCGCCAGATCGTGATCATCGTTTTCATTCCTATGCTGGCCGGATTCATCACCCAGCAAGGTCTGATCAAACGCTACGGCCAAAAGGGCTTTCAACAGGATTGGGCTCCGAAGTTTCCGGCCCTGTCCACTCTGGGGGTTATTGGCATCGTATTCATCGCCATGGCCCTGAAAGCCAAACCCATCGCCGATTCACCCCAGATGCTGCTGTACATTCTGGTTCCTTTACTCATCATCTACGCCTTCAACTACACCTTGAGCAGTTTTGTGGGTAAAAAGCTTTTGCCTCGAGGGGACGCTATTGCCCTGGTCTATGGCTCGGTCATGCGCAACCTGTCCATCGCTTTGGCCATTGCCATCAATGCCTTCGGCCCTGAAGGTTCCAGCGCTGCTTTGGTTATTGCCGTGGCCTATATCGTCCAGGTCCAATCCGCTGCCTGGTATGTCAAGTTTTCCGACGCCATTTTCGGCCCGCCCCCGGCTGAAGAACCCGAAGCGGCCAAAGAAGAAGCACCTCCCACAGCGGAACCGGAGGAAACCCTGGAAACTTTTTCCGTGCCGGAGTTCAAAAAGATCCTGTATGTCACTGACCTCTCTCCCAGCGCCAAGTATGCTGGACGCTATGCCTGCAGTCTGGGCGTGAAGTACAATGGTGAGGTCACGGTCATGCACGTATTACCCGACATCTTGGAGGAACTGTCCGAAAGCGCCGGAGTGGATATCTCCGATCGAGTGGATCAAAGAACATGGAATGCATTCAATGAATACGGGATCGAGCATGCCCGGGAGGAGGTCCGCAAACGGGTAGAGACAACCTCCCGGCAGATCACGCAGGTAGCCCCTTACTGCCCCATGCATCCGGACAATATCCGGGTCGAGGCAGGAAGCCCCCCGGATAAAATCATCTCCGTGGCCACGCAGGAAGGCTTTGACCTGATCATCCTGGGAACCCATGGACACAGTACTTTTGAGGACGCCTTCCTGGGCAGTGTGGCCCGCGATGTGATCCGCAAGAGTCCGGTTCCCGTTCTGTCCATTAAGCTCCCGCCTTCGAATCCTGAACACAGCAGGTGATCACGGCTTTTGCCGGCGGCTTGCAGTTCATCATTTATAAACATCTTCGAACATATTATCAGGAGGACTTATGCAATCCACCACGCTTTATGCAACGGAAACAAGCAAACCAATGGCCGATTTCCTTCATGACCTGAGCAAGCTCGGAGAACAAAAGGGATTTCTCATTCACAATGAGGACAAAATGGAAATGAGCCATACCTTTGGTCGGCACGGCATTGAAGTAGCTGAGGACTTTGATCTGCACATGATCCAGATCTGTAATCCGAACAAGGCGGCGGGCAGCCTGAGCGCCAACCCGGAACGGGCCGCCCTGATGCCCAAGTTCATTACCACCTTCAGCAAAAACGGTATGCTGCAGATCAGGATGATGGCCTACGGACAGGATCTGATCCAGGAACTCATCGGGGATGCCGACTTTGCCCAGTCTGTGCAGGCTTCCTACCAGGCCATCATAGACATCATTGAAGAAGCCAAGGAAACGGAAAATTAAATGAGTAAGCCGGCCAGAACAGAATCATCCACATTGCCCCCGCTGATCAGAACAGCTGTTTTCGATTGCGGCTGCACAACTCCCTGGAGCAGGGCGGCCAAACCCAAAGCCCCGGAAGGTTCGACCACGATCTTCATCTGGCGCAGGAAAAAACGTACCGCTTCCTTAATGGACTCTTCCCTGACAGTGACCATACCGTCCACGTGTTGTAAAATCAGGGGAAAGGTTAGCTCCCCCAGGCTGGGAGTTCGGGTCCCGTCGGCAATGGTTTGAGGGTTGTGCACTGAGTGCAGAGACTTGGCGGCAAAAGATCGGGCCGCGTCGTCGGCCAGTTCCGGCTCCACCCCGATCATCCGGCAATCCGGATTTGCCGCCTTGCAGGCCAGGGCCATGCCGGAAAGCAAGCCACCGCCCCCGCAGGGAACCAGGACAGTACCTATTCCATTTTCCTGGCTCATGAGCTCCAGCCCGGCCGTGCCCTGTCCGGCAATGACCCGGGGATGATCAAAGGGGGGGATAAAAGTCATTCCAGTCTCTTCCAACAGCTCTAAAGTCACCGTTTCCCGCCTGGTTGTGGCTGGATCGAAATCCATCACTTTGGCCCCGAATTCTTCGGTGGCCGCTCGCTTGCTCCTGGAAGCATTGTCCGGCATAATCACAGTCACCGGTACGTCCAGCATGCGTCCGACCAGAGCTACGGCCTGGGCATGATTGCCCGATGACAGAGTGAGCACCCCTTTTCGCCTCTCCTGCCCACTGAGCCCGGACAAGGCGTTATAGGCTCCCCGGAACTTGAACGACCCGGTATATTGGAGATTCTCGCACTTGAACACTACCTCCGCCCCTAAACTGTCATTGAGGGCAGAAGACTTCAGTACTGGAGTGGTGAAGGCAATCCCTTGCAGCCGCTTGGAAGCGGCATACACATCCTGGGCAGTGGGTAAATGCATATGGTGGAATTTTGAGCCTGTTTTGGGTATTATAAATAATAATAAGCTGGTAAATTCGAAAAATGCGGTGCACCAATCCTTGTCTGGAATTTGTGACCAGCAAAGTATACGCTCATACGCTATCTTTGCAAACTTTTCTGAACCATAAATTTGGTACAGCAAGCTTTGCCAATACCCTTCTATCATAGCTCCTTCCTTCAAAGCCAGTCACTTACTTTAGGTCTTGCTTATTTCACTAAGTACTTCAAAAGGATACTGATAAAGACCCACAGGCTAAAATAGCCACTTGATTTTCTAGCCCCGGTCACTTTATTTTGAGGAAAAAATTACGCGAACTTTGATAGACGCAAAAACATGAAGGAACTGTTACTCATGACTGCCACTGCCAGTAACAGCCTTGCCCTCAAAATTATCCCAACAGGCCAATAATGCCCAACCGAGCCCTGAAATATTCTCTCATTCTGATCTCAATACTAGTGCTTGTTGCTGCCTTCACCATGTTCCAAGGCCAGGAGCCCATTCAGGCCCTATATGTCTTTTTACGCCATGACGTTCATCCTGCCCTTTTCCTTTTGCTCATGGGTGTACTTCCGGTTTTTGGATTTCCCATGAGTCCTTTTTTAGCCCTGGCCGGTATCAAATTCGGCACAGCCTGGGGAGCGGGAGCCAGTCTGCTGATCATGCCTGTGCATCTCGGCTTGTGCTATCTGATCAGCAAAACTTTCTTTCAGACCATCATTCTTAAGGTCATGCAGGCCCGTGGTTACAGTCCCCCGGCCTTTCTGACCAACAAGCCTGGTAAGCTTTTACTGTTTTTTCTTATTGTCCCTGGCCCCCCCTATGTGATGAAAAACTATGTCATGGCTTTGACTGGTCTGCCCTTTGTATCCTACATGGGTTTGACTTGGGCCGTGCAGGGTTTGCTTGCCCTTCCCATTGTCATTTTGGGCGGAACAGCTTCCCAACAACGCTGGGGAGTCTTCACCCTGGTTTTGATCGTCTTTATCCTTGGCTCCATTGCCTTGCATTGGTATAAAGGGAAATGGACAGGGAAGAAAACGGTGCGAAAGAAAGACTGAGGGATGCATACATCCCTGAATGTGGGACTTAAGTGCCGAAGGAACCCAGGATATATTCAGAAACCCTGGATGTAACAAAATATGAGAAACGGAGTCATATATGAGTGTTATTGCTGAAATGTCTATCTTTCCCCTGGACAAAGGAGTGAGCTTGAGCCCGTATGTGGCCCGGGCGGTGCAGATCATTGAAAAGAGCGGTCTGAACCATCATTTCGGACCCATGGGTACTTGCATTGAGGGCGAATGGGAAGAAGTGATGCAAACGGTCTCAGCTTGCTTCCAGGACCTGGCCCAAGATTGCACCCGCATATCCATGAGCCTGAAAGTAGACTACCGCCAAGGCCAATCCGGCCGGTTGCAAAGCAAAATTACGTCTGTGCAGGAGAAGCTTTCATGACCTTTATCGATCAAAATGTGCTGGCTGAAATCAACCCAGATACATTCGGTCCCCAAAACCTGGCCGAAGAACTTGGATTTTTGCCAGAAATCTTCCCCTTTTTAAAAAACAAGGAGGATCTCCTGGGCCGGACCCGACCGGCAATCACCTTTGTGGTCGCCGCAACCATTCGCGCCTTTCGCAAGCGTTGCGGCCAGCCGGCCAGAAGCCTTCCAGCCGGATTCATGGACCGGATCTGGGATCGCTGGGCTCAGGGGGATCACGAAGACAGGATAGTGGATTTACTGGAAGCCCTGGAACCGCATTTGTGGTCCTATTTTTTGCACATGGCTCAATCTGCCGTGGAAAACGAAGACTGGTCTCAGCAGGATGTAGCCGTGGCCAGCTTGGTTTTCGCCACGATCCTTTTTGCCAGTATTTTTCAGTTTTGGCCTGAAGATTACCTCCCGGAGTTGGAGCAGGCTCTGCGAGATCATGGGGTGGCTGCTTTTCATGATATGTAATCGAGGTAGAGACCATGTCCAGAACAGCATATATCTCCGAACAGGGACAGCGGTGGAAGATGGAAGATACCCATGTTCTGCTCCCGGATTTTCCCGCAGCGGGATGGGTACTGGGCGCTGTGTTTGACGGACATCGCGGATCCCGGGCTGCTTCATACGCAGCCAGCCATTTTCCTGAGCTGGTGCAGAAAGCCGTCCACTCCGGACAGGATGGAGGGAATGCCTTGGTCTTCGCCTTGGAGAGCCTGGGACGCGATCTCCTTTCCGAACCCTCGGGGTGCACAGCAGCCGCTTGCCTCCTCCAGGACACCGTGCTGGCGGCAGCCAACGCAGGCGATGCCCGGGTGGTCATTATTCGAAATGGAGAAGCCCGGCAATTAACGCAGGACCACCGGGTAGACAATGGAGAAGAACGGCAACGAATCTTCGAGGCCGGTGGCGTTATTGAAGGCTCGTATGTTATGCACGGCTTTTCCGGTCTCATGCCCACCCGCACCCTGGGTGATGCCGGTTTTGAAGAGGTTGGGGTGATTTCCAGCCCGTTTGTCCAGACCGTGCAGCGCTCAAGCCGGGATCAGTGGCTGATAACGGCCTGCGACGGGCTTTTTGACGCCATGAGCAATCAAGAAGTGGCCCATACAATACAAGATGCCCTGAATGCCGATGAAGCGGTGGACCGGCTCAGGCACGAAGTCCTGGATATTCGCCAAGGCACAGACAACCTGACCATCCTGGCCGTGGACCTGAGATAGCTACGAGTGCAAATAATTATTTTTAAAAAACAAGGTCCCGTTTTCAAAACGGGACCTTGTTTTTTATTGGTACATCTTGCGTATATCCCTTTTATTGATTTTCCCCACACTGGTCTTGGGGATGGAATCTACAATATCGATGCGGTTGGGAAGGCCGTATTTAGGCAATCGGCCCTGGTCCACAAAGCTCTGGTAAAAGGACATAAGATCCTCTTCAGTCACCTGATTTTTGAAATCAGGCTTGAGTACCACCATGGCTGTCGGACGTTCCCCCCACTTATCGTCCGGAACGGCGATCACCGCAGCTTCACTGACCGCCTCGTGCTGGCTGATGATGTCTTCCAACTCCAAGGAAGAGATCCATTCCCCACCGGTTTTGATCACGTCCTTGACCCGGTCCGTAATCTGCAGATAACCTTCTGGATCGATAAACCCTACATCGCCGGTGTGCAGCCAACCGTTTTGCCACAAGGCCTCGCTCTTTTCCGGGTCGTGGAGATAGCTCTGAGTCAGCCAGGGACATCGGACCACGACCTCTCCAGTACTTTTGCCGTCGTGCGGCATTGGGGTGCCCATGGGATCGACCACTTCCAGATGGACATTGGGAACAGGCAGGCCCGTGCGGCACCGGATGGTGATCTGCTCGTCCTGATCCCAATCCCACATATATGGCTTCAGCAAGGCAGCTGTGAGCAGGGGACAGGTCTCGGACATACCATAGGCAGTGGTCACATTGATCTTGTGTTTCAAGGCCGCCTTGCACAGTCCCTTGGGCAGGGCCGAGCCGCCGATTACCACTTTCCACCTGGACAGATCCAGGGAATTGATGATCTGACTTGAGACCAGCATGTGCAGGATGGTGGGCACACAATGGGAAAAGGTGACCCCTTCCGTAGTCACCAGCTTCAAGATCATCTCCGGATCATACCGGCCAGGATAGACCTGTTTCAGCCCCAGCATGGTGGAAAAATATGGAATCCCCCAGGCATGGACATGGAACATAGGGGTCAGCGGCATGTATACATCCTCGACGTCCACCTTGAAACCAGGAAAGGTGGTCAGGGCGGAAAGCATACCATAGGTGTGCAGAACCAGCTGGCGGTGGCTGAAATTGACCCCTTTAGGCAGCCCGGTGGTTCCGGTGGTATAGAACAGTGTGGCCATGGCGTTCTCTTCAAAGTCCGGAAAATCGTATTCATCCGAGGCCTTATGCAGGAGCTGATCGTAATCTCCGGCCAGGTCCAGGCTGGTCTGCGGGGTCTCTGATCGATCAGTGAAGACAATAACCTTCTTCACTGTTTCCAGCTCATCCTTGATGGTCTCCAGCAGGGGCAAAAACTCTGCATTGACCAGGATCACATCGTCCTGAGCGTGATTTATCGTATACAGGAGCTGCTCTGATGAGAGACGGATGTTAATCGTATGCAGAACCGCCCCCATCATGGGTATGCCAAAAAAACATTCCAGATAGTGGTGGCTGTCCCAGTCCATAACCCCCACCACGTCTCCCTGCTGAACTCCCTGGGACTCCAGCATATTGGCCAGTCTGTTCACCCGTGCGGCAAACTCCCGGTAGGTATACCGGTGTTGATCGCGATAGATTATTTCCCGATCTGGAAAATATATCTGGGCCGGCTTGATGAGGTTTTTGATGAGCAGGGGATAGGAATAGGCTGAAGGTGTGGGCTGTACAAGACGGACTCCCATGGGAGACCTCCTTAGGTTAGGGGTATGTCTCTCGCTTATCTGACAGAAGTTTGTGACTCAAGATTTTAGATTTGTTGCCAATCTGTGTCAATATGAGAGTTCAAAAATTCAGGGTTACGCTTCACTGTTCAATGGCCTGTGCCCTTAGGAACGGATGCCTCTATGGGCTGAAAAAAAGGGTTGACTGCAAAATGGGATTTGTTTATATCTCTCTCTGTTCGTAACGTTCCCCGGTAGCTCAATCGGCAGAGCGGGTGGCTGTTAACCACTAGGTTGGCGGTTCAAGTCCGTCCCGGGGAGCCATGATATTTCAGCCCTGATCCTATGGTCAGGGCTTTTTTTATCAACACCCCTCAAGTCCCACAGGGGCAGTTCATTGGGGTGGCCCATCAAGAGGCTGCAAAGAGCACAGACCCTTCTTCCGACCCGAAACTCCCGGCTCCTGGCCCCAAGGCCCCTGAGTTGCCCTTTCCTTGACTTCCATGCTATCAGCACTCCCATCGCCTAACCATGAGTCCATAATGAATTGTAAAGGAGGCATATCATGAAAGACGTGGTCATTGTCAGTGGAGCCCGGACCGCAGTAGGCAACTTTCTGGGCACCCTGAAGACAGTACCCGCAGCCGAGCTGGGAGCGACATGCATACGGGAAACCCTGAAACGGGCCAAGCTCAAGCCCAAGGGCGCGCAAAGCATGCTGGACAACGCTCCGGACAAGCTCAAAGACGCCGGAATCATCGATCTGGAAGCAAAATACAGGCAGTGGGACGAGGCCCATCAAGAAATCGATGTGGACGAAGTGATCATGGGCAACGTCCTCCAGGCCGGGCAAGGCCAGAACCCTGCTCGCCAGGCCACCATCTATGCCGGAATGCCCAAGGAGACCCCGGCTTTTACCATCAACAAGGTCTGCGCCTCGGGCATGAAGGCCGTGGCCCTTGGCGTGCAAGCCATACGCTCCGGGGACGCCGAGGTGATTATTGCTGGGGGCATGGAAAATATGAGCATGGCTCCCTACGCTTTGCCCAAGCTGCGTGAGGGGGCCCGCATGTTCAATGCCGAGGCCCGGGACCTCATGGTTCATGATGGGCTGTGGGAGCTGTATTACGGCTACCACATGGGCATGACCGCAGAAAATATCGCGGAGCTGTACGGCATCAGCCGGGAAGAGCAGGACAAGCTTGGGCTGGAAAGCCACAATAGGGCCAGGGCGGCCATTTCCTCCGGGATCTTAAAAGATGAGATTGTGCCGGTGACCACCCCTCAGCAAAAAAAAGATCCTATTGTCTTCGATACCGACGAGCGGCCCATGGACACCACCCTGGAAAAAATGGCCAAGCTGCCCACAGTATTTCAAAAGGACGGCACAGTCACAGCTGGAAATGCCTCTGGTATCAACGATGCCGGAGCTGCCCTTCTGCTCATGAGCCGGGAAAAGGCAGAAGCTATGGGCCTTGAGCCTTTGGCAGTGATCAAGAGCTTCTCCCCTGGAGCCATTGATCCAGCCTACATGGGCCTGGGCGTCATCCCGGCTGCCAGACTGGCTCTGAGCAAGTCCGGCTGGAGTATGAACGATGTGGACCGCATTGAACTCAACGAGGCTTTTGCCTCTCAGGCCCTGGCCTGCATCCGGGAACTGGGCATGGATGAGGCCAAGACAAACCCCAACGGCAGCGGCATTTCCATCGGCCACCCTATTGGGTGCACCGGGGCTCGGATCGTCCTCACCCTGGCCATGGGCATGAAACGCCAGAACCTGTCCAAGGGCCTGGGCACCTTGTGCATCGGCGGAGGAATGGGCTATGCCATGACCTTGGAAAGGCCCTGATCAGAAATCAGCTTTGCCTCTGGCCGCGGCTGCCAGTTTGATCGAGGATGAAACGTAGAATCTGATTTGACGGTTTTACCAGAGGTT
>CAZUER010000059.1:0-23308 GCA_964619345.1 uncultured Desulfohalobiaceae bacterium
TGTGCCGCGGCGGTGCAGAACATGCTGCTGGCGGCCAAGGACCTGGGATTGGACAGCCTGTGGTTCACTTTTTACGAACGAACCCGGCTGGCAGCCATCCTGGAGATCGAGGTGGACAAGACCCCGGTGGCCATGGTCTGTCTGGGCCGGTCCGCCGTGGATCTCTCGCCCGTTCCCAGAAAGGGATTTGCGGCCAAGACCAGGTATATCCGGTAGTGACACCAACGAAATCAAAAACCTATTCGCCTGATAGCTTCTAAAAAATAGGAGGAATGGGTTCGGAATGAACATGCAACACCGCACTTTGCTCTGATACATCCGGACTGCTCCGGATCTTGAGGAATACTGCATGACCGACCGTTCTCCTATCAAAAAATATTTTGGCCTGGCCGCATGGTTGGGAATCACCGGCCTGGCCGCTGCAGTGGCCGCAGCCGGCTCAGTCACCGCCGATACCTTCTATACCCAGCTTTCCCTCCCCACTTGGGCTCCACCGGCATGGGTGTTCGGGCCCGTCTGGACCGCCCTGTATGCCATGATGGGCATCGCCGCCTGGCTGGTCTGGCGAGCCCGCGGCTTTGGCAGAGCGCTTTCCGCCCTCCTGCTCTATCTCCTTCAGCTCGGGGTCAATGTCCTCTGGAGCTGGCTATTCTTTCATTGGCACCTCGGCCTCCTGGCCCTGGCCGATATTCTGCTCTTGCTGGCTCTTGTCCTGGCCACCATGATCGCCTTTTGGCGTATTCATGTACCGGCCGGGTGGCTTCTACTCCCTTATCTGCTCTGGGTGGGCTTTGCAGCAGCTCTGAACCATGCCATCTGGCAGCTCAATCCCGGAATTCTGGGCTGACCGACGGTGGTTGCCCCGGTAAAGCCTCAGCCCGACTCCTTTACCATCCCTTTGTTCAATCCTTATTGGTTCCTCCTCATACGTCACAGACTGTGGCTTCAAAGTGTGGCCAGCCACAATGATCCGCAATTGCGCCTCAATTGTTCGACCCGCGCAAGCTGGTCCTTCAAGGACACGTTTGCCTTTGATGCATGAATCTTGCTATGAGAAGCAGACTATGTCAGCATTCATTTACTCAGCCATCAGGAATCGTACCGTACCGGCCCCTTTGAAGGGAGAAGAAAGAGAGACTGATGTATGTCCTTCAGGGTTATAGGAGTCTTCGGCCTGTCCATCATCGCCTGCATCGTGACCGGGGTTTGGGGAATTTTGCAGCCTCAGGCACTGACAGAGGCCATTATGCGCCTGACCACCTTCAGTCTCAACTCATTTGACTGGGCCTTTCTGCTCTCCATCACTATCTTCATCTTTTTCTGCTTCCTCCTGGCCTTCAGCCGCATCGGGGACATAAAGCTCGGCAGCCCTGACGAAGAACCGGAGTTCGGCCTTGTCTCCTGGCTCTCCATGCTCTTTGCCGCAGGCATGGGGGCCGGTCTGCTCTTCTGGGGCGTGGCCGAGCCACTGCATCACTACATGTCGCCGCCACCGGAGCAGGGGGCCATGACACCGGAAGCGGCCCGTTGGGCCATGGTGGTCACCAATCTTCACTGGGGCATCCATGCCTGGGGCATCTATGCCATGGCAGCTCTGGTCCTGGGATATTTCAGCTTTCGCAGGGGCAAACCCATGCTGGCCAGCACTCCCATAGAAACTGTCTTTCCCGGTCGGTTTGGCCGATCTCTGGGTTTTGTGGCCGATCTGGTCGCTGTCGTGGCTGTTGCCTTCGGCATTGCCGGGTCCCTTGGTATGGGCGTGATGCAGATCAATGCCGGGCTGGCCGATGTCTTCGGCACCCCGGCCGACTCACTGACCTTTTTGATGGGGATCTTGGCCGTGCTCATCCTCTTCTATATGATTCCCATCACCACCGACCTGGGCCAGGGCATCAAGCTCCTGTCAAACCTCAACCTGGCAGTGGCCATCCTGCTCATGCTGTTCATCCTCTTCTTCGGCCCCACCGGGTTCATCCTCTCCACCTTCACCACCAGTCTGGGAGACTACATAACCAACATTCTCAACCTCTCATTCCGCCTCTACCCTTACAGCGGCGAAACCGAGTGGACCAGGGTCTGGACCCTGACCTACCTCATCTGGTGGATTGCCTGGGCTCCCTTTGTCGGCGTGTTCATCGCCCGCATCAGCCGGGGCCGGAGCATCAGGGAGTTCGTGATCACGGTCATCCTCTTCCCGACAGTTTTTTCCATTCTCTGGTTTGCTGTCTTCGGCGGGGCCGGACTGCATCAGGAGCTCTTCGGTGAAGGTGGCCTGGCCTCACTGGTCATCGAAAATTCCTCTCGAGCCCTTTTCGCGCTGTTCAGTTACTTTCCATATCCGATGGTCCTGGCTGTGACCGCCATCTTTCTTATCCTGGTCTTCCTCTCCACCAGTGCAGCCAGTGGAGCATATGTCCTGGGGATGATGACCAGTGGAGGGTCGCTGAACCCGTCCCTGGGACGCAAGCTCTTCTGGGGCGGTATCGTGGCTGTCCTCACTGCGGCGGTCCTGTTTGCAGGAGGCGGTGTGCAGGTGCTCAGGGCCATTGCCATCAGCGGCGCCCTGCCCTTCACCCTAATCATGATCGCCCAAGTGGCCTGCCTACTCTTCAGCCTGAGCCAGGAAGTGGGGCAAATGCGCCTAAACCCCCCAGCGCCAAAAAACGAGTCCAGGACCGAACAGGAGGTTGAGTCATGAAACATGTGTTCCTCCTGCTCCTCTCAGTGCTGACCCTCTGCAGCTGCGCAGCCCAGGAACCTGTGACCATCGCTTCAAAGGAATTCTCAGAAAACAGGATCCTGGCCCATATGTTCACCATTCTGGCCCGGGAATCCGGCATTCAGGTCAAAACGGCCATTCCTTACGGGAACACGTTCGACCTCCAGAAGGCCATCAAGGACGGAAGGGTCGACGCATACCCGGAGTACACCGGTACCGGATTGTCCATGATGGGCATGACGGCCATGAGCAATCGGGATAAAGCCATGTCTGCGGTCCGGGACATCTTCTCCCGCTACGATATCCGGTGGCTGCAGCGGCTGGGTTTTGACAACTCCTATGTCATGGTCATGCGCCCGGATATGCTCGCCCGCATGGAGGTGGCAACCATCAACGAGCTGGCCGACAAAAGGGAAAAAGTCACCATCGGGGTGGAGCAGGAGTTCATGGCCCGGCCTGTAGACGGTTTCCCCGCCCTGATCAGGCGATACGGCTTCAACCCAGAGCCGGAAGCTGTCGTGGTCGAGTCCAGGGTCGCGCTCTACCGAAAGCTTGTGTCCGAACAAATCGACGCTGCTGTAACCTACCGCAGCGATCCCCAGATCCAGGAGTTCGGCCTGGCTGTCCTTCAGGACGATCTGCAGTTCTTCCCTGCCTATGAAGCTGCCCCCCTGGTCAGAGAAAAGGCCCTGGCCAGGCACCCCAGGCTCGAAGAGGCCCTGAACCAGCTCTCTGGCCTGGTTGACAATGCAGCCATCCGCGAGCTCAACCGCAAGGTCATGCTGGATGGGCACGACCCGAGAACTGTGGCTGAAGATTTCCTTGTCAGGCATGGCCTCTACGAGCACAAGCCGCCTGAGCTGGAAAGCCGGGAGCTTCGTCTGGCCCTGCCGCCCTCAGGGCATCGGTCCACGCTTCTGGCCAAGGCCCTGGACACCATCCGCCAGGTCTTCCCCAACCGGGCGGTGGACGTCAGCTTCACGGATACGCCCGTCGAATCCATGATGGAGGGCAGAACCTTCATGGCCATGCTGGGTGCGGAGAGCTTCTACTCGGTCCAGCCCGGTCAGTTGCCCGAACTCAAGGAAAATGTCGAGGCCCTTGTCCCTGTCGGGTTTCGAGCCGTGCACCTGATCAAAAGGGACACCCGCATCACCCCGATGCCTTTCGGGGGAATCAAGGAGCTCGGAGTAGGGCCGCAAGGAGGCAGCTCAGAGCAGGCCGCCCGGATTCTTCTGGATGCCTACGGCTTGAATGAAGATATCAAGTTGGTCAATGGGGACCCGGAAGAGTTGGCTCTGAGTGTGCTCAAAGGCACCCTTGACGGACTGTTGATCATGGCTCCCCTGGGAGATGCCCGCATGGTCCGCATCCTGGACAGGACCAGGCTGAGCCTGCAGCCCATGTCCCAATGGAACAAGCTTGAACGTCAGTACCGTTACCCCTTCTTCCGGTCCACCCGTCTGGCTGTTGACCTCTATCCTGGGATGAGTGAACCGGTGGACACCATCGGGGCTCAGGTTGTCCTGGCCGGACCAGCCCCGGAAAAAGCCGTTCTTGGGGACGGCGATCCGGTCAGCGGCCTGCAGACTCATAGGCAGCAAATCCCCAGAGGGGTCAAAGAGTCCCTGGCTGCAGAGATCGAAGCCACTGAAACCATCGATCCCATGCTGCCCGGGGAAAGAATCACCTTGGTCAGCGCCCGCAGGGACATTCAGCCCATCAATCCGGAACCTGAAGTCTCCATCCTTTCCGCCGTCTTTCTGCTCGCCCTGGGCCTGTTCTTTGTTCGAATGGTCAGACGCTGAGAATCCTTAAGATTGGTCTGCCTTCGGAACCCGAAATCACAGAACTGTCAAATACAAAACCGTTCGCATCTATTCATCAATATCCACGAACTCAAATTCAAGGCCTTTGAGCACCCGCTCGTAATTCCAAAGCAGCGACGATTGTTTGTTTGCCCCCATCCAGATGCAGGCCACCGCATAACTGTAGGAATCCTGCTCAGGCAGTTCGGATAGGCGCATGCCCTCCCTGACCTGAGGGATTATGGTCGTGCCCGGAACCTTGGCTGCGGCAGCCTCAACCTCCTGCGGGCTTGGTGCGCGGGCAACCGTGGCATTTTTGAAGAATACCCGGTAGAAAAACTCAGCCGCCACTCCATATCCGCCTTCGTCCCGCGGCATATCCGGCCTCCGCCCAAGGGCCAAGTCCACTGTCACCTGCTGATGGCTCACTCCGTCCACCTTCTCAAAGGCGTCGCAGTGGCTTTGCGCTATCCGGGTGTTGATCTCCAAAAGCCAAATGCGATCCTGCACTTCGTCCCAAAAAAATTCGACATTGAAACCGCAATTGTCATAACCGACGTGGTTCATGATGGTTTTGGCCAAATCCCCCATCTTGTCCTGTACATGTTTGGGCAGTTTCGACGGATACAGATAATAAAAAAAACTCAAAACCTGGGGATAGCGGATGGAGTCCACTACACCGTAGGGCACGACCTCGCCCTGGTACACGTACCCCTCAAGGGTGCATTGCCGTCCGCCAATGACCTGCTCGGCCATGCAGAAACCGCCGTTCACAGTCCGAATATTCTCCGGCAGATCAATCTGGTTCAGGACGAAGTTGAACGGTTCGGAGATGGAATCAATCTCAGCCCGAAATCTTTTCATGGCGTAGTCAAAATCTTCCGGGTTATCGATCCGAAACCCGAGACGCGAGCCTGAAGACTTGATGGGCTTGACGAAAAACGGAAAGGCCAGATTGGCCTGCCCGATTTTGGACAAGGCCTGGTCGTCAAATGGATCGAATGCAGTAAAAGCCGGGACATGCTCCGGGATCACCTCGGATTGGGTCACCCGGCTCCAATATTTGTGCTCACATTTGAGCAGGCTCTCCAGAGACGTCGAACGTGTGCCGAACTTTGTGCACAGCAGCGGCAGCATGGTGGATACCGGAAAATCCATGTATCCGATGATGGCATCCACCGTGCCGTCAAATTCCGCAAGCTGGCGCTCCGCAACCTCCAGCATGGCCGGGATATTGAAGTTTTCAGTCTCATAGACAATTGCCGGGTCGAGCAGGCCATGGAACTCTACATCCTCCACTCCACGTAGCCGCTTCAGCCGCTTAGCATTCAGATCGTTGAGACCTATAACAAAAACATTTTTCTTCATATTCCTTTTTCCTCCGGCAAGTGCTGGACAGGAGCCTGTATGATGCGCCTGCAAAAAGTCAGAATTGCAGGCACAGAGAACAGATGACAGAGAACAGATGACCGAAGATTCAATGAGTGAGATCCTAAAGTATTGCTCCAAGTCGACCGCAATCGACCTTTTGCGCTCAGGTCTTGTATTCAGGATATGCGCATGAAGACATGTCATATGCCCGGGCGGTCCGATCCCGCCCGGGGGCAAGATCAGGCATTGATCGGGGCCACGGTGCGGAAGCTGCGCCCCTTGAGACGCTGGATGGTGCCCTGGATGTCGTCTATGAGCAAAAGGAGCAGGTCTCCTTCGGAGGCCTCATCCATTGCCAACCCAACAGCCTCGTACTCATCCATGATTACCTCGGCCTGACAGTCTGTTCCGGCCTGGGCCGCTCCGCGGCGGATCAACTCCGCCGCTTGGCCCGGCTGTCGTCCACGCGGGTCTGATTCACAGACAAAAAGGGCATCCAGCATGCTTCCGAGCTGTTCCCCCAGGCCCATCAGATCCTCGTCCCTCCGGTTGCCGGGTGCACTGGCCACTCCTATACACCGCTGTGTGCCCAGTCCGCGCACCAAGGGCTCAAGGGCTTTTAAGGCCGGTACGTTGTGGCCATAGTCGATCAGGCAGCGAATACCGTCGGCCTCGATCAGATTGGTTCGCCCCGGCAGCTGGCCAGGTGTGGGATGGAAGGTGGCCAGCCCCATTCGGATATCGCCGAGGCTCAGCCCGTGGGCATGACCCACGGCCGCAGCCGCCATGGCGTTCTGGACGTTGAATGGAGCATGCCCCTCAAAGGCGATGGGGACGTCGTTGACCTCGATCACCTGAGCCTCCACCTGGCCCTGGCACATGACGATCCAGCCGTCTTTCACAGTGAATACAATTCCGTGCTCAGCCACATGCTCACTCAAGACGGCCTTATCCGGTTCCATTGTAAAATAGATGATCCGTCCCCGGGACCAGTACGTTCCCTGGTCCATGACCCGCTCGTCATCGGCATTGAGAACGCAGAAACCCTCAGGCTTGACCGCATCCACAACCACTGTCTTGCAGCGAGCCAGCTCATCCAGGGTGTGGATATCCCGCTCTCCCAGATGGTCGCTGGCGATGTTCAGTAATACGCCCACGTCGCAGGCGTCGAAGCCCAGTCCCCGGCGCATAATGCCGCCCCGGGCCACCTCCAGCACTGCATGATCCACCGTCGGCTCCTTGAGCACGGTCTGGGCCGCCATGGGGCCGCTGTAATCGCCGCGCATGATGATGTGATTGTCGATCTCAATGGTCCCGGTACAGGCCATGCCCACCTGGCGCCCGGCCTGACGCAGCATGTGCGCGGTCAATCGGGTGGTCGTGGTCTTGCCGTTGGTTCCGGTAATGGCCGTAATCGGGATCCGGCCGTCGCTGCCATCAGGAAAGAGCATGTCCACCACAGCCTCGCCCACCGGACGCCCCTTGCCGTGCGTAGGAGATAAGTGCATGCGAAAGCCAGGCCCGGCATTGACCTCGACCACCCCGGCGGACTGCTGCTCCAGAGGCTTGGCCAGGGTCTCGGCCAGCAGATCGATACCAATGATGTCCAGCCCTATCAGCCGGCCCATGCGCTCGGCCGCGTATTTGACCTCCGGATGCACGTCATCGGTCAAATCAGTGGCTGTCCCGCCGGTGGAGATATTGGCCGTGGTTTTCAGCCACACGATCTCGCCCTCCGGGATCACGCTGTCAAAGGTCAGCCCGGCCTGCTCCACCAGCCGCTTGGTCTGATCGTCGATATGGATCTGGGTCAGCAGGTTCTCATGTCCCACTCCCCGGCGTGGGTCCGCGTTCTCTGTGTCTATAAGCTCCTTGAGAGTAGATCGGCCGTTGCCTTGAACATGGGCCGGACGCCGCCGGGCTGCGGCCACCAGTTTGCCGTCAATGACCAGCAAACGGTGATCCTCGCCCTTGATATAGGTTTCGACCACTACCGATTCATGGTGGAGCAGGGCTGCCTCGAATCCCTGGCCCAGCTCGGCCTCATTGCTGATATTGGTGGTGATCCCGCGTCCGTGATTGCCGCTGAGCGGTTTGGTCACCACCGGGTACCCCAGTGCCTCGGCAGCTTGCACCGCCTCCTGAAAGGTATAACAGACCCACCCTTGGGGGACAGGAATGCCGGCGTCGCTGAGGATTTTTTTGGTCCAATCCTTGTCGTCGGCAATGGTGTGCCCAATGATCCCTGTCTTCCAGGTTACTGTGGTCTGAAACCGCTGCTGATGCACTCCCTGGCCGAGCTGGATGTAGCTGGTGTTTTCAGACAGTCGGTAATACGGGATGTCGCGGGCCAAGGCGGCTTTTACAATGGAGGTGGTGGACGGTCCGAGCATGTTCGCATCCCGAACCTCCTTAAGCCGGTCGATAACCGCGCTGATATCTACATCGGCGCCCCGGTAGAGATTATCCACGATCTGGACCGCCTCACAGCCCGCAGCCAGGCCGCAGGCCTCGTCTCGGTAGCGGTACAGGACCACGTAAATACCGCGGTCATTGGTGTCCACTGCCTTGCCGTAACCCACTGAAAAGCCGATAATGTTTTGCAACTCTATGGTCACATGTTCAACCATGTGAGCGGCATAGGTGCCGCGCTGCACTCGCTGCAAAAATCCACCCCGCTCACCCACTGAGCAGCGGTGCTCATATATTCCGGGCAGAATTTTCTGCAGCCGTTCGGCTAATCCGGGAACCTGGTCGCTCGGACGTTCCTCAAGATCGCCGATATCCAGGCGCATAAACATTATTAAGTATCGACTGTAATAATTGGGTCCTCTCAGGGCCCGATGTTCCAAAATTTTCACATTCTATCCTTTGTTGCCCATTATTCAGTATATCAGACTGAATGAATTTCCGTTTTATATTTTAAGGTACAAGGCCTTGGACGTTGCCAGTAATGCATAACCGAAAAGCAGACGCCCGCACACAACTATACTCTTATTCTACATTAGACCCTGAAATAACAGGACTGTCAAATTGAGTTACATAACTTTTCCCATTCAAACCAAGGAGGTGTGGGCGTCACCCCACGGTCATTTTGTACTCCGGTGCAAGGTGCCAGGAGTGTTCAGGTTTCAGGGAAGTGTTATGAGAATTCCGGAACGAAGTCATTATACCCATGATAAAGAGACACCACCAAATGTTTCCAGGCATGGCCCAGCATGGTCCAAAGACAATAGATGTATCTCCGGGTGATGAAAGATATCCCGGCACAGCCCGCAATGCCCCGTGTCCGTGCAATAGTGGCAAAAAATACAAACGGTGCTGCGGAAAGTGAATTCCATAATCAAGTCACCCTTGGCTCTCTTCGCGGCGTAGTGTGAAATAATTTGCCTATGGAAACCAGTACCATTATGTAATACTCAGGCTGACCCGGCCCTTGTCTACGTCCACTGTGAGCACCCTGATCCGGGGCAGATACTGGTTCACGGACAGGACCTCCATGGGATGCCCGATGCGTTGCCTGCTGAGCTCAGAGATATGGATCAACCCGTCATTTTTCAACCCGATATCCACAAAAGCCCCAAAATCGACAATGCTGCGCACGACTCCGGAGACAACCTCTCCTTCCTTTAATGCCTCTATCTCCCGAACATCTTCCCGGAAAGGAATGG
Organism: uncultured Desulfohalobiaceae bacterium; assembly: GCA_964619345.1. Lineage (GTDB taxonomy): Bacteria > Desulfobacterota > Desulfovibrionia > Desulfovibrionales > Desulfothermaceae > Desulfovermiculus. The sequence continues at coordinate 9,570 of CAZUER010000059.1, forward strand.
CCGGCACATCCTCCCGGGGATCGAACCCCGGCTTTTTGAGCTCAAAGACAATATCCTGCAAAGTCTGCCGGCCTATCCCCAGCTCCCCGGCAACAGCGGCCAGCTCCCCAGGACTCAGCTGATGCGGGTCATATCTTGCTCTGAGCCTGGTTGCCGCGGCATAGCTTTCCGGATGGATACCAGTGTTGTCCAGGACATCCCGGCCGTCTCTTATGCGGACAAAACCGGCACACTGCTCAAAGGCCTTGGGACCCAGACCTTTGACCTGGAGCAGGTCTTTCTTGCTCATAAATGCGCCCTGCTCCTTTCGCCGGGTCACAATACTCTGAGCCAGCTTGGGCCCCAGCCCGGACACATACACGAGTAAGGCGGCAGAGGCGCTGTTTATTTCCACCCCCACCTGATTGACCAGATCTTCAATGGTCTCATGCAGCTTGTGCTCCAGGAGCTTTTGATCCACATCGTGCTGATACTGGCCAATGCCCAGGGATTTGGGATCGATCTTGATCAGCTCGGCCATGGGATCGCGCAGGCGCTGGGCTATGGACACCGCCCCGCGCACAGTCACATCCAGATCCGGATACTCCTCCTGTCCCAGCTTGGAGGCTGAATATACCGAGGCCCCGGCCTCAGAAACCACTGTATATTTGAGATTGCATTCCGATCCCCGGTTCAAGGAGGCAAAAAACTCCTGCGTCTCCCGGGATGCCGTCCCATTTCCTATGGCCACCCCCTGGATCCCGTGTTTGTGGACCAGATCCAAAACTGTGTCCCTGGCTCCAGAATAGTCCTTTTGCGGGGCTGTGGGGTAGATGACAGCAGAGTCCAGGAGCTTTCCCTGGGCATCAATAACCGCCAGCTTGCACCCGGTCCGATAGGCGGGATCCACTCCCATGAGCACCTGTCCGCTCACCGGCGGAGTCATTAAGAGTTGATGCAAGTTCCGGCCAAACACGGAAATTGCCTGCCGGTCCGCCTGCTCTTTGAGTTCGGCCTGGATCTCCCGTTCAACGGAAGGAAAAAGCAGACGCTTGAAACCATCGCGGTAAGCCTCCCGCAGGTACTGCCCAGAGCTCTTGGCCTGTCTGGGAATGTGGTGCTTGAAAACATTCTCCAGGAACCGGTCCTCATCTATGCGCACCTTGACCCGGAGCTGCTTCTCCCGCACCCCGCGCATAATAGCCAAATAGCGATGGGAAGGGATGGAGGAGATCTTTTCCCGGGCCTCGGCATGGGCATCATAGCCGGCCTGGGGATCGAATTCCTTGCCTTTGGTGATCTCCAAAACACCCTGGCGCCGCATCTGTTCGCGCAGAATTTTCCGCTCCCTGGGATTGTCGCTGAACCGCTCGGCAATGATATCCTGGGCCCCTTGCAGGGCCTGCTGACCATCTGCCACCTCTGGGCCTACAAAGTCCTTGGCCCTGACCTGAAGCTCTTCTGCCGTCAGGCTCGCTTTTTGAATAACATCGGCCAGGGGCTCCAGCCCCCGAGCCAGGGCCTGGCCGGCCCGGGTGCTCTTTTTTTCCTTGTACGGCCGGTACAGGTCCTCCAGCTCGGTCATGCCCGTGGCTGCCTGGACTTTGCTCCGTATGTCAGGGTCTAAACGCGCCCGTTCTTCGATCAACCGCAGGATATCGGCCTTTCGCTCCAAAAGCCTGTGGCTGAAGGCATAGGCTTCCTCAAAAGACCGCAACTGCTCTTCGCTCACCCCGCCGGTTGCTTCTTTGCGGTATCTGGCTATGAACGGAATGGTCGCTCCATCCTTGAGCAAGGCCAGAATATTGGTCACAGCCGAGGCTGGAATACTGGTCTTATCAGCTACAAGAGTAGTCAGTTCATCCATGAAATGGCCTTTGTTTTGAATATTTGCGAGACAAAAAAACGGCGTCAAGAAGAGTATAAGACTGTCTTCATGAATGGTAAGCGGAAACAGATCTAGCGAGAACCAACAACAGGAAAATTTACCCGCCATGGATGATTTTATCAATGTTTGACAAAATTCTTTTTTGCAGCATATGAGGGAATCATGAAGCACAAAGGTCGATTTCAAAAGGTCAGTGCGGCCGCAAAGAGAATGTACGGCCCCAAAGTCCTGCTTATGTGCGGTTATCCCCAGGATGAACATGAACCATTTTTGACCTTTCTGAAGAAGACCAAGGTTGCCGATTTCCCAGTTGTATTTGCCGTGCAGACTGATTTGAAAAGACAGGTTCTCGAGATCATCGATCAAGATCACAAGAGCGGCTTTATGCACAGCTCCCCAATGCCCAGGGCGATGATCATGTCCGGGGCAACCGGAAAGGAGATGAACAGCCTCATGCAGGAATACAGAAAGGCCCGCTTTCCCATCCAGCTGTGGGCCTCCCTGACCCCAACCTCGGAAACCTGGACTCTACAGGAGCTGCTCAGCGAGCTGGACATGGAATCCAGGGCCATGCGGGGCAAAAAGGGATCCTGAATGAGAACCGGGCAATCTGAATCAGCAAATACCATGCAAGACGAGCGAACAACAAGCGCCCAGGAAGTTATCCAGGAATGTTTCTGGGGAGATTACACCCTTTCTGCCCAAGACCTTCTGGACAAGCTCAAATCCGACGACCTGGCCTTCCAACACTTTCTCTTTTCCAAGATCGTGGAGAACAGTCTTCATCCTTCCAGGCATCTGAGGGCATTGAATTTTCCCATTTGAATTGCATGTGTATTCTTGACGGTCTTGGCGGCTTGGCGCGAGAATATAGACAGCTTGGCGAGAAAAGATTCCCTCACGTAGAGCCTCCAAGAGCGCAAGGTAGCTGCATATTTCATATTGTCACATGGCATGAACAGTAGGTAATATCAGCCTGTATGTCACTCCGGCCCTCCAAGAACAGACGGATCAAACAATTCTGGAAAATAGAAGCGGAGGACATGGGTGGGGAAGGAGATGCGCAAGGGTGCCTTGTGACTGTCGGACTGGACCAGACCTTCTTTGACCAACTGGCTCACGATCCTTCTGGCCTGCCGCTCGGACCTGGCCTCCATGCCCAGCACATTTCTGGCCTCACCTCTTGGAATCTCACCCTGCATGAACAGGGCCTTTAAAAGCTTTCCCGCCCGTGGATCGAGCGGATTGGGCGCCCCTCGTTCCTTTGCTCTATCCCGGACATAGCCGTCTATCCGGGCATCTATGCTCTTTAAGCTCAGAATCCGATCCATGAACCTGATCTGGTCCAGGCAGGTCTCCAGGAAAAACATGCAGTAGTCAGCGAAAAACTCCTGATCAAAGCCGGCACAGTCGGCATTGGGCGAATCGGCGGAACGAAGATTGAGCATATACCACTGCTTGTCCCTGGAGAACCCCCGGGAGAGTGACCAGAGGTTGCTCCGATTCACGCCGATGCAGGCCAGATACAGACCGGAAAACAGTCTGGAGACCCGCCCGTTCCCGTCCCGAAAAGGATGGAGCCAGGTGAGGCGGTGATGGGCCGCAGAGGCAGCTATAAGCCGCTCATCCCCGTGGAAGTTTCGCTGATCGAAGGTTACCTCGAAATCCTGGTACTTTTGGGGCAGGATGCCTGCATCTGGACCGTGAATACTTTGACCGTCGTCCAGGGAGACATTGCCGTCACGCAGTTGCCCCGGATTCACATTATAGGCTGTAAATCCGCCTCGATTGTGGGTATAGCGGTGCTGTTCCGGAAGGTGTTCGTAAAAGGTCCGATGGATCCTGCCCACAAAGAAAAGGCTGCACACATTGTCCGGGGGATCGACAAGCACCTGCCCCATCAGCTCTTTCTCAGCCAGAACATGGGCGGCACAAAGCTCCTGAGCGTAGCGTTTCTCCTGGTCCGGAGAAAACTTTTTGTTCAGAGCGTCCTCGATCTCCAGGATCGACGTCTTGTGGCCTTCAATCAGATTAGAATAATAGCTGTTCAGATACCTGAGGCAATCGCCGAGAGCCATGGCTGTGCTGTCCGCAATCTGCCCTTCGAGGGCCGAGGAGGCCACGGCCACTTCCTGGGACAGATCTTTCAGCTCCCCTATCCGACAGGCCGGCAAAGACGGCTGAAGTGAAAGACCCTGGGTACGTATACTATCCACCATAAACACAATCATATGTCCGGTTTTTTGTCCGGTTTCGACTCTTATATAATAAGAAAATACGGGCAAAAGGTCAAGCTCATATGACCGGTTCCAGGTCCGGGTTATCAAATGAGCATATCTGCTGCAGCATGAAAAAATGTTGACGAAATGACTTTTTACTGCATAATTTGATATTATCACATGGTCAGGAGGTGCAGCATGCAATCGGAAAGTGTTACTGTTTCCAAAAGAGGATACATAGTCTTGCCGGCCCACATTAGGAAAGAGATGAACATTAAGCCGGGCACGAAAATTTTGATTAATAAAGACAAGGACAAACTCATTTTGGAGACTGTACCGTCCTTTACCCAAAAATTGACCGGAGCAACACGCAGGAGCATAGGAGATACGCCAGAGGCGGTGGAAACCTTCTTGGACGACGAACGGAAAGAAAGAGAGGACAGGTGATCAAATCCGAGCTGTAAGGCAGGCCATCAAAGAGAAAAAGGTTCTCATAGACAGTAATATCATCATATACTTGCATTGGACAGTTTGATTATAGCTTCGGGATTACATGCTCATGTTGACCTTTTCTTGTCCAACAATCAACATTTTACCAGATCACTTCCGACAGAGATGCTGCTTTCTTTGAAGAAAAGTAGTGGCAACTGAAGTCATCAGAGAAATCTTTTCTCTCGCAGAGCCGCAAAGTTCTCAACGTAAAATGCGGCGGATAAAACTTAAGAGGAAAAGTAAAGTCATGGCACATTCGAGAAAAACAGACCCCCTGGAAAATTAAAATTGTAGCCGCTCTTGATCCAGGGAAAAAGAGGCCCCTTTCCTGAATAAAGCAAAAAAGCGCTTGATGCAGAAGAAAAAAATAAGGTTATAGATACATGCCTTGCGATTGGCGGTGATATTATTCGCCTCGCAAACGCTCAGGCCAGGACTGTGCGCATCGATCCTCACTCCTGCTCTTCCTCGTGCTTACCTCGCGCCTTGGCTCGTCGGTCTTCAAAAAGGGCTTCGACTTGGTCATGCGGGATCGGGGGGCGCAAATCTTCAAGAGCTTCTTTGACTTTGGCCCGAAACCAAGCGTCATGAGCTGCTGGGTCGGTGGTCAAACCAGCGGGAAGACTCCCTTCGTGGGCCACACGGGTCAATAAAATGCGGACGGCATCGGAGACAGTCAATCCCATACCTTCCAGCACTTCGGCGGCACGTTTTTTTACGTCGGCATCAATCCGGGTTTGTACAAGAGTATTGGCAGCCATCTTTACCTCCTGAGCATTAGCAAGTCCAATGTACTCAGGTAGGGATGGCAGAACTGGAAGCTTGGAGGGATAACCATTCCAAGTTGTATATTTTCAAAAGGGTGGGTCAATTGTCTGTAGCTCGCAAGACCTGCTCTTTGAATTCTTCCAGCGAATCCACCCGGAAGGTCTGCTTGAAAAGCATCTTCAAGGTTTCGTGGGATTCAATGGAATTGATTCGTCGTACAAGGTCAGGATTAATAGCTCCAAATCTTTCACTTATGGCTTCCAGAAGCATTTCTCTGGATTTTTTGAGTTCTCCCAAAGAGATACCTTGCTGTTCCCCTTCCTTTCTCAAAGCATCAGCTATGGTTTCCATAGTTTTTCCTCCAGCAGCACATAAATCTCAGCTTCCTGCTCCCGGTCCCGAATCGGCATTCGCATCAGAATGTCAGAGAAATACTCCTGCAGATGGTCCGGTATGTGGCTTGTTTGCTCAAAGCGCAGGGACTCCAGCTCAAGATGTCGGGTAATCATCTCCGGCAAAAAGCTCTGGAGAAAGCTCACAGCAGTTTCATGCCTACCCAGAATGTTTTTGATCACCTTGTCATGTGGACTCTGACTCTTGGACATAAGCAGATACTACGAAAATTTATGATAGATGACAAGGATTGGGTTTGTCCTCAGTACAAAATCTCAACTTTGATAAAAAAGTTGAGATTTCATCATTCTCGCCATGTATACCACATTAAATTCAGGAGGGTCAGGGATCAGTCAACGAAATATTGACCGTGCAACTTATTGGAAATACGTATAAAAAATGCATTTTCCTTCTTGGCGGTCTTTGCGGATTGGCGTGAAAAATCTTGTCTCTCGCAGAGCCGCGAAGGACGCAACGGTGGATGCATATTCTCTTCCCTTACGTGTCTTACATTGGTGGCCCTGGCGTCTTGGCGGTTCAAATTTTCGTGTTTTTTATGAAAGGATTGCATGTAAAAGCACTTAATACAATCGGCATTGGATACAATCAATTCTCGCCTTCAAGCACCTCGGGAACAAATTTCTTGATCCTGGCATCAACTCGTTTCATCTCACCATATGTACTCCTTCATCTTTTAAATAAAAACTACTTGCCATCTGTTCAATTTTAGGTTATACTCCGGTCCGAATGAATCTGCAAAATGTAATTTATGGATAACCGAGGTCCCTGCAATAAGGTGCCTTGGTGGGAGTGGACACCACCGAGCAAAGAATCATTGGTGGGAAAATTACGCAGTTTGGGTGCCCTACGAAGGAGTCACCCTCAAGCGGGTCTTCGTGGATCTGGAAAACAACATCCTTCTCCTCCAATCCGAAAACCCCAAACACCGAGACCAACGCCTTCCAATGGACGGCAGAGAGAATTTAATGGTCGGCAGGGTCAAGTGGGTTATGCAGGAGGTTTGAAATGGGCTCAAATATTGTGGATCACGAGAGGAAGAACTGGACAATGTCTTGAACGACTGGACGAGCTTACATCCGCACTTTACGAAAATAAATCATACCCCAATTTAGTTGTACTCGAGGAAAGCTGTCAGTTTTGCTCTCTGACTCCACATCTTCATTCCTTAACACCTACCGAAGGACAGTGTGTGCCCCCAAGAACTTGGAACTAATAAGGTTATCAATTAAAGCATATGAAAACACATAGAGTTCGTGACTTAGCATCTGAGCTAGGCATATCAAATAAGTCTCTAATGAAGTTTATAAGAGAACACACTGATATTTCGATAAAAAGTCACATGTCAGGTCTTGATGATGATCAAGTTTCATTAATTAAAAACAAATTAAATGAAAGTAGTTCATATTTTCAAAAAAATAATAATAAAAAAGAAATTAAGATATCAGATAAATGCTATGCCAATGATTCTCGTATAAACATACTATCAGCATTAGAAATTATAAAAAATAACATAAAACAATCTTTAACTAGCTATAAAGAACAAGTTAAAAATTTATCATATTATTATCACAACGAGTGTTTAGTTTTAGTCTTAGGTGCTGGAGTTTCAATTGATCATAATTTACCATCATGGAATATTCTAATACAAAGATTACTGTTTACTCATTTAGTTTATGATATTGAGCATAAGCATGATGTTGCAAATATTCTTTCAAAATTATTCACATCTACTTTTGCTCCTGATCCCTTAATTGCAAGCAGATACTTATATAATAAGATTATAAAAAAGAACGATTCATTGGATTTTGAAGAACTTGTTAGAAGTGCAATTTATAGTAACGCTGAGCTATCTTTTAATTCAAAATTATACCAAGAAATCGTTCAGCTGTGTATATCTCCTGGTAAAAGTCCAAATCTATCTAGCGTTATAACTTACAACTATGACGACATACTAGAAAAATATATAACAGATACCGATCTTGATATACCATTTACCTCAATCTATGGACCGGGAATAAAAAAAAATACATTAGATTTACCAATATATCACGTTCATGGTTATTTGCCTAGAGGCAAAAAACTGTCTAAAGAGAATAGAATTATACTGAGCGAAAACTTATATCATCAACAATATTCAGATATTTATGGATGGAGTAACCTTGTCCAACTTAATACCTTTAAAGACAAAAATTGTTTACTTATAGGCACCTCACTTTCGGATCCGAACCTAAGAAGGCTGCTGGATATTGCTAGAAATCTAAGAAATGACAATGCGCTTGTACATTATTGTATAAAAAAGAGATACAGTTACGAATTTGTAAACAGTGAGCTTCGTAGATCTTTAAATAATGACAATATAATCGACAATGAAACCAAAAATTCCTTAGACATCGATGAGTTAACATTTTCATTAATTGATTTAATTGAGGACTCCGAAGTTAATGATGCTTATTCATTTGGTGTAGATATTATATGGGTTGATGATTATGCTGAAATACCGGAGCTCTTAAAAGAAATAAGAAATAAATGGTGATAATTAATATTTTGTAATAAACATTCAAATTTATACAAGGGTACCCATATCCACTGTTAGGATAATGAGGATCTTGTCTTTCACCGCAGCCAACTGGAAGGCGTGGCTTTAAAGTCTATTGCTGCAAGTTTCAGGGGAGAGGATTTAGAAATAGAGAAGTCTTTTAATATTTAAGCAAGAAAAAGGAAGTTGCAATATGTCAAAATACTACATAACTTTGAATCGTGAAGTCATAAACGGATTTTTATTAGCCAATGAAATTGGTATTGATGCTTTCAATGCTTTGAATACCTTCCCTGGAGTGGTAAACGTTGAAATTATCAATGAGTCAAGAGATCGTGTTAAACTTGCTTATGAATGGGAAGGGGAGGATAAGTTTTGGAAAACTGTCGAACATTTGATCAAATATTGCCTAGCTCGTGCAAACAGCTAACAATTATAAACAGTCCAAGTAATACTTAATTACAATATAACCAAGAAAATCACTATGAACAAATCACCCGAACAGGAAGCCCGGGATAACATAGACTCCCTTCTTGAAAAGTCCGGCTGGGTGGTTGTGGACAAGAATGCTATCAATTGGAGCCTGGGCTCTGGGCTTGCGGTTCGGGAATATCAGACCGATGCCGGGCCGGCTGACTATGTGTTGTTTGTGGATCGAAAGCCTGTGGGTGTGATCGAAGCCAAGCGGAAAGATGAAGGACATCGCCTGAGCTCGCATGAAGAGCAGGCTGAAGCTTACGCTCAAAGCAAGGTTAAATGGTTTGCCAATTGCGAACACCTGCCCTTTGTGTATGAAAGCACCGGGATCGTCACCCAGTATACCGACTTGCGTGATCCCAAGCCCAGGGCCAGGGAGATCTTCTCCTTTCACCACCCCGCCACTTTGAGAGAAAGAATCCGCCGCCAATCCAGCCTCCGCCAGAGATTGCAGCAGCTCCCGGAGCTTCCTGCTCAGGGTTTGCGAGATTGCCAGTTCCGGGCAATCACCAATCTGGAGAGATCCTTCAAGCAAGGCATGCTGCGAGCCCTGATCCAAATGGCCACCGGCAGCGGCAAGACCTTTACCGCCATCACCTCCATCTACCGCCTGCTCAAGTACGTGGATGCCCAGCGCATCCTCTTCCTGGTGGATACCAAAAACCTGGGCGAACAGGCCGAACAGGAGTTCATGGGCTATACCCCCATTGACGACAACCGCACATTCACTGAGCTGTACAACGTCCGGCGGCTGAGTTCCAGATACGTGTCCCAGGACAGCCAGGTGTGCATAAGCACCATCCAGCGTATGTATTCCATCCTCAAAGGTGAGGACATGGACGAAGCCGCAGAACAGAGCAACCCGCATGAGCATGTGACCACCGGTCGTCCCAGGGAGGTGGAATACAACCCTGATGTCCCGCCTGAATTTTTCGACTTCATCATCATTGATGAATGCCACCGCTCTATTTACAACTTGTGGCGACAGGTCCTGGATTACTTTGACGCCTTTCACATCGGCCTGACCGCCACCCCAGATAAGCGCACCTTTGGTTTTTTCAATGAAAACGTGGTCAGTGAATACCGGCACGAAGAGGCCGTGGCTGACGGGGTCAATGTGGGCTACGACACCTACCTGATAGAGACCACGATCACCAAAGAGGGAAGCAAACTGGCGGCTGAGCTATGGGTAGACAAAAGGGACCGCCTGACCCGAAAAAAGCGCTGGCAACAGCTGGATGAGGATGTGACCTACACTGCAAAGGATCTGGATAAGGACGTGGTCAATCCCAGCCAGATCAGAAAGGTGATCAGGGCCTTTCGGGACAAGCTCCCGGAGATCTTTCCGGATCGGGAGGAAATTCCCAAGACGCTTATCTTTGCCAAGACAGACAGCCACGCAGACGACATCATCAAGATTGTGCGCGAGGAGTTTGCCGAGGAAAACGCCTTTTGCAAAAAGGTGACCTACAAGGCCAGCGAAGATCCCAAATCCATGCTGACCTCCTTCCGCAATGATTACTACCCTCGGATCGCGGTCACTGTGGACATGATCGCCACAGGCACGGATGTGAAGCCCCTGGAGTGCCTGCTCTTTATGCGCGATGTGCGCTCCAAGAACTACTTTGAGCAGATGAAGGGACGTGGAACCCGGACCCTGGGTTATGACGACCTGAAAAAGGTCTCCCCTTCCGCCCACACCAGCAAGGCCGGATTTGTGATTGTGGATGCCGTGGGGGTAAGCAAGTCCCTGAAAACTGACAGCCGGCCCTTGGAACGAAAGAAGTCCGTCCCTCTCAAGGATCTCCTGCAGGCTGCCCTCATGGGCCACAGTGATGAGGACACCTACACTTCCCTGGCCGGACGTCTGGCCAAGCTGGAGCAGCAGATCACAGGAGAGGAGCGGGAAAAGTTCAAAGAACTTGCGGGCGGAAAATCCATCAACACCCTGGTGCACAATCTTCTGGATGCCCACAATCCGGACAAAATCATCGATGCCGCAAAAGAGAAATACGACCTGCCTGCTCATGCAGATCCGGATGAAACGCAAAAGCAGGAAACCCAAAAAGAGCTCATCGATGAGGCCAGAAACACTTTTTCCGGAGAGCTGAACGAATACATTGAAAAAGTGCGCACCTCGCATGAACAAATCATCGATACAATCAACCTGGACCAGTTAGATTACGCCGGTTGGGACCACCAGGCCCAGGGAAAGGCGGAAGAGATCATTGAGGACTTCAAGGCCTTTCTGCAGGCCCACAAGGATGAAATCACCGCCCTGTCCATCTTCTACAACCAGCCCTACAACCGCAGGCAGATCACCTATGATATGATCAAAACCGTGCTGGAAACCCTGAAGCACAACAAGCCCCACCTGGCTCCTGTCCGGGTCTGGCAGGCCTATGAGCAGGTGGAAAAGGTCAATGGCCAGTCCCCAAAGAGCGAACTGACCGCCCTGGTATCTCTGATCCGGCGGGTCACCGGCATAGACGACACCCTGACCTCCTTTGAGCAGACAGCCAACCGCAACTTCAAGAAATGGGTGTTTGACAAACAGGCCGGAGCAGCTCAGAAATTCAACGACGAGCAAATGACCTGGCTGCGCATGATCCGGGACCACATCATCAGCTCCATCCATATGGAGATGGACGACCTGGAATATACCCCCTTTGATAGCAAGGGCGGAGCGGGCAAAATGGCGCAGTTGTTTGGGGATGATATGAGTTCGATAATTGATGAAATGAATGAGGCTTTGGCGGCGTAAGGATGAGCAAAAACAATTCAATACCAGTTGGATGGGTTAAAGCAAAGCTTGGTGATATTTCACACATAATTTATGGAAATGGATTACCAAAGTCAAAATTCAAAGATGATGGATTTCCTGTTTTTGGTGCAAACGGCATAATTGGTTATTATGATAGTTTTATGTTTGAGCACAAACAACTTCTTATTTCTTGTCGAGGAGCAAACAGTGGAACGATCAATATTTCTCCTAAATATTGCTATATAACGAACAACTCATTGATTATAAAATTTTTTATAAATCATGAATATTTTCTAAAAACTTATTATTACGCTTTGCAAATCACAAACAAGTCAAATTTAATTACAGGAACAGCACAACCTCAAGTAACCATTAATAATGCAAAAGTATTAAACATTCCATTGCCACCAATCCTCGAACAACACCAAATAGTCTCGAAAATCGAAGAGTTTTTCTCAGAACTCGATAACGCTACCCAAAGCCTGAAGAAAGCCCGGGAGCAGTTAAAGACGTATCGCCAATCGGTGCTCAAACATGCCTTCGAGGGCAAGCTAACTGAAGAATCTTGAACGCCAAGATTATTTGACCCACTGATGCCAAGAATAAAAGACCCTTGCGGTGCGCACTATCAGGAGATGGGAGGGGGCAAAAAGAAAGGCAGAAGGTTACCTACTGCCTTAGTGGTAGGATGAGATTGTTCTTTGCTAGGTGGCAGCAAGTTCTGGACGACGAAGAGAATCTCCATCGATCATATTGATGGTCACACAGTGGTGCTGGAGCCTATCCAGAAGTGCAGCCACCATTTGAGCCGGCTCCAAGATCTCATACCACTCATCGTACTCCAGATTGGTAGTGATCATGGTCGGTTTGTTTTTGGAGTATCTCTCGTCCATGAGCCGGAAAAACATGTTCATTTGTTCTCTGCCCAGGGTCAGATAGCCCAGTTCGTCCAAGAGCAGAAGATCGTAGTTTGCCAGGCGCTTCAAAAACCTGGGACTGCTTCTGTCGGCCAGGGAATCAAAGAGCTGATCCATAAGGTTTTGGACCTTGTAGAATTTTCCCCGGTATCCCTGGAGAAGGGCCTTTCGCAAAAGACCAAGGGCCAAACCGGTTTTTCCGACACCAGTTGGGCCGATAAAGACGATATTCTCTGCCCTTTGGATAAACCCAAGCCCGGCCAGGGTCATTATCCTGGATTTGTCGATACAGGGCTGTCTATCGAAAGGAAATGATTCCAGGCCCCACTCAAAGGGCAAGTCAGCCTGTTTGATCCTGTAGTGGAGGCTTCTTTCCTGCTTATGTCTTTTTTCGGCCAAAAGGAGCTCATGCAGGACCTCCTGCACGGAGAGGCCATCTTTTTCGGCTTTGCCCAGGATATCTTCAAGGATTAGATCCATGCCTTTGAGCCGGAGCTGCGCAAGAAGCTGGTGGAGTTGAATGAGCTGATTCATAAATCAAATTGGTCTCCTGCTGTAAGGGAAAGGATGATGTGCTCCAGACGGGAGAGGTCATACATGCGATACTGCACAGCCCGCTGTACTGCCTGGATGAAGGCTTTTTCCGGATAGGTTCGTTTTAGAGAGAGCAAACGGCGCAGCTTGTGGACTCCCCGGCCCCTGGCGCGTTTTTTGAGCTCTTGGACATAGATATCCAGGCTCTGGTTGTGGCCGGTAAGCAGATATTCTTCCCGGCATGGACCCTGAGATTTTCGGTTTATAGGCGGATGATGGGTAGGATCAGTGAGCCGGGCCTGTTTGTTTACAAGGATCCGGGGGTGCTCAGCCACCTTTTGGTGCTGGTAATAGACCTGGATCTTGTCCCAAAAAATGTAGACTTCCACCTTCCGACCCACCTGTTTCTCCGGGACTGAATAGCGGTTGGTTTGTACCTGGACGTAGCCCTCAGAGTCCACGACCCGGTACTCCAGGTGATAGACCTCGGGGACATGGGCAGGCAAAGGGATAAGCTGGGATTTTTCCATGAGATAGGCCTGCTCCGGGGGCATGCCCAAAGATTTTTTGACCTTGGCATTGGCTACATTCTCACACCAGGACCTGGCCTGTGCATTGAGGTCATGGAAATCAGAAAAAGTCCTTCCGGCCAGGAAGTTTCTGGAAATATAGGAAAATGGCCTCTCCACCCGGGCTTTGGCCTTGTCCGTCAAATGCACAGAGTGAAGAAGGTGAAAGGCGTCTTTTTCGG
>CAZUER010000060.1:0-22842 GCA_964619345.1 uncultured Desulfohalobiaceae bacterium
CCCATACAAAAGCCGGCTGTTTTGGCCCGAACAATGGTTTTGGACATACCTATGCACCTCGCAGATGAACGATTTCCGTATTCCCCTACCCCGCTCACAACTCCACTTCCACATCATCCAAGCATTTCAAGAGCTCCGGCCAGGTGGTGCAGGCCACTACTTGCTTCCGGATATTTTTCACTCCCTGAAATCCCCGCAAATAACGGGGAATTATGGTCCGCATCCTGAACAGATCTCTGTCTCCCTTTCCATACATGCGCATAAGTGCAATGTGGCGTCTGGCCATACTCAGGGCCCGCTGCCTGCCTTCATGTGGTCCATGCGCTTTATCTTCTTCTCCCCACAGGATCTGTAGATAGGTAGCAAAAATTCCAGGATCGGCCAGAGCCCCCCGGGCAAACATAACTCCGCTGACTCCTGTTTCCTGCATGCATTGGACCCCGTCTCTAGCAGTAAACAAGTCGCCACTGGCCAGCACCGGGATGTTCAGCTCCCTGCTGGCCGCAGACAGCACTTTCCAGTCCGCTCTCCCGGCATAGCCTTGGGTGACAGTTCTGGGATGCACGCTCACCCAGCCTAAATCCATGGCGTCCAGATCCCTTATCCGGACCAGGGTATCTTGTTTGGACCCCCAACCGGCCCGCAGCTTGACTCCCACTCGTCCCGGGCCGGCACCCTGCACCATAGCGAACAGGATTCGGAGCAGATTGTCCCAGTCTCGAAGCAGACCGGCTCCAGCCCCTGTTTTGATCACTTTTTTCACCGGGCAGCCGGCGTTGAGATCGAAATACTGGTATCCTTGCTCTATGAGCCAGGTAAGGGCCTCGGCGATCACCTCTGGCTCGGACCCAAAGAGCTGAACCACCAGAGGATGATCGTCGGAACAGGTGCGCAGCAGATCCATAGTCCCTGGGCTGCGGTAGATGAGCCCCTTGGCACTGATCATTTCCGTGCAGGCCACAGAGCACCCCATCTCCCGGCACAAGAGACGGAAGGGAAGATCGGAAAAACCGGCCAGAGGAGCCAGCCAGGGAAAGTCCCGGCCTATGGGGAGTTGGGTGTGATGTGTATGGGACATTTGACTTCAGCTCATAGAATCCCTTCTTTGCATGTGACTTTCCACCGGAGGTTGATGCTCCTCTGTTTGCAGGTTCTCATTCCTGCAAACAGAAAATCTTTCATCTGTGTCAATCTGTGTGATCTGTGGACTCAACTCTTTGTATCACGCTTTAGGGATTTTTCGAGTGAACCTAGCTATTCTTCGGCCGGCTCAAGGAGGGAACCGGCGTGGACTGCTCCCAGCGCTTCAAAGCACTGTACACGCTCTTGCGCATTTTTGAATTCCCGGCCCACAGAGACTGCAGCCAATCGTCCACTTCACTGCGCTTACTGGCTTGGGCGGACGGACAGGGATTGGCCCATATCGGAAGCTGCCAGTCCTGGGCCGCCTTGCGCACCAGACGTTTCTCCACATGTAGCAGGGGCCTTATGAGCTCAAAACGGCCATGGAAAAACGGTTCCTTGGCGTACAAGCCCTCCACCCGGCCTTGATAAAAGAGATTGAGGAAGAAAGTTTGCACCAGGTCGTCGGCCGTATGCCCCAGGGCCAAATGGGTCAGGTTGTACTTGTTCACCAACTGAAACAGGTGCTTGCGCCGGCGCCAACTGCAAAAGAAGCAAGGGGAGTTCTTGCGGTTCTCGGCCGAATGGGCCCTGGGGCCCATGTCCGATACCTGCAAATGAATGGCCAGACCGGACCTTTTGGCCCATTCAACCAGTGGGGCGTGATTTATGGGATTAAAGCCGGGATTTATATGCAAAAGCATGAGCTGGATCTCAAAAGGCAGCTTGCGGCGGTGCAAGCTCAAAACCTGCAGAAGCACCCAGCTATCCATTCCTCCGGAAACTGCCACACCCACCCTTGCTCCGGGCCGGAGCATGCCGTTGTTCAGCATCAGCTTTCCGGCCTTGGACAGGCACTTTTTTTGAGCAAAAGAGAGATGCTTTCGTTGTCGTGATCCCACCCGATCCTGCCTACACGTTTCCTCTTCAGCCTGCAAGCTGGAGCAATGTATCCTGAATTATTTGCTTCGCATCTTTCCTGAGTAAACGCCGGTTAAGGGGAAAGTCATTCTATCTATTCAGGATTCCAGCCTTTTATGGGAATGACGGACAAAGAAGGTTTTGTTTGATACGAGAAACCCTTGACCCCTGTGACAGAGTGACTATATTGTCCTGTTTGACATAGAGATAAGCCTTGTGAGTGCAGAAGAGTTTTCCTGGAGCACACCTAGGACCTTTTGGCTGCACTTGCCCAGCACCTTACACCTGATCAGAAGATAGAACGGAGCGCACGCATGGCCAGAATTACCGTTGAAGATGCCCTGGAAAAAATCAACAACCGTTTCGTCATTGCTCAAATGGCCATCAAACGGGTCAAGATGTATCGGGATGGGTACCCGTCCCTGGTCAAATCGGACAATAAAGAGGTGGTCACCGCCTTGCGGGAGATTGCTGCCAGCAAGGTGCTTTTGGAAGAATCCATCCCAGAAGCAGGGATAGAGGTGAAGGATCATGGCTAAACGCGACTATTACGAAATCCTAGGAGTAGGGCACAGCGCCAACACCGAGGAAATCAAAAAGGCCTATCGGAGCATGGCCTTTCAATACCACCCGGACCGCAACCCCAACGATCCTGAGGCCGAGCACAAATTCAAGGAAGCGGCTGAGGCCTATGAAGTCCTCAGCGATTCCGAAAAGCGGACCATATATGACCGCTTCGGCCACGATGGATTGAACAATGCCGGAGGACATCAGGACTTTGGCTCTGCCCATGACATTTTCGACACTTTCAGCGACATCTTCGGCGATGTGTTCGGTTTCGGCTCCGGACGCTCCAGGCGGGGTCCCAGAGCCCAGGCCGGAGCCGACCTGCGCTACAACCTGAATATTTCCTTTGAGGATGCGGTCAAAGGTACGGAGACCGAGCTCCAGATTCCCAAGGAAATGGAGTGCTCCACCTGCCAGGGCAGTGGGGCTGAGCCGGGACATCGGCCTGAAACCTGCAAACACTGCGGTGGGCAAGGACAAGTATTTCAGAGCCAGGGATTTTTCCGGATCGCCACCCCATGCCCCATCTGTCGCGGAGCGGGCAAAGTAATCACCAAGCCCTGCCCGGAATGCAACGGCCGGGGCACGGTCCAACAGACCAGGAACCTGAAAGTGAACATTCCGGCCGGGGTGGACAACGGAAGCCGTCTCCGCCTGCAGGGTGAGGGCGAACCGGGCAGGAACGGCGGTCCGCCCGGTGATCTTTTTGTGGTCATTCGGGTCCAGGAGCATCCAAAGTTTTCCCGGCAGGACTTTGATCTGCTCACCAGCGTAGACATCAGTTTTGTCCAGGCCGCCTTGGGTGACCGCATCGAAGTTCCCACCCTGGATGAAGAAGTACCCATGGATATTCCCAAAGGCACTCAGAGCGGACAGACTTTTAAGCTCAAAGGCCTGGGAGTGCCGCATCTGGGCAGCAACCGCACAGGCGATCTCCTGGTTCAGGTCCGGGTCAAGACCCCGACCAAGCTGACCAAACAGCAGGAAGAGCTCTTGCGTCAGTTTGAAGAGCTGGAAGCGGAAAAGCCCAAGGGCAAAGTCAGGAATTTCTTTAAACGGGCCATGGGCGAGACATGAAGGACCAAGAAAACTTGAGCCATATTGACGAGCAGGGTGGGGTGCGCATGGTGGACGTGGGGGCCAAACCGGAGACTTCCCGGCAGGCCGTAGCCCGGGCCACTGTCCAACTCTCGGCCCGGACCTACGCTCTGCTCCGCGACCGGGCCCTGCCCAAGGGAGATGTGCTGACCACGGCCCAGGTGGCCGGGATCCAGGCCGCAAAGCAGACTGCTCAACTCATCCCCATGTGTCATCCCCTGCCCCTCTCCCGCATCGACGTCCAGTTCCACCTCCTCCCTGACACGGCTTGTATTCAGGTCGAGGCCCTGGCCGCTACCACCGCTTCCACCGGAGTGGAGATGGAAGCTCTGGTAGCCGCCCAGATTGCTGCCTTAACCATCTACGATATGTGCAAGGCGGTGCAAAAAGACATCGTCATTTCCGATACCAGATTGATCTATAAGTCCGGAGGGCGAAGCGGAACCTATGATGTCAGCTTTGCCTCCGGCAAATCTGACCCATTTTTTGCCTCAAAGGGGGCAAAAGAAGAAAATTTGCCGGAATGATCATACCAGGTATAACCCTGAGACGAGTGTTCATGTTTTACCGGATCTATCACGAATAAAATTTGCTGGCTTTCTTCCCCGTCATTGTCCGGGCCGCCCCTTGGCCTTAGCCTCAATTTGCTGTACACACATGGGCATGCCTCATCAGAGCCCAGAAACTGCCTTTACCCTGTCCAAGCCCAGGCACCATACCCGGACCATTCATCTGGGAGGACTGAGTATTGGGGGTTCCGCACCCATCCGCATCCAAAGCATGACCAATACCGATACCCGGGATGCTCAGGCCACTTTGCACCAAATCCACAGACTGTCCCAAGCCGGATGTGAGATCGTTCGCCTGGCCGTTCCCGACCAAACAGCGGCCAAATCCCTGCCGTCCTTGGTCGCCGCCTCCCCGGTTCCGCTGGTAGCCGATATCCACTTCGATTATCGCCTGGCCTTGGCCGCTGTCCAGGCCGGGATACATGGCCTGCGCATCAACCCTGGGAATATCGGGTCCCGCCGCCGCATCAACCAAGTGGTGGATGCAGCCAAGGCCAATGCCGTACCCATTCGCATAGGGGTGAACAGCGGATCTGTGGAAAAGCCCATTGTGCAGCGTTTTGGCGGTCCAACCCCGGAAGCATTGGTGGAAAGCGCCCTGCATCACTGCCGTCTCTTGGAAGACAAGGCCTTTTACGATCTTAAAATCTCCTTGAAATCTTCTTCTGTGGGCCATACTCTGGCTGCCTACCGCCTCCTGGCCCAAAAAACGGATTGCCCCCTCCATATCGGTATAACCGAAGCCGGAACCCTGCTCCGGGGGACGGTCAAAAGCAGCTTGGGAATCGGCCTCCTCTTAGCTGAAGGCCTGGGGGACACCCTGCGGGTCTCTTTAACCGCCGATCCGGTAGAAGAAGTCTTGGTGGCCTGGGAAATCTTACGAAGCTTGGGAATCCGGGCCAGAGGCCCGGACCTGATTTCCTGTCCCACCTGCGGCCGGACGGAAATCGATCTTTTCACCTTGGCCCGCCAGGTGGAAGACCTGCTCCGGCCCATACCGGAAGTGTTCACCGTGGCCGTCATGGGATGTGCGGTCAACGGTCCTGGAGAAGCTCAAGAGGCGGATATCGGCCTGGCCGGAGGGAAGGGCAGCGGAGTCATTTTCAAAAAAGGCCGGGTGGTCCGGCGTATTCAGCGGGAAGATGGGATCTTGCCCGCCTTTAAAGAAGAGCTGGATGCTTTTGTAGCCCAATTGCGGTCAAATGCCCCTGCACAAACCATAACAGATCGGAGACCGACATGCGACTGAGCCGGTACTATGTGCCCACTCTGAAAGAAAATCCAGCCGAAGCCGATGTGGTCAGTCACCGCCTTCTGGTCCGGGCGGGCATGATCCGAAAGTTGACCTCGGGCATCTATACCTTCTTGCCCCTGGGGCTGCGGGCTCTGGACAAGACCGCCCGCATCGTGCGGGAGGAGATGAACCGGGCCGGCGCCCTGGAAGTGCTCATGCCCATGGTCCAGCCGGCCGATCTGTGGCAGGAAAGCGGCAGGTGGAGCGAGTACGGGCGGGAGCTCTTGCGCCTGCAGGACCGGCATTCCCGGGATTACTGCCTGGGTCCCACCCACGAAGAGGTCATTACCGATTTGGTCCGCCATGAGATCCGCTCCTACCGCCAACTCCCGCTAAATCTGTATCAGGTCCAGACCAAATTCCGGGATGAAATCCGTCCCAGGTTCGGGCTCATGCGCTGCCGTGAATTCATTATGAAGGACGCCTATTCATTTGACCGGGATGAGGCCGGCCTGGATGCCACCTACTGGAGCATGTTCAATGCCTATACCCGCATATTTGAGCGCCTGGGACTCAAGTTCCGGTCTGTGGAGGCCGACTCCGGACCCATTGGAGGAAGCGTATCCAGTGAATTCATGGTCCTGGCCGAAACCGGCGAGGACGTAGTGGTTTCCTGTACCAGCTGTGACTTCGCCGCCAATCTGGAAAAGGCAGAAGTCCAGTCCCCGGCTCAGATCCCGCAAACACCCTGTCCCGAACCGGAAGTAGTGGATACCCCAAAGGCTCATACCGTGAAAGAGGTGGCTTCCCAGCTGGACATCCCCGCGTCCCGGGTCGTCAAGACCATGCTTTATGCCGCCGACGGTAACCCGATCGCCGCTCTGATCCCTGGTGATCGGGAACTGAACGAAGTCAAACTCAAGAACTTCCTCAAAGCCTCGGAACTTGAACTGGCCACTGAGGAGCAGATCCAGGAATGGACCGGCGCTCCGGTGGGTTTTGCCGGACCCATAGGGCTGAAGGTCAAGACCATCATCGCCGACCGCCTCTTGACCCAGGGCACGGATTGGGTCACCGGGGCCAACCAGGCCGATGCCCATTACCTGCACGTGGACCTGGGCCGGGACGTCCAGGTCCAAGACACTATCGATATGGTCAATATCCTCCCCCGCGATCCTTGCCCGGAATGCGGGCAAGAGTTGGAATTTTATAAAGGCATAGAAGTGGGCCATGTATTTAAGCTAGGGACCAAATACAGCCAAAGCATGCAGGCCACCTTTCTGGATGAACAGGGCCTGGAACAGTTGATGCGTATGGGCTGTTACGGCATAGGGGTCAGCCGGATAGTGGCCGCCTGCATTGAACAAAATCACGATCAGGACGGGATTATCTTCCCTCCCCCGGTCTCTCCCTTCGAAGTCATGGTCCTGGCCTTAAATGCCAAGGATGAAAACGTCATGGCCACAGCAGCAGAGATCAGTGCCCAGCTGGAGGAACTGGGCCTGGATGTCCTTCTGGATGACCGGGAGGAGCGCCCGGGGTTCAAGTTCAAGGACGCCGACCTCCTGGGCTTTTCCATGCAGATACTTGTTGGCTCCAAGGGCCTGGGCAAAGGCGTGCTGGAAGTCAAAGACCGGCGGACTGGCCAGAGACAGGAACTGCCTTTGGACGACTTTGTTTCCAGCTTTCAAGCCTGGCGCACCCAGGTCTGGGCCGGATGGGGGCTGGATTAGAGGGCAGAAGGCAGTAGACAGCGCCGTCTCTGGCCGCAGACGGCCAGTTTGATCGGGAAGGAGACATATAATCCGGTTCGATGTTTTGCTCTGAGGTGTCAGGTTTCGTACGAGGTTTCAGACAGAACAGCAAAAGATTGCATAATAACCTGATTTTCCTGAAACCTGACACCTGAAGCCTGGCTCTTTGGATCTTGTTTATACGAGATGACAGAGAGCAGATAACTCACATATGCCCCATATATTCACCGTCAATGAGCTGACCCAGGCCATCAAGGACACCCTGGAAGGTGAATTTCCTTTTGTCTGGGTCCAGGGCCAGGTAGGTAACGTTTCCCGACCCGGCTCCGGACATATCTACTTCACCCTCAGGGACGAACGTTCCTGCCTGGACATAGTCTGGTTTCAATCCAACCAGTCCGGACATTTGAATATCTCCCCCGCTCGGCTGCAAACCGGGCAAGACATCCTTTGCGCCGGACGGTTGACAGTCTACGCCCAGAGGGGCACCTATCAGGTCCTGGCCGAGCTGGTGCAGGATCAGGGTCTGGGCCGATTGCACCTTGAATTCGAGGCCCTGAAAAAGGCCTTGTCTCAGGAAGGACTTTTTGATCCTGGTCGCAAAAAGCAGCTTCCCAGCAATCCCCAACAGGTAGCGGTGATCACCAGCCCATCCGGGGCTGCCCTGATCGATTTTTTGCGCCTGAGCCACAACCGCGGCCTTCCTGGACAGATCCGTATCTATCCCTGCCAGGTTCAAGGCCAGGAAGCCGAACAAACAGTGGCCAGCGCCCTGGAGATGGCCGACCTGGAACAATGGGCCCAGGTGGCCGTTCTTATCCGGGGTGGGGGATCCTTAGAGGATCTGTGGACCTTTAATACCGAAATAGTGGCCCGGGCTATAAGCGCTTGCTCCATCCCGGTCCTGACCGGAATCGGCCATGAAGTGGACACCACAATTGCCGATCTGGTCGCCGACCTGCGGGCGGCCACCCCCAGTCATGCCGCCCAGCTTTTATGGCCGGAACGCAGCGGGTTTATTCAGGCCATCGACGATCTGGAGACCAGGCTTTTCAGTACCTGGAAGGCTCGTCTGGACCGGGAGGAATACACGGTCCAGACCCTGAACCGGGCTCTGGGATGGCTCTCTCCCAAGCGGAACCTCTTGCGCATGCAGGAGCGGGTGCTGAGCCTTGGTAAGAACCTCCATCGACTGGGCCTGGGGTTGACCAGATCGAAGGCAGATACCCTGCAACAGGCTGTTAAAACCCTGATGCGAAGGGGGACAATTCCTCATTGGCGGCGGGAGGAAGACAGGATCGCCCTCCTGGAGTCCAAACTGCAAACCACGATGCATAGCCTGGTGCGGAATAAAGAGCACCAGTTCCAGGATCTGCAGACGGCTTTATCCGGTTTGGACCCTTATCGGCCTTTGCGCCGGGGATACAGTCTGGTCCGGCTGGAATCAAGTGGTGCGATCCTTCGCCGATCGGAACAAGTACAGCCCGGGGATATGCTGGAGATCACCAGCCTCAAAGCCAGGATCCAGGCCAGAGTTGAGCGAAGTGAAGACCGAGGACGGAATGAAGGGGAAAGACAATCCTATGACGGAAAATAACCACACCCCAAGCTTTGAACAGCAAATGGCCCGACTGCAGGAAATCGTGACCCAGTTGGAGGACGAAAACCTGCCCCTGGAGCAGGGTGTAGCCCTGTTTGAAGAAGGAACGGCCCTGGCCAAGTCCTGTCGGGAACAAATCAAGAAAGCCAAGCACAAGGTCCAGATATATTCACAGGGCCTATTGCAAGACCTGGACCTGGAGGATGAACAGCCCCATGACCAAGCCGACCATGAAGCAGACCCTTGATATCTACCGCCGGGAGATGGAAGCCTTTTTCCAATCCTGCCTGCAGGATGAACATATACCTGCCTCGTTGGTTCAGGCCATGCGCTACAGCCTCCTGGCCGGAGGCAAACGCATCCGCCCCGTTCTTTGCATGGTTTGGGGGGAGTTTTTCGGCCACCCCAGGTCCGATTTGGTCCCCTTTGCCGCCGGATTGGAGTTCATCCACACCTACTCCCTGGTCCACGACGATCTGCCAGCCATGGACAACGACGACCTGCGCCGAGGACAACCCTCCAATCACGTTCAGCATGGCGAGGCCCTGGCCATTTTGGCAGGTGACGGATTGCTCACCGAGGCCTTCACCCTCATGCTCTCCGCTCCCCTGCCCGCAGACCTTGTCCGGCAGGCGACTCTGGATATATCCCATGCAGCCGGTCCTCGGGGCATGGTCGGGGGGCAAGTAGTGGACATGGGCTTGAGTGGAGGCAAACAAGTTACTCTGGATGAACTGCAGACCATGCATGCATTAAAAACCGGGGCCATGATCCGTTCTGCCTGCCGGGCCGGAGCAATCCTGGGAATGGCCGGCAGTGATGATCTGGACCATGTGACCAGATACGGGGAATGTATCGGATTGGCCTTTCAGGTGGCCGATGATATTCTGGATTTGGTGGGCGAAGCTGAAAAATTAGGCAAACCTGTGGGCAGTGACTTAGCCCAGGGCAAGGCCACCTACCCGGCCCTTATCGGGCTGGAAGAAAGCCACCGCCTGGGACAGGCCATGGTCCGGGAAGCCCTGGTCGCTGTGGACCCCTGGCAAGGACCACAAATCGATTTTCTCCGAGACCTGGCGGTGTACATTATGGATAGAGTGGAATAGTCCAGGAGGCAAAAATATTTCAGATTTGCCGAAGGCAAAGCTGAACACTATCAGAGTAGTACCCTTATATGAGCAACACCCATACCATATTAGACCAAATATCCGACCCGGCCCTGATCCGGGATCTACAGACTTCTGAATTGGAAAAACTGGCCCAGGAGCTGCGCCGGGAAATTGTATCCACTGTTTCCAGGACCGGTGGGCATCTGGCCCCTTCTCTGGGGGTGGTGGAACTGACTCTGGCCCTGCTGCACACCTTTGATCCGGCCCATGATCCCATTATATGGGACGTCGGGCACCAGAGCTATGCCTACAAGATCCTGACCCAGGGCTTGGATACATTCCAGACCCTGCGCCAATTCCAGGGCCTGAGCGGCTTTCCCCGCCGGGGGGAATCCCCCTTTGATCATTTCGGAGTCGGCCATTCCAGCACCTCCATCTCCGCCGCCCTGGGCATGGCCGTGGCCCGGGACCTGGAGCAGAAATCGAACAAGGTGGTGGCCGTGATCGGAGATGGATCCATGACAGCCGGACTGGCCTATGAGGGCCTGAATCAGGCCGGTGATCTGGACCGGAACCTGGTGGTGGTCTTAAACGACAATGAGATGTCCATATCTCAAAATGTGGGCGCCCTGTCCTCCTTTTTCAGCCGCACCCTGGCTGACAAGCGCTACCTCCGATTCAAAGAGGACATCAAGGCCAAGCTCCTGCAGGTTCCCCGCATTGGGCAAGACCTGGTCAAGTATGCCCGGCGCAGCGAGGAATCCCTGAAAAACCTTTTCACCCCGGGTATGCTCTTTGAAGCCTTCAAGTTTACATATGTCGGGCCCATCAACGGCCACAATCTGCGCCAACTGAGCAATGTCTTTGACCAGATTCGAACTCTGCAAGGTCCGGTCCTGGTGCACGTGGTCACAGTCAAAGGCAAGGGATACGCTCCGGCCGAATCCAACCCCACCCATTTCCACGGGGTGGGCTGTTTTGAACCGGAAACCGGAGAGAGCCAGGCCAAAAACCGCACCCCTCCAGGGGATTACAGCGCAGTATTTGGACAAACCCTGTGCGCCTTGGCTCAGGATGACCCCAAGATAGTGGCCATCAGCGCGGCCATGCCCGAAGGAACAGGGCTTGGGAATTTCATGGCCGCCTTCCCGGATCGTTTTTTCGATGTGGGCATCTGCGAGCAGCACGCGGTGACCTTTGCCGCCGGCCTGGCCAGCCAGGGTTTCAAACCGGTGGTGGCCATCTATTCCACTTTTTTACAGCGGGCCTATGATCAGATTGTCCACGACGTCTGTCTGCAGAACCTGCCGGTTACCTTTTGCCTGGACCGGGGAGGATTGGTAGGTGAAGACGGCCCCACCCATCACGGGGCCTTTGATCTGTGCTACCTGCGGCACATTCCCAACATGACCCTCATGGCCCCCAAGGACGAACCGGAACTCCAATCCATGCTGGCCCTGGCCATGAACCATACCGGGCCGATTGCAATCCGATATCCCCGGGGAGTAGGTCCCGGACATACCCTTTTGCAGCATGCGGAACCCACACCTTTTGGCCGGGCCGAGACCCTGAAGGAGGGAAAAGACGCTGTGGTCCTGGCCCTGGGCAGCCGGGTTTACCCGGCTTTACAGGCCGTTTACACTGCAGAAGAAAAGACCCGGACCCAAATAGGGTTGCTGAACGCCCGCTTTGTCAAGCCTTTGCCCACCGAGGACATCCGAGAGCTCATCCAAGGGGCTTCCAAGCTGCTTGTAGTGGAAGAAAACGCCCTGGCCGGGGGATTTAGCTCCGCAGTCCTGGAGTTTTTGGCAGATGAGAACCTCCTGTCCGGGCTGGAGGTCAAGCGCCTGGGCCTGCCGGATGTATTTATCAGCCATGGCCCCTGCCCCACCCTACGCCGTGAGGCTGGCATAGACCAAGCCCATATAGCCCAGGCTTTGGAGGAACTCTTGGGTCGTTAGTCAGCTTTGCCGCTGGCCGCAAACGTCCAGGTTGATCTGGGATGAAACGTAGAATCTGATTTGCCGGTTTTACCAGAAGTTTCAGGTGTCAGGTTTCTGGTTTCAGTTAAGAATAGAAGATTTTCTCATACTCTCTTGATTTTCCTGACACCTGAACACTTTGAGTCTCGTTTCATACCAGTCTTGCTTTCCGTACTCAGCCTTCAGTCTTGCTGTCCTCTGTCTTCTGTCTTCTGTCTTCTTCTTTCTCCTCCACCTCTTCTCTGAGTATCCGGCGCAATACCTTGCCCACGATGGTCTTGGGCAGTTCCTCCCGGAATTCGATCTGTTTGGGAACCTTGAAGTTGGCCAGCTTCTGGCGGCAAAAGGCGATGATCTCCTTCTTGTCCAACTCCTCCCCCGGTTTGGGCACGATGTAGGCCTTGACGATCTCCCCTCTGGTCTTGTGGGATACCCCCACACAGACCGCATCCGCCACCTTGGGATGCTCGTACAGGACCTCGTCTATCTCCCGGGGATATATGTTGTACCCCCCGGAGATGATCAGATCTTTTTTACGGTCCACGATAAAAAAGTAGCCCTCATCGTCCATATAGGCGATATCTCCGGTATACAGCCAGTTATTGCGCAAGGTCTTGGCTGTCTCCTCCGGTCGGCCCCAATAACCGCGCATAACCTGGGGTCCCCGGATAATCAACTCTCCCACCTGCCCCGGAGGCAAATGCTCTATTCCCATTTCAGTATCCACTATACTGCAATCGGTATCCGGGAACGGCAGCCCGATGGAACCGGTCTTGCGTTTGCCCCGCAGGGGGTTTAAGTGGGTGACCGGTGAGCTTTCAGTCAATCCGAATCCCTCGATGATCTCCGCTCCGGTCAGGTCTTTGAACTGTTTGGACAGTTCCACAGGCATGGGTGCCGATCCGGTAACACAGTAGCGGATGGAACGCAGGTCGAAGTCTCGGATGTTCTTTTGCTGCAACAGGGCATTAAATACTGCCGGCGCGGAAGGGAAGATGGTTGGTTTGACCTTGTCGATGGCCTTTAATACCTCCTGAGGTACAAACTGGGGATAAGGGGCCACAGTGGCGGCCAGGGCAGTGGCGAAATTGATGCATACGGTCAGACCATAGACATGGAAATATGGTAAAAGGCCCAAAAAGACCTCGGGCTCGTCCCCAATGGCGTGCAAAACCGAGGAGCATTGCTGCACATTGGCCCCCATGTTGTCGTGTCCCAGCATGACCCCTTTGGCCAACCCTGTGGTCCCCCCGGTATACTGTAATACAGCCAGATCCCGTTTGGGATCCACAGATACCGGTTTAAAGGGGGTTTTCTTTGTGATCAAGGCCTTCCAGGGCAAGACGCTCTGATTGTCGTGGGGCACAGAAACATACGTCTTTTCCCGCCGGGCTTTGAGGGGATACAAAAAATTCAAGGGAAACCGCAGACCGTCTGCCACTGAGGTGGTGATCACCGTGGAGAGCTCCAGCTTGGACCATAGGTCGGAGATCTTAGGCCATAAGCGGTCCAGGGTGATCATCACCCGACTTCCGGAGTCTGTGATGTGATGAACCAGTTCCTTTTCCATATATAAAGGATTGGTCATGACCACCACAGCCCCTGCCTTCAGCACACCCCAGTAGGCAATAACTGTTTGGGGCAGATTAGGCAGCATGATGGCCACCCGATCGCCTTTGCCCACCCCCAGGCGCTGCAAATTGGCGGCCACAGTCTCAGCCCGGTTTTTGAGCTGAACGTATTTCAAGCGTAAATTCTGAAAAACCAGGGCCGGACGCTGTGGATAGCTGGCAGCGGCCCGGTCCAGGTATTCATACAAGGGAATGGCTTCATATTCCAGGTGGTAGGGGACCTGAGGATCATAACTGTCCAGCCACGGCCGCTGAATTTCATCACTTTGCATCCTCTCTCTCCTGGCTCTCCGCGGTCACTTTTCGCCTGGTGACCCATCCATGGAAAAGTTTGAAAACAATATTTGAAATCGGCATCACTTGGGGCAGAACTTATAAGACCTGTTTCTAGGCCCGATCCAGAATAAACACTGTTTCTACATGCCAGGTCTGGGGAAAAAGATCGTAGATCTTGATGCAACTGATTTTCCACCCCCGGGTCAAAAAAGGTTTCATATCCCGGCAGGTGTTGACCACATCGCAAGAAACCCAGATCATACGGTGTAATGATGAGAGGTCCAGGGTCTGGGCCAGCTTCTTGCCCGCACCGGTCCGAGGCGGATCCACAATCACGGCCTGCACCCCTTCCTGCTGCAGTCTGCGTCTGGCCGATTCCCGGGCCAGATTCCGACGCACGAACCGGACGTGATCTAATCCCAACCGCCGGGCGTTATCATCTCCCACCTGTACCGCTCTGGAATCATTTTCCATGGCCAAGACCTTGTTCCCACATCGGCCCAGGGCTAAGGCGAAATTGCCCGCTCCGGCATACAGGTCGGCCACCTTCCAGGCGGAATCGATATGAGAGCACACACAATCGACCAAGGCCTGGTTTCCGGCCCAGTTGGCTTGAAAGAACACATCCGGAGGGACCTGGATATCCAAGCCATAGGTAGATAGAGGAAGGTCCAAAAGGACAGAGTCACCGGCCCGGGCCGCTCTCTGCGTTTTAGGGCTGGCGGCCAGAGAGATTCTTCCGTCCTCCTTCCCGGCACATAACTGGTCCACCTGGCGGCTCAAAGGACGGGCCAGGAGCAGACAGTCCGGACAAGGTAAAGGATCACCACCCTGCAGAGACATCATGCACGGTTGACCCTGGCAGACATGCATCTGTCCCCGCCACCGATAACGCCACTTCTTGGGGCTGGATTCGGCCTGGACCGGAGGAAGATCGGATCCAATTGTTCGGGATAAGGCCCGGTGAAGCTCGTTTTTTACTACTGCAGTCTTCAACTCCAGCTGATGCCGGTGTGGAAGCCACCCGAAACGGCATCCTCCACACCTGTCGGCTAAATGACATGGGTGCGGCCGGCGTCTTGGATGCGGAACAACGATCTCACTCCACTTGGCTTCCAGATAATCCGGCTTGACCTTGGTCACCTGAACCCTGACTCTCTCCCCGGGAAACACCCCTGGATCGATGAGCACCACACGGCCGCTGTCCAGGCGGGCCAAGCCTCTACCCCGCCAGACCAGATCCTGGACAGTCAAATCCAGGGTGATACCGGTAGATATATGGTCTTCTGTCATTCGCCGCTCGATTTTCAGGCCGGCTCACTGAGGCGGGTTCCAGAGCCGTCCTTCACCTTCAGGCCCCAGACCAGGAGATAGACCACTCCCGTATCCAAAGCAGCAATACCCAACTTGATAATCCATTGACCCACAATCAAAGGCAGGATGGGCATGACGCCCAGAAAGGCTATGCTGATGAAGATGAGTGTATCTATGAGTTGAGACAGGGCCGTGGACAGGTTGTTGCGCAGCCACAAATGCCGTCCCGCAGTTATACGCCGGCAGGCATGAAAGATCCATACGTCCGTGAACTGGCTGACCAGGTAGGCGATCAGGGATCCCAAAATAATTCGCGGGGTGGTGGACAAAATGGCGGCAAAGGCCTCCTGGCCCTCCCAAAATCCGGCCGGGGGCCAGTGCAGGGCCAACTGAATAAGCCCAAAGGCGGTTATCAGAGTCAAAAACCCGGCTCCAACTACCTCTCGGGCCCGGTGTTTGCCCCACACTTCCCCAACCACATCTGTACAGATAAAGGTCAGGGCGTAGGCCAGGACTCCGGCCGGCACCGTCAATCCAGCCACGGTGATGATTTTGGTGGCCAGGACCGCGGCCAGGACCAAACTGCCGGAAAACAGACTGGTCAGGATGGCAAAAGCCATGGGACTGTCCTGGGCTGATTTTATTGGATGCATTTAATACCTGCTCAGAGCTGTTTGAATGAGGTTACAGCCTTCCTTGCACCGCAGTAGTAGTAAACCCGCCCCGGACATTGTAGACCGTGGTCACTTGCAGGCGTTTGGTATTCAGAACCCGGGCCAGGTCCTGATGGATTCGCCGCGTGGCCTCTTCCTGGTAAATGCCCACGTCTTTAAAGGTGGTGATGTAATACTTCAGTGACTTAAGCTCAATACATACTCCCCCTTCCGGGTAATATTCAATAACCAGATGGGCGAAATCCGGAAGTCCACTGAAGGGGCAGACAGCCACAAACTCTCGGGTTTCGGTCTTAATATATTGATCCCGGCCCTCAAAGGCAAAGGTCTCCAAAAGATCCGGCCGGATCTCATCCTGATCCTTGAAGGCGAACATCCGCCCTTCGGCTGTGGGCATGGCCCCTCCTCAACCTCATGATGATTCAAAGCTCAGAGCTGAATAATGACCCGTCCTGAACTGAATTTCTAACTCGTTGATTTTCTCTCTGCCCTCTGCCCTCTGTCTTCTGTCTTCTGTCCTCTGTCCTCTGTACTCAGTCTTCTGTCCTCTGTCATCTGCCCTCTGTCTTCTATCTTATGCAGGCGTTTTCAGGTAGGCAGTAAGTATTTTATTCATGCAGCGAACGGCCACAGACTCAGAAACAACTCCAGCCGCGGGCAGGGGGGAGAGCTCACAAAAATCCAGTCCCAACAGACGGCAGCGGCCGAAAAACAGGGGCCAAAATCTGGACAGCCAGGAGAACGAAAGTCCTCCCGGTTCAGGAGTCCCTGTCCCCGGCATGATGGACGGATCCAATCCGTCGGCGTCAAAGCTGATGTATAAGGGCCTTTGCCCGATAAACTCTCTGACCTGGGCCGCCGCCTTTTCCGGGCTGGGCAGATCGTGGGCGAACAAGGTCAAAAGTCCTTGCTCATTTTCCCGGGCTATGAGCCGGGACTCCTCCCGGCACAGGCTGCGGATTCCGATCTGGGCCACAGGGATGCCCATTTCCCTGATCCTGGCCATCACACTGGCGTGGGAATAGGGGCTGCCCTGGAAGGACTCCCGGAGATCGGCGTGGGCGTCGATCTGTAATACGGCCAGATCCGGAAACAAAGACTGATAGACCCGGATAGGGCCCAGAGCCACACTGTGTTCGCCGCCCAGGGTGAGTAGAAAAGTCTCTGGGGTGCAGATGGAGGCCAGTTCCTCCTCCATACATTTCAGGACCTCTTCAGGCCCGGATACCGGAGGCTCAAAGCCGGGCCAGGTGATAAAGTGAGCCAGATCTGCCAGATCCAGACCCAGCTCCTCATCCCAGGTCTCGATCTCCGCACTGGCCCGGAGAATGGCTTCCGGGCCCCGGCTCGTCCCCCGTCCGAAACTTACCGTTCCTTCATACGGTACAGGCCAGACGTCTATGCGTTGTCCGTTCTTGGTTTCAAGGTCCAAATAGGAAAACATAGATCCACTTTATCCAGCTCCGTTCGGGATGAGAGGAAACATCTTGCCTCTATCGCAACCTACGGTAAAAACACCGCCGCCGAAATGGTCGTGGTCCACAGTCCGGCCACGCCCCGGGTCACGCAGGGGGCAGAGGCGGAATCGACTATTCCCCCGCTCATGCGGTAGATCTGCCGCCGCTCATCATAGTCCTTTTCCGGGTCGAAATCGATGCCCAGGGTGGTGGCCAGCATGGTGGAAGCCAGGTCTTCGGCAAAATCACCGATCTCTTGTTCCTCGGCTCCAAAGGCGTGGTGCTCTGATATATAGCCGTAGTGACTTTCGTCCGCCGGAAAGGCCATACCCACAGCCGATCCCACCAGCCTGCCCTTCTCATTGGTAGCATTCCGGGCCATCACACAATACGTAATCTGCCCGGCCTGCAATTGATCGATTCCTTCCTCCAGGCTGACAATCTTGCACTTGGGCGGGAAAATGCTGGACACATAGACCAGATTCTGGGTTTCAATGCCGGCATCCCGCAAGGCCAGCTCAAAGGACTGCAGCTTGTTCTTATGGCGTCCAATCCCTTTGGTGAAAAAGCATGCGCGGGGTACAAATGTCATGGTCAGACCTCCTGTGGATGTCAGGGCCAGAACTCGGCCGGCCCGGGCAATGCCAAGATATTTCCGAATTTCCAAATCCATCCAGCATGTTTGTCACTGATACCGTCGTCCATACAGATTCCTCCTGGAAAGTGGTCATTTTGCTTTTTTGCTCCGCAAAAAGAAATTCTTCACTCCCGCTTGCCGTAAACGGGAAGTAAAGACCTCTTCCTCTGTGGTCTTTCCCGTATATTGAACCAAAACCCGGTACCAGGCAGTGCCTTGGACCGTGCTCCTGACTACTTGAGCTGCAAAACCCTGCTTCCTCAACCCCTGCTGCAATACCTCAGCCTGGCTGCGACGTTTAAAGGCCCCCACCTGATATTCATAGACATAGGCCTGTCCTTGGCTCTGCTCGTCAGGATCCGGCTCAGCATAGGAATCCTGATCGGATTTTACCTGGGACTGGGTACGGACCGGCTCATCGCTTTTGCGCCTCTCATTTTGCTGCAAGGTATCATAAAAACCAAGATCCTGGGCACTGAGCACAGAGGACTGGTCCTGGGCCTCTCCTTGCTGTTGGCCGGAATGTCCCGGCATATACTCGGCCACCAAGGGCAAAAAGGCTTCCGGATGATAGCCCCGCCCCACCAGCACCCCCAGAATAAAAGCCCAGGCCACAACCACAAAGGCGAATACCCCCCAGGAAATCAGACCGGACCAGGTCAGCTTGAACTGAACAAGCTTACCCTTAACGGTCTTTTTCTTCTTCTGAGAGGCCTTGCCGCTCTGAGCGGCTTTTTTGCCGGCTGGGGTCTTTTGAGAGCTCATACTCCTACCGTGTCGTATACATTTTGCCCCGGGTGGTGGCGATTTGAAATATGGATTTCTGGTTTCAAACTTGACCCATCATGCAATGACACGGCAATTAAAAATACTACATGGATTGTGGAGCTGTAACCCCCAAGAGGTGCAGTCCGTTTTGGACCACTTGAGCCACGCTGCGCATCAAGTGCAGCCTGGCTCGGACCAGTTTTTCATCCCCACAGTGCAGGACATGGTGTCGATTATAGTACCTGTGCAATAGTCCAGCCAGTTCCAGGAGATAGAAGCTGATATGGTGTGGGGACAGGGTCCGGGCCGCCCCCTGGATTGTTTCCGGAAAACGCTCCAGCATCTTGAGCAGATCCAAGTCTTCTTCCGTATCCAGGCCACGAATGACCTCGTTTCCAAGGGGGCCGGGCTGCACACCACGCTCCTCGGCCTTGGCCAGCATGGAGCAGATCCGGGCATGGGCGTATTGCACATAATAGACCGGATTGTCCATACTCTTTTCTTTGAGCAGATCCAGATCCATATCCAGGGAGCTGTCGCTCTTGCGGGTCAGAAATATGAACCTGGCCGCATCCGGCCCCACCTCGCCGACCACATCGGCCAAAGTCTCGAACTGTCCGGAGCGGGTGGACATGGTTATCTGCTCACCCTTGCGCAACAGGTTGACCAATTGGATGAGCACCACTTGCAAATCTTCGGCCCTTCGGCCCAAGGCCTGGACCGCCGCCCGCATCCGGGGCACATAGCCGTGATGGTCGGCTCCCCAGACATCGATGCACAGATCATAACTCCGGGCAAACTTGTCTGCATGGTAGGCGATATCCGAAGCAAAGTAGGTCAATTCCCCATCCGACTTGCGCAGGACCCTATCCTTGTCGTCTCCGAAGCGGGTACTGGCGAACCACAAGGCCCCGTCCTGCTCATAGGCCAGGCCGGAGGCCTGCAAATCGCGCATGGTCCTGTTTACAGCTCCGGACTGGACCAGGCTGTTTTCTGAAAACCACACCTGATGCTCCACCCGGAAGGCATTTAAATCAGCCCTGATTCCGGTTAATATCCGCTCCACACCCCATTCCCGGCAGATGGTCACGGCCTGGACTTCATCGGAATGCAAGAGAGCTTCTCCCTGTTCCGCATGGAGGGCCCGGGCCAGATCCAGGATATACTCCCCTTTGTATCCGTCTTCAGGTACAGGGGACTCCCGGCCGCAAACCTGCTGATAACGGGCCCAAATGGATCGGCCCAGAAGATTCATCTGCCGTCCGGCGTCGTTGAGATAATACTCGGTGCTCACCTCATACCCGGCTGCCCGCAGGATACGGGTCAAACTGTCGCCCACAGCAGCCCCCCGGCCGTGGCCGATATGCAAAGGTCCGGTGGGGTTGGCTGAAACATATTCCACCTGCACCCTGGTCCCGTCCCCCCACTGACCGCGCCCATAAGTCTGGCCCTGCTCGTAGATCTCGGGTATTGTCTGCTGCCAGAAGACAGGAGAAAAAAAGACATTGATAAACCCGGGGCCGGCCACTTCCGCTTTGGCCAGCATTGGTCCAGCCTGCATGACCTCGTCGCTCAGACGGGCGGCCAGCTCCCGGGGGGGCAGGCCGGCCTTCTTTCCCAGAATCATGGCCACATTGGAGGCCAAATCGCCGTGGGCCTTGTCTTTTGGCGGCTCGATCCCGGCTTTCTCCGGCCACTCCAGGCCCTGCCCAGCCACCGCCGCTTTCAAAGCATCACGTAAAAAAGTATATGCTCGCATGAGGCACCGTAAGAGGTTTCAGTGTTCAGCGCCGCCTCTGGCCGCAGACGCATAGTTTGATCGAGGATGAAATGTAGAATCCGATTTGACCGTTTTACCAGAGGTTTCAGGTGTCAGGTTTCTGGATTCAGTTAAGAATAGAAGATTTTCTCATAATCTCTTGATTTTCGTGACAACGGAAACCTCTAAACCAGCTCTTTAAACCTCTCCCCCACTTGCCTGATCCCGTCCAGAGTACAAACATACTCCGCTTCCCAGGGTTCTTGAGCTTTTCGAGCCAGGATGTGGCGCATGAGCCTGGTCAGAACTCCTTTGGGGCCTAGCTCCCACCATGCCCGTACCCCTTTGTCCCATTGATCCTCAATGAGTTGAGACCATAAAACAGGGGAGATCATCTGTCTGGACATGGCCTCGGCGATCTCCTGGTCCTTTTGAGCAGCTTGAGCGGTCACATTCAGATGCACTGGAATCCTGGCCCGACGCCAAGTCGTTTTCTGCATCACCCTGGCCAATTCCCTGGCCGGCTCATCCATCAGTCGGGAGTGAAATGCTCCGCTCACCGCCAACTCCATACCCCGGCCTTTATTGGTCCGAACCATTTCCAGAGCCCGGTCCAGAGCCGACCTGGATCCACTGATCACGATCTGTTGTGGACTGTTGAAATTGGCTACACAGAGTTCGTCCCCAGTCTCATCGCAAACTTGACTTACTATTGTGTGCACCTGGTTTTCTTCCAGCTTGAGCACTGCGGCCATGCATCCAGCCCGGTGTTTCCCGGCCTCGAACATCAACCTCCCCCGCAAGCAGACCAAGTCCAAGGCCTCCAGTGCATCCAGGGCACCGGCGGCGGCCAAAGCGGTAAACTCGCCCACACTGTGCCCGGCCAGATAATCTGGAGACAGAGTTGAAGACACGTGACGCCATAAACCCAGACCAGTCACAAACAGGGCCGG
This sequence comes from uncultured Desulfohalobiaceae bacterium, assembly GCA_964619345.1. GTDB lineage: Bacteria > Desulfobacterota > Desulfovibrionia > Desulfovibrionales > Desulfothermaceae > Desulfovermiculus. The sequence goes on from CAZUER010000060.1 coordinate 21,426, forward strand.
CTGTTGATAACGGGTCTCGGTCATGGCCTGGTCATCACCATCCCAAAAGATCTCCCGCAGACTGGCCCCGCTCCTCTCCTCCGCCGCCCGCCATAAGTTCATGATCTGTTCATCATATTCGGCCAGATCGCGGCCCATGCCTCTTTCCTGGGATCCTTGCCCGGGAAAGATCACACTTCGTTTTGCCGTGGTCTGATATTGCATTGACTTCTCCATAGGTTGAGCTAAAATGGAAAATCAAAATTTGTACCTGAATCCGGCTCAAAGGTAAAGGACCACCTCACCCTGCCAAGATTATCAGGATCAATCCGGCAAATTTAACTTTTTTGCTACGTTGGGGCAAAAAATACTTGAGATTTGCAGGAGGCACACTGAGACCTGAACACTGCCCTCATATCGATGCCAAAGTTATGAACAGGCATACCCATCACCTAGTACCCACACAAGAGCTGAATCGCATGGCCCAGTCAGAGTTTTCCTGGCTGGACTCCACATCTTTAGAGCTTCTGGCCCTCTATATTTCCGAACTCTTGACCTGGAACGCAAAAATAAACTTAGTGGGCAAGCAGGACTGGAATTCCGCATATCACCATCTGATGAAAGACAGCCTCTACTTGGCCGGCCTTTTGTCCCGTCTGGACCTTCCTCAAAACCCCTTAAGCCTTGATTTGGGGGCCGGGGCCGGTCTGCCCGGGATTCCTCTGCGCATCATATGGACCTCTGGAGAGTACTATCTGGTCGAGCCCCGCCAAAAACGTGGACTTTTCCTCCATCACGCTATACGTACCCTGGCCTTGTCCCGGACTCACGTTCGCATCTGCCGGGCTGAAGATCTACAGGAACCCCCAGCCGACCTCATCCTCAGCCGGGCCATGTGCCCCTGGCCCCAATTATTGTCCCTGGCCCGACACCTTCTCTCTGATCAGGGACGAGTGGTGGTCTTTTCCAATCAAACCTGGAATCCTGACCACACCTGTCCGCTGGGCTGGGCATTTCACTTCCAGGAGAGCTACCCGGTTACGGTCCGGGAACAGCGCTACTTCTGGGTCTTTTCGCCCATGACCTGACCCAGCTGGGTATTCTTGAAAATGATCTTGGTGGCCGTCTCATCGGCAACTTCCCCCAAATCCATGAGCTTCTCCAGAAAGTCCAGTATCTCGTAACGCCTCTCTTCAGGCGAATACTCAAAATCCTGGTTAAGTTCCCCGGCCTTTATATAGGCAATGAGCCCGTCGATGTATTCCTCGTCTAACCGCATAATCCCTCCTTAGGCAGCCCTGGTGTAAGCATTCAGCCCCCCTGAACGGATACGCCATGGTCAGTTATCCTACTTCAATACCTATTGACAGCAGAGCATGAGTCCCTTATAAGCGAAACATGTGCCGGGGTGGCGGAATTGGTAGACGCACGGGACTCA
>CAZUER010000061.1:0-22718 GCA_964619345.1 uncultured Desulfohalobiaceae bacterium
GACGGCTCGGGCCAGCCTCATTTCCGAAGGCAACCCCTTGCAGGGGGAACGGAAAGACAGGGCGGACTGGGCCAAGGATGTGCAGGTCAAAACCTTCACTGAAGGTATGGAGGCCTTGTTTTTTGTCGGATGTTACTTCAGCTATGATCCGCGGATGAAGAAGGTGGCTGTAGCTATTGCCAATATTCTCAACCAGGCGGAAGTTGACTTCGGCATCTTGGGGACCAAGGAGAGCTGTTGCGGAGAGAGCATTCGGAAGACAGGAAGTGAGCAGGTCTTTAAGAACTTGGCCCGGGAGAACATCAAGACCTTTATAGATAATGGGGTACAAAAAATCATTGTGTCCTCTCCCCACTGCTACCACACATTCAAGAACGAATACCCGGAGTTTATGGTTCACTTCGATGTCGTGCACATTACTGAGTACCTCCTAAAGCTCATTCAAGAAGGCCGCCTGAAAATCGATGGGGAATATGCCCAGACGGTCACCTATCATGACCCGTGTTATTTGGGACGCCACAACGAAATATTCGAAGCCCCCCGGGAGCTGCTGCGCATGATACCGGGGCTGGAGCTTACCGAGATGCGTGAGTGGGGACGGGAGAGTCTGTGCTGCGGTGGCGGTGGAGGCAGAATCTGGATGGATACCCCGCAAAACGAAAGGTTCTCGGATATCCGCCTGCAGCAGGCCCGGGAAGCCGGAGCTCAGACCCTGGTCACTTCGTGTCCCTATTGCATCACTAATTTCGAGGAAAGCAAGCTCAATCTGGAGTATGAGGGAGTCCTGGAGATTAAGGATATAACCGAGGTCATCCAGGATGTCCTCTCGGAAGGAGAGGGGTGAGAGATCAGGAAACCAGCCTGAAATAAGTGTTCTGTGTTCGGTGTTCAGTGTTCAGCAAGAATCAGGACCGGCAAAGCTGACAAGGATTGATACCAATGGATAAAGAAATTTTGCTTAAAGACAGGATCCAGCGGCTGCGTTCAGGCCGGGACAAGAGCCATTTCGGCGATGTCATGATTGTGGGGGGAGGAATCAGCGGCATTCAGGCCTCCCTTGATCTGGCAACCGCCGGCTTTAAGGTCTATCTGGTAGAAAAATCGCCGGCCATTGGTGGGCATATGGCCCAGTTGGACAAGACCTACCCCACCAATGACTGCTCCATGTGAATTCTTTCGCCCAAACTGGTCGAGGTCGGCCGGCATCCAAATATCGAGGTATTGACCTACACAGAGGTGGAAAATGTCCAGGGTCAGGCAGGGGACTTTCAGGTCTCCCTGGTCAGAAAACCGCGGTACATTCGTGAAGACAAGTGTACGGGGTGCGGGATTTGCGCGGAGTATTGCCCGGTGCATATCCCGGACCCCTATAATCAGGAGATATCCAAGAACAAGGCCGTGCATATCTACTTTGCCCAGGCCATACCCTTGATTGCCTATATTGACGAAGAATGCCTGTATCTCAAGGAAAAGAAGTGTCGGATCTGCGAGGCGGTCTGCGAAAACAAGGCGATTGATCTGAATCAAAAAGAGGAAAGGGACCAGCTGAACGTTGGGGCCATTATCCTTTCCCCCGGTTACGATGTTTTTGATCCGAAGGTTCGGGCTGAGTATGGCTACGGCAGATTTTACAACGTGGTCACCAGCATGGATTATGAGCGGCTTTTGTGTGCTACAGGCCCGTATGAGGGTGAGATTCTGCGGCCATCAGACCACAAGCATCCGCACAAAATCGCCTGGATTCAGTGTATAGGCTCCAGACGGGTCACGCCTGGAGACAACAGCTACTGTTCGGCTGTGTGCTGCACCTATACCCAAAAACAGGTCATGCTGACCAAAGACCACGATGCCGAGGCAGAGTGTACGGTATTCCATAACGATATCCGATCCTACGGCAAGGATTTCGAGCTTTACTACCACAAGACCGAGCAGCTCTCCAATATGCGGTTTATTCGCAGCTATGCATCCATTGCCGGTGAGGATCCAGAGACCAAGAATGTCCGGGTCCGTTACTCTACGTTTGATGAAGGAGTCAAGGAAGAAGAGTTCGATCTGGTGGTTTTGTCCGTTGGTCTCAATCCCCCGGCCGAGCATCAAAGTATGGCCGCCACGTATGGAATAGAGCTCAATGACCACGGCTTTTGCCAATCCAATCCCCAAAACCCCATCCAGACCTCCCGCCCGGGGATCTTTGTCAGCGGGGCCTTTCAGGGTCCCATGGACATCCCGGAGTCTGTTTTCAGTGCCAGCGGAGCCGGCACCCAATGCGGGGAGTACCTGGAGCCCAGGCGATGGAAGCTGACCAAAGAGCGGGAGTATCCGGAAGAGCGGGATGTAACCGAAGAAGAGCCCCGGATCGGGGTTTTTGTCTGCCACTGCGGGGCGAATATCGGGCGGGTGGTCGATGTCCCATCGGTGGTCGATTACTCTCGGACCTTACCCAATGTGGTGTACGCCCAGGAGCAGCTCTTTTCCTGTGCCACGAACTCAGCTGGTGAAATCACCGAGGTGGCCAGGGAACAGGGTTTAAATCGGGTGGTCATCGCTGCCTGCTCGCCCCGAACCCTGGAGCCTTTGTTTCGGGACACTTTGCGCGAGGCTGGGCTGAACCAGTACTTTTGTGAAATGGCCAATATTCGGGAGCACGACTCCTGGGTCCACGCCAAGGAACCGGAGGAGGCCACAAAAAAGGCTAAAGATATCGTACAGATGTCTGTGGCCAGAGCGCGTTATTTGGAGCCCCTGCAGGATATCGATCTGCCGGTGAACAAAACCGCTCTGGTTGTGGGCGGAGGCATCGCCGGGATGACCTGCGCCCTATCCATCGCCAAGCAGGGACACGAGGTCTGCTTGGTGGAAAAAGAAGACCAGCTGGGCGGAACGGCCAGGAGGATGTATTTCACTCTGGACGGTCTGGACGTTCAGGCCTATGTGGCCGATCTGGTCCATCAGGTTTACGCCCATCCCCTCATTCATGTCCATCTGCAGGCCAAGATCACGGAAGTGACAGGGTATGTGGGCAACTTCCGGACCACTGTCGACTCGGACAAGGGCCTGCGCCGGATCGACCACGGGGCCACGGTTATCGCTGTGGGGGCTGAGGAGTACAAGCCGACGGAATACTTGTACGGACAAGATGAGCGAGTGGTAACCCACCTGGAGCTGGAGGAACAGATCGGCCGGGAAAGACCGGAGCTTGCCCAAGCTGAAAGCCTGGTCATGATCCAGTGCGTGGGGTGTCGAAATGAAGACCGGGATTACTGCGCTCGGGTCTGCTGCAGCCATGCGGTCAAAAATGCCCTGAAGCTGAAGGAGCTGAACCCGGAGATGAAGATCTACATCCTGTTCCGGGATATGCGGACCTATGGATACATGGAGGATGCTTACCGGGAAGCAGCGGACAAGGATGTCAAGTTCATCCGGTATCAGCCTGAGGATCCGCCGCAGGTGGAAACGGCCACCAGCGAGGAGGGCAAGGACGTCATCCAGGTCACTTTGCCCGATCCGGTTCTGGGCTACAAGCTGGCCCTTGATGCGGATATCCTGTCTCTGGCCGCAGCGGTGATTCCCAGCCCGGACAGTGCAGAGATCTCCACCCTGTTTAAGGCCCCCCTGGGCAGCGACGGGTTCTTCAAGGAAGCTCACGTCAAGCTGCGCCCGGTGGAGTTCGGAACTGAAGGGACATATCTGTGCGGAACGGCCCATTACCCCAAACACATATCCGAAGTGGTCAACCAAGCCTACGGGGCTGCCGGCCGAGCTTTGACTCTGCTGAAGCATGATCTGGTCACGGTCTCCGGTTCGGTGTGCGTTGTGGACGAAAAGAAATGCATCGGCTGCGGAGCCTGCATGAGAGCTTGCACCTATGAGGCCATCCAAATGCAGGAGACGCGGCAAGGGCATAAGGCCTTGGTCAATCCGGTCTTGTGCAAGGGAGACGGGCTGTGCAACGCCAAGTGTCCGACTGGGGCCATATCCCTGAAACACTTTACTGATGAAGAGATCGTCAGCCAGATCGACACCATCGCCTCTGAAGAGGGTGTGGACCAGGAGCTGGATCTGGCTGTGGGATAAGCAGAGGACAGAAGACAGAGGACTAAAATGCTGGGATGCTGGGATGCTGGGATACTGGAATGCTAGAATGCTGGAATGCTAGAATGCTGGGATGCTGGAATGCATAACCAAAGATTATAGACATATTTTTGCGTTTTGGCGCAAAAAAAGGAGACAAACCATGAGTGCATCATCTCTGTTTAAGCCAAAATTACTCGGTTTCGTATGCCAGTGGTGAGCATACGGGGCCGCAGACATGGCTGGAGTTTCCAGACTACAATATGCACCAGAGATTCGGCTGATACGGGTCATGTGTTCCGGTCGGGTGGACCTTGAGTTCATCTTGCGGGCCTTCTCCAATGGAATGGATGGAGTTTTTGTAGGAGGCTGTCGGCTCGGCGAATGCAATTACAGTACGGAAGGCAATTACGACGCCTTGAATACCGTGCTTCTGGCCAAAAAGATTTTGGAATACAAGGGTGTCAACCCGGATAGATTGGGTATCGCATTCATGTCCTCCGGAGAGGGGAATATCTTTGTGGAAAGAATGAACTCCTTCCGGAATGAAGTAAAGAGCATTGGACCCCTGGGTGAAGCCGAAGGCGTGGAGAGGCGTGACCTGAAAGACGAGCTCCGGGGAGTGGCCCAGCTCGTTCCCTATATCAAGCTGGCCAAGAGAGAAAAGCTCGGAACGCACCTTACAGATGAAAGCGAGTACGAGTCTTTTTTTACCGTTCCAGAGATAGAAGAGCTCTTGAGCGATGTTCCGGCTTATTATATCGATCCGGAGAAATGTCAGGCCTGCATGATCTGCCAGCGCCGTTGCCCAGTGGATGCTATAGACGGGGGCAAAAACAGGATACACGTCATTGACCAGGAGATCTGTATCAGGTGCGGGACCTGTCTGGAGGTATGCCCGAGCAAATTCGGGGCGGTGCAGGAGGTCCGGGGAGAACCAGTGCCTGCAGCCATCCCTGAGGAGGACAGGAGCATAGCTCGAAAGAGCAAGAAAGAAAAGAACGAACATGAAACACTCCAAAAGGAGGAAAAATGAAAATACTTACGACAGTGAAAAAAGTCGTGGATGTGGAGCTGACCATTCACGTGGACAACGGAAGCGTGGTGGAAGACGGATTGCAGTATGTCATCAATGCCTGGGATGAAAGCGGGGTTGAAGAGTCCGTCCAGCTTAAGGAAAACCATAAGGCTGAAACGACTGCGGTGAGTATTGGCGGGGGCGATGTCACGGAGATTATCCGGCGATGTTATGCCATGGGCATAGACAAGGCTATGCATGTTGACGATCCGCAGCTGGAAAAGGCTGATGCATTCATCTATGCCAGGACCCTGCAAAAAGTTTATGAAAACGGAGACTATGATCTGATCATAACCGGCAAGCAGGCCCAGGATACGGACAACGGCCAGACCGGGATTATCCTGGCTGAAAACCTGGGTTTGCCCTGTGTGAGCAATGTGGTGGGCATTGAGGTCATTGACGACTCGCGTCTTAAGGTCTCCAGGGCAGGAGACATGGGGACTGAAATGGTTGAGGTGGAGTTGCCGGCCGTACTCACCGTGGACGTGAGCATTAATGAACCCCGTTTGCCTTCCATGCGGGGAATCATGATGGCCAAGAAGAAGTCGTTCGATACAATGGATTTATCCGCTCTGGGAGCTTCGGCCGATGAGCTCGGATGTGCAAGCCCAAAGTCCGAGGTGGTCGAGTTCATGGAAGCAGAAAAACGGCAGGGCGGGCAGAAGTTCGAAGGAGATCCGGCCGAGATCACCGCAAAAGTTGTGGATCTTTTGGCCAATGAAGCCAAGATCTTGTAAGCAAAAAGTAAAAAGTGAAAAGTGAAAAGTTAAGAGTGAAGAGTGAAGAGTGAAGAGAAGACTAGAGTAGCTTTCAATGAAATATCCGATCTGAAATAATGACATAAAATATGTGGATCAAGGGACTTTTTGAGCTGAGAGATGTGAACCATAAACTTGGAACCCTTAAGAAAAACAGGGGATTGAATATTATGACGAAAGTACTGGTTGTAGCAGATATTAAGCAGGGAGTTCTGAAAGGAAGTACGCATGAGTTGTTATGCAAAGCCAAAGGCCTGGGGGCCGAGACTGCGGCCTTGGCTATCGGAAGCAATATCCAAGACTTGGCCTCTGATTTGGCTGCAGCAGGATCGGATCGGCAGTATATTGCCGATGATTCCAGCCTGGAGCTCTTTTTGGCTGGACCGTATGCAGCCTGTGTTGTGCAAGCGGCCAAGGACTTCGAACCGGATGCTATCTGGTTCGGCTTTTCCGAAAGCAGCAAGGCTGTGGCTCCTCGGGTAGCTGCCCAGCTGGACGTGGCCTGCGCCACGGACATCACCGATATCCAAATCTCGAACGGAACCATTGAAGTTGTTCGTCCGGCAATGGCCAATAAGGTCATGCAGCGGGTCCGGATCAACAGCCAGCAACTGGTGGCCGTGGTCAGAGCCGGGGCCTTTGAGGCCCAGGAAGGGGTGTCCGGATCTGAAAGCGTGGTCACTCTTTCTCCTCCGGAAGCTGAGGCCAAAACAGTGGTTAAGGAGGTGATCTCCGACGCCACAGGAGAGATCGATCTTGCCGACGCCGACATCGTGATTTCCGCCGGCCGGGGAGTGAAAAATCAGGAAGGTATCGATCTGGTCAAAGAGCTGGCCCACGATCTGGGGGCGGCTGTCGGGGCCTCCCGGGCCATGGTCGACGGCGGATTCATGCCTCACAACACGCAGGTCGGACAGACAGGAAAGATCGTTGCTCCGTCCTTGTATGTAGCTTTGGGAATCTCCGGAGCTATTCAGCACCTGGCCGGAATGCAGGGATCCAAGTACATTATGGCCGTAAACAAGGACCCCGAAGCCCCCATCTTCAATGTGGCCGACTACGGTATCGTCGGCGATCTGTTTGAAGTTGTCCCCATCCTCAGAGAAGAGATCAAAAAGGTCCGCGGCTAAAATTGTTCAGCCTTGCCTCCGGAGGCAAGGCTGAACAATTTTAGCTTTGGAAAAGTCGCCGAATTGATCCCAGGAAGAAATGCGAGGTGCAATTGTCGCTTTATACAAATAAGTCACAATTCAAATTAGTCATATATAGAGGTTTCAGCGCAGCCAGATGCTGGGCTGAAACCTCTGAACTCTGCAAAAGCATGAGGTCTTCTTCATGAATCCCCTATTTATGACCCTCCTTCTTGTTGTTGCTCTGTCCGTATTTGCATACAGCATGTATTTCAAGATTGCCCTGCTCCGGGCTTTACAGCCGGCCCATCGAATCAATCGAATCAAAGAGCGGCTCAAGAGCGTGGTGGTTTTGGCTATAGGCCAGAAGCGGTTGGTCGGTAGAAAGAAAGATAGAGCTTCCGGGATCATGCATGCCTTTATCTTTTGGGGATTTTGTGTCCTGCTCATTCACAGCATCCATTTATACGGAAACGGCTTTGTACAAGGTTTTCATCTTCCATTTTTCGGCTCTGATTATCTTCTGGGGTACCTCTATATCCTTCTGAAGGATATTATGGTGGCCATTGTCCTGGTCATGGTTATTCTGGCCGTGTACCGGAGGGCGGTGATTCAGCCGGAAAGGATGCACAATACCAAGGAAGCCTACCTCATTTTGGGCCTGATCGGATTCTTGATGGTATCCGAGCTCCTGTATAATGGGGCCCGGTACAACTTTATCACCCTGCATGGCAATCCGGCCGATCTGCATTTTTTGGACAACCCCACCTATGGATTTGAGTTTGTGTGGACCCCGGTTTCCATGGGCACGGCCTCCCTGATATCCGGATTGAGCTCCAAAGCCACTTTGTACCTGTTGACCTCCATGTTCTGGCTGCATGTCACGGCTCAGCTGGTCTTTCTCAATTTGCTTCCCCATGGAAAGCATTTTCATGTCATCACCGCTCTGCCCAATGTCTTCTTGAAAAGCCTTGGATATCCCCACGAAAAACCAAAGCTTTTGGACCTGGAGGATGAAGAGGCCTGGGAAGACGAATCATTGGGAGTCAATCATATTCATCAGCTGAACTGGAAGCAGGGACTTGATCTGTATACATGTACGGAATGCGGCCGATGTAAAGAGGTTTGTCCCACCTATCTGACCGATAAGCCCCTCAGCCTGCATGAACTCAACGATAAGCTCAAAGCCGAGCTGTTTGCAAACGACCAAAACATTATCAAACGTGCTCAGCTGGCCAAAAGTATTGGACAGGATACCGACCCGGAAACCCAAGAGAAAATAAAGGCCCAAATGGCTGAACTGGGCAGCTCCAAGCAGCTGATCGATGACGTTGTGGGCTATGATACCCTGTGGGCCTGTACCACTTGCCGGGCCTGCGAAGAAGTCTGTCCGGTAACCATTGAGCAGGTGCCCCGAATCATAGCCATGCGCCAGGGACAGTTTCTGATGGCTGAGTCCTATCCCAAGGAGCTGAACACGGCCTTTAAGGGATTGGAACGCAACGGCAATCCCTGGGGCATAGGGTACGACAAGCGGGCGGACTGGGCCAAGGATCTGGGGGTACCGGTTATGGCCGAAAATCCGGATGTAGACTATCTCCTCTGGGTCGGCTGCGCCGGTTCTTTTGACGACCGGACCAAGAAAGTTTCGGCCAGCCTGGTCAAGATTCTGCAAAAGGCCGGGGTCAGCTTCGCCATTTTGGGGAAGGAAGAGAAATGTACCGGAGATTTTGCCCGGCGCGCAGGCAATGAGATGCTCTTTCAAATGATGGCCCAGGAAAACATTGAGACCTTAAACGGGTACAATGTGCGCAAGATCATCACCGCCTGCCCGCACTGCCTGAATACTCTGAAGCAGGAATATCCGCAGCTGGGGGGAAATTATGAAGTCATTCATCATACCCAGTTTATTTACCAGCTGATCAGGGAAGGAAAGATATTAGTGAATGCAAACCTGGCCGGAGACCTGACGTACCATGATCCCTGCTATCTTGGCCGATACAACTCGGTGTACCATGAGCCCCGAAGCTTGCTTAGGTCCATTGCCAATGGAGAGATCAAGGAGCTGGATCGGCACGGACAAGAGAGCTTTTGCTGCGGAGCCGGGGGAGCCCGGATGTGGATGGAGGAAACCATCGGCAAACGGATCAATATTGAGCGCTCAGAAGAGATCATAGGCGCGGATGTGCGGAATGTGGCTGTGGGATGCCCTTTTTGCCTGACCATGATTGAAGACGGCATGAAGGACCTGGATAAGGATGAAGAGATCAAGACCAGGGATATTGCCGAGCTGGTGGCTGAGAATATGGCTTGACTACAAAATACGGCAAGAGTTTTTACCATATATGGTAAGACAAAGCCGTTCCGAAATATAACTTTTTGATTATATTGTGATTACATTTTGGCACGAATATAGCTATAGATCAGAGATGGCCCAGGTAACCGGCCGGCAGGATATGAGGTGAGGGTGGAAAAACCCTTGTGCACCTGGAAGAGTTCAGGCCCTTGAACGGATGCTCACGAACGAAATAGAACGAGGAGGAAACGATGGATTCCAAAATGACCGTCGGAGTGGTCGGAGCCGGGAATATGGGCTCTGGGATTGCCCAGAAACTGGCCCAGGAAGGGCTGGATGTTATTTTGCAGGATATGAAGCAAGACTTCGTGGATCGAGGCCTGGCCAACATCAGAAAAACTCTGGAGCAGGGGGTTGAACGTAAAATACTTACCCCTGAGCAGGTTGAAGAAACCATGAACAGAATTCAGGGTACAGACGATCCCCAGGGCCTGGCCAATGCCGATCTGATTATTGAAGCCATATTTGAGGATGAAAAGGTCAAAAAGGAGCTCTTTGCCAATTTGGACAGCGTTTGTGGCCCGAAAACCATCCTGGCTACCAACACCTCCAGTTTTTATGTCTCCGAATTGGCCAAAGCCACCAATCGGCCCGATCGCTTTGTGGGCATGCACTACTTTTATCACCCGGCCAAAAACAGACTCCTGGAAATCATCCCCCATGAGGGCACAAGCCAGGAGACGGTGAGTAAGGCCCTGGAAGTGGGCAGGCTGCACGGCAAAACCACCATCGTGGTCAAAGACGACGCCGGCTTTTGCGTAAATCAGTTCTTTTCACCCTTTCTGACCGAGGCTGTTCATGTCTTGCAGGAGGGGATTGCCGACATACCGACCATTGAGGAAGCGGCCAAGCGGGCCTTCAAGATCGGCATGGGTCCTTTTGAGCTCATGAATGTGACCGGGATTCCCATCGCAGTGCACGCTTCCACCACCATGGGCAAGGAGCTCGGATCGTTGTGGGACACCCCGGAACTTTTGCCCAAGCAGATGGATTCCGGGGAGCAGTGGGATCTTTCCGGTCAGCCGGATGAAAACAAGTTCCAGATCATCCAGGATCGGCTGTACGGAGCCTGTCTGGGGGCAGCGGCCTCTTTGGTCAGTAAGGGAGTGGCCACTATTGAAGATACGGATAGAGGAGCCAAAGTAGGTCTCCGTTGGGCTAAAGGTCCTTTTGAGCTCATGAACAAGATCGGGATAGAGAAGACTTATGAGCTGATCAAGGACATGACCCATCGATATTCCGATTTCAATATGCCGGAGATTATTGAGAAGCAGAAGCAGTTGGGGAAACCCTTTACGTTTCGATACGTGGACCTGGAAATCCAGGGCAATATGGCCGAGATTACCTTCAATCGGCCGGAAGCCATGAATGCCCTGAATGAAGTGACTGTGGACCAGCTGGAGGAGGCCTTTACCCAGGCGGAAAAGGATCCCCAGGTTTCCTGCATTGTTTTTCGGGGAGCGGGCAAGGCCTTTGTGGCTGGAGCAGACATACGGTTTTTCATTCAAAACATTCAAAACGGTCGAATAGACAGAAATGTTGAGTTCACCAAAAAGGGGCACGATCTCCTGCTGCGCATTGAAAACTCGGCCAAGAGAACCGTTGCCGTGCTGGATGGGCTCTCCCTGGGAGGAGGCAGTGAGTTCGCTCTGGCCTGCCAGGCCATCGTAGCCACCCCAGCTGGATCCATGGGCTTTCCGGAGACGGCCATCGGCATCTATCCGGGCTTGGGAGGCATGATCCGGACCGCCCGTCAGATTGGACCGGAGTTGGCCAAATATTATGTTTTTACCGGCAAGCCCATCTCTGCCCAGGACGCCTACGAGTTAGGACTGGTGACCAAGCTGGTCGATCCTCAGGAGCTGGACCAGGCCATTCAGACGGTTTGTGCAGAAGAAAAACCGGATAAATATCGGTCCCGGTCTATTCCGGACAGGTTTCAAGAACCGGCCAAGGCCTGCTCAGATCAAAATGCCCAGGCCCTGCTGGAGGGCAAGAAGCCAGAGGGTGTGTCCGAGGGTTTAGCCGAGTCCACACTGAAAGCGGTGTCCAAAAAAGCGCCTTTGGCGGTGAAGAAGGCCAACGAGCTTATAGATAAACAACAAGATGTCTCCATACCGGAAGCCGTGGAGCTGGAACTGGCCGAGCTCGATTATATGTTTTCCACTGAGGATGCTCTGATTGGGCTGAAATCAGTGGGCAAGAAGCCGCCGCAGTATAAAGGGAAGTAGAAGTCAGCTTTGCCTCCGGCAAATCAGACTTATTTTTGGGCCAAAGCGCCCAACAAAAGTACCACCCAGAAGATCCTTCGATAAATTAACCATACACAGGAGCGCTGAACATGTTGAACAATGCATTCATCCCCTACAAAGGTTATTACAGTTCCCCATTCGCCCGCTGGCAGGGAAGTATGGCCACTGAGAATTCAATTGTTCTCGGATCGGACACCTCGAAAAAGTGGTTGCGCGAGAAAGGAATTGATCCGCAGTTGTTCGATTATGTCATCCTGGGGATGACTGTGGGTCAACCCAAGCTTTTTTATGGCGGTCCCTGGTCTGCGGCCTTGATAGGGGCGGAAAATACTCCGGGACTGCTGGTCAGTCAGGCCTGTTCAACATCGACCATTGGTCTGTATCAGGCGGCCATGGGCATTGAGACCGGATTCAATGAGAACACCTATGTGCTCATGACCGATCGCTGCTCCAATGGCCCGCATACGGTCTGGCCCAACCCCATGGGTCCGGGGGGGCAGGTCTTTTCCGAGAACTGGATGATGGAGCACTTCAGCTTTGATCCCTGGGGGGGAACTTCCATGATCCAAACCGCGGAAAATGTTGCCTCAGCTGCCGGATTGAGCAGGGAGGAATGTGATCAGTTAGCCTTGCGTCGATATGAGCAATACACGGATGCTCTGGCCGATGATCGATCCTTCCAAAAGCGGTATATGCATGCGGTGGAAGTGAAGGTATCCAAGAAAGAAACCAAAACCATCGAAGCTGATGAGGGCATTACCCAAAGCACTTCTGAGGGGCTGGCCAAATTAAAGCCGGTCCTTCCGAATGGAGTGCACACATTTGGGTCCCAGACCCACCCTGCCGACGGCAACTGCGGAATAATCGTAACCTCCCGGGAAAAGGCAGCGGAGCTGAGCAGTGATAAAGGAGTTGAGATACAGGTTGTCTCTTTTGGGTATTCCCGGGCTCCAAAGGCGCATATGGCCATGGCCCCGGTGCCGGCGGCCCAAATGGCCCTGGATAAGGCTGGTTTGAAGATTTCCGATATGGGGGTGATCAAGACGCACAACCCGTTTGCAGCCAACGATATCTATATGGCCAAAGAGTTCAATATCGACGTGAACTCCTTCAACAACTATGGGAGCTCTATGATCTTCGGCCATCCGCAGGCACCGACTGCCGGCAGACTGATTATTGAAGGCATTGAAGAGGCGGTTATGCGGGGTGGGGGATATGTTTTGTTCACCGGTTGCGCAGCCGGAGATACCGGAGCGGCCCTCATTCTCAAGATCACATAACAGATCCTGCCCTCAGCTTCAGTGATTCGTCAGCCAATGTTCATATCCGGGAGGCCTTTTCCATCCAGGCGCCTGGCTGGAAAAGGCCTTCTGTTTTTATAGGTGAGGCCTTTTGGAACCGGATGATAGCTGACATGGAAAAGGACATATATTATGGCCCAGCTTCTGGTTGATCGAAGAGATGTGAGCTTTGTACTCCATGAACAGTTTGCAGCAGGAGAGCTCGGCAAACATGAACAATTTATGGAGGTGAGCTCCAAGATTATAGACATGGTAGTCAATGAGGCCAGGAATCTGGCCATTAAGGAGCTCTTGCCCACTAACAAGACGGGCGATGAACAGGGCTGCTCTTTTGACAACGGACGGGTTGCCACCCCCGAGGGCTTTCCAAGGGCCTGGCAGCTTCTGGTTGACGGTGAATGGATCGCCCTGGACTGCTCTCCGGATTATGGCGGACAGGGCATGCCCAGCATTGTGATGCAATCCGCTTGGGAATACCTTCTGGCCGCCAATATGGCCTTAATGATGGCCCCGATCATGAATCATGGGGCGGGCAAGGTCATTGAGGCCTTTGGAACCGATGAGCAAAAACAGATGTTTTTGCGCAAGATCTACTCCGGTGAGCTTGGGGCGACCATGATGATCACCGAGGCCGAAGCCGGTTCCGATCTGTCCCAGATCCAGACCACAGCCAGCAAAAATGCAGACGGGACTTACTCACTGAACGGGAACAAGATATATATCTCCCAGGGCGACACGGATCTGACCGAGAACATAGTCCATCTTGTTCTGGCTCGGATCGAGGGGGCTCCGGAAGGGACCAGGGGGCTGTCTCTGTTTTTGGTCCCTAAATATCATGTCCAGTCTGACGGATCTTCAGGGGAAAGGAACGATGTGCTGTGCACAGGCATTGAAGAAAAGATGGGAATTCATGGAAGTGCCACCTGCTCCATGGCTTTGGGAAGCAAGGGCGGATGTCTGGGGACTCTTATCGGCCGAGAGAACAAGGGGCTGTCCATCATGTTCCATATGATGAACGATGCCCGACTGATGGTCGGATCCATAGGGCTGGCCAATGCATCGGCCTCATACTTGTATGCCCTGGAATACGCGCGAGCCCGGAAGCAGGGGAATATGATCGATGACAAGGCCAGAAAGTATTTACCTATAATCTCTCATCCCGATGTGCGGCGCATGCTGATGCAGATGAAGATGTATGTGGAGGGAATGCGCAGCCTCCATTACTACATCGCCTTGTGCAAAGATTATTCTGCCCTGGTCCAAAGTGACCAGGAGAGAGAAAGATATCAAGACCTCATCGACATACTCATTCCTGTTGCCAAGGGATATGTGACCGATAGATCGGTTGATATATGCAATTTGGGCATCCAAGTATACGGAGGGTATGGGTACACCAAGGAATATCCGGTTGAGCAAGCCCTCAGGGATGTACGGATCACAACTATTTATGAAGGAACCAATGGAATCCAGGCCAATGATTTGTTGGGCCGCAAGCTGTTTCTTAAGGACGGAAAGCTGCAGGAGCAATTAGGGGCAGAGATTCGGAAAGTCATCGATGATGCCGGAAAATATCCGGAGCTGGCCCCCCTGGCCCACAAGCTGGATACATGTATCCATACCTGGCAGCAGGTGGCTGACCATCTAAAGCAGGAGATCGGCCATGGGCAGGTGCAAAAGGCCTATGTCCACGCCTATCCGTTCATGGACATCACCGGGGATATGACAATGGCCTGGATGCTTTTGTGGCGGGCCTGTACGGCATTGGGTAAAATGAACGGGGAGGAGAAAAAGAAGGACCTCAAATTCTACCGGGGGCAGGTCAAGTCGGCGGAAAACTTTATCGGTACCATCCTGCCGGTAACCTCAGGCAAGGCGAACTCCATCCTGGAGAGCTGTGTTGCGGCCATTGAGATACAGGATGAGGAGTTTGGAAAATAGATATAATTCCCCCGAACGGGGGAATTATATCTATTTTCCATTTAGTTGAACATGGTGCCATTATGGTCTGGCTTGAAACTTATGGAGTGCGATCAAGGGTAAAGTCATTCTAGTTGCCAATACTGGAGAACATTGGACCCCTTGTTTAAGAAACTTAATCATGCCTCAGCTGAGCGAAGATTATTGTTGAGAGGAGAAGTTATGAATATAGCGAGTATATTGGAATATTTTGCAGGCTTTCATCCGGACTATACGGCCATCATTTGCGGGGATGATGGTCGGGAGTTTACTTGGCAGGAGTTCAATGCTCTGGCCAATAGATGCGCAAATGCCCTCCTGGACCTGGGTGTGGATAAGGGCGACCGGGTGGCCGTTTATCTGCCCAATTCACCGGAGTACTTGATTACTTTTTTTGCCGTGGCCAAGATTGGGGCAGTGATCACCCCATTTAATATTCTCTTTAAAAGCGGTGAGATAAGCTATATCTTAAATAACAGCCGGGCCAGGGTCCTTATCGGGGCCTCTGAAGAAACCAAAGCCAATCTTATAAACTCCAAGGAGGAAGTGCCTCATCTGGAGCAAGTGGTCACCTGCGGTGATCCTGTCGACGGTACTCAGAATTTTCATACCCTGATTGCCCAGTATCCCGACTCTTTGAACATGGTTCAAACCGAGGCTGACGATCACCTTGCCTTACTGTATACATCCGGGACCACCGGGCAACCCAAGGGAACCAAGCTCACCCACGGCAACTGGATGGCCAATGCGGCATTAAACGGCAATGATGTCCTGCATATCAACGATCAGGACCTTTTTTTAACCGGAACGCCGTTTTGCCACATTTTTTTCGTCCTCTCCACCCTCGGTCCTTTGTATAAAGGAGCCGGGGTTCTTACCATGCAGCGCTTCAAGCCGGATACAACCCTGGAGCTCATCTCCCGCTACCGGGTCACTCATTTTGCAGGGGTGCCCACCATGTACCTGTATATGCTCAGCAACTACTCTGCGGAGAAATACGATCTGAGCGCCTGGCGGTTTGCCCAGTCGGCCGCTTCCTCCATGCCCGAGGAGTATATCAATAAAATCATAGACACCTTCGGGGTCAGCTTCTGCGAGTGCTATGGATCCACAGAAACCAGCTCTACAGTCACTTATGGCCGTGTCGGGCACGGGAAGCCGGGATCCATCGGGCCGAAGGCCAGGGATTATTCCATCATCATAGCTGATGAGCTGGGCAATCCCTTGCCTGTCGGCGAGGTTGGGGAGCTGCTGGTCAAGGGGCCCGGCATTTTTCACGGATATTGGGAAAAGCCGGAAGCGACCAGTGAGTCTTTTCAGGAAGGATACTTCAAGACAGGGGATATGGCCCGATGCGATGAAGACGGGTATTACTATATTGTGGACCGCAAGAAGGACGTCATTGTCTGCGGGGGGTATAATGTGTATCCCCGGGAGATCGAGGAGTTCATATACCAAAATCCCAAGGTTATGGAGGTGGCCATTGTCGGGGTTCCCGATGCTTCCAAGGGGGAGGTGGTCAAGGCCTATATCTCCCTGCGCCAGGGAGAGACAATGTCTGAAGAGGAAGTGGTTGAGTTTTGCAAGGCCCGAATGGCCAAGTACAAGGTTCCTCAATTTGTGGAGTTCATGGATGAGCTGCCCAAAAACGCCACCGGGAAGTTGCTGAAAAGAGAGCTGAGGAAATAAAGGTTACTCGCCCGGGCCGTCCATCAGAATCTGCCTTACCCGGCTGGGCAGAGGCGGACTGTAGCTTGATACGACTGCAAAAGTCAGAATTGCAGACCCAGATGACAGATGACAGATGACAGATGACAGAAGAATCAATTGACCTCTCTCTTTAGTCACAGACTACCAACCACTGGCTACAGACCACTGCTTTCCCCCTCTGTCTTCTTTCTCTTACTGACCTCTGATCTCTGACGTCTGACCTCTCTCTTTGACTTTGATAAAAAATGCCAGGCAAAAGGACAATTATACTTGATCTCTTTTGTGAAACAAATTAGCATAAGAAAGATTCTTTTTTTGCTAAATGAATATAAGTAAACAAACAGATCAGCTTGGGAGAGTATACTTGACGGGGCTGCAAAAAGTCTTCTTGCGTTCATTTGCGATAAAATTTGAAGCCATAAGCTTTTGTTTTTACTGACCTCTGACGTCTGATCTCTGACCTCTGACCAGTGCAAAAACCGATTTTGCACTGGCATCATACCTGGTGGGTGCAGACCTGGAATAAAAACGGTTATGGTCCCTGGTCAGATGGAATGGATTTTATAGTTGAGTAAAAAGGAGAAATTTGGCAGGGCTTCGGTCCTGCCTTTCATGTATCAGGGAACCCTACACATTTATTGTTCTGGCCAGTGAAGACGGAAACTGTGGGCTGTGGGATTGTACCAGGGTGCAGGAGTCAACATGACCAAAAAACCGCCCATTGGGATTCAGACTTTTGAGAACTTGATTCGGGAAGCCTACTATTATGTGGACAAGACTCATTATGTCCATCACCTGACTTCCCAGGGTAAGTACTATTTCCTGTCCCGGCCCCGCCGGTTCGGAAAGAGTCTTTTTTTGAGCACCATCAAGGCTGCTTATCAGGGCAAAAAGGAACTGTTCCAGGGCTTGTATCTGGAAGAGAGCTGGGACTGGGATACGGCGCATCCAGTGGTGCATATAAGCTTTGGATCTGGTGTGGTCCGTAACACTCAGGAACTGCAAACAACATTTTATGAAATTTTGTATGATCATAGTCGGCAATATGACATAGAATATGCCAAGGAAAGCTTGAAGGGCCGGTTTGCCGAGCTTATGCCTAGGTTGCATGAACAATACGGCTGTGGGGTGGTCATCCTTGTCGATGAATATGATAAGCCTATTTTGGACAACATCGAAAAACCAGATACGGCTGTGGCCATTCGGGAGGAGCTGAAGAATTATTATTCAGTGATTAAGGATGCCGATCCGTATATAGAGTTTGTGTTCATCACCGGGGTATCCAAGTTCAGCAAGGTCTCCTTATTCAGTGGCCTGAACAATTTGGAGGACATAACCCTGCATAAGGAAAACTCGGCTTTATGTGGGTATACTCAAAATGAGCTGGAGACTGTATTTGCTGATCGACTGGAAAATGTTGATTTGGAAAAGGTCAGGCAATGGTACAACGGATACAACTGGCTAGGAGAAGATGTCTATAACCCGTTTGATATACTTTTGTACTTGAAGACTCAGGAGTTCTCCAACTGCTGGTTCGAGACCGGCACGCCAAATTTTTTGATCAAGCTCCTGCATTCCAAAAAATATGCGATTCCCGCCCTGGAGACCATCAAGGCCAGCGAAAAGCTTTTGGGAAGCTTTGATGTGGATCGTATAGAGATAGAGACCCTGCTCTTTCAAACCGGTTACTTAACTATCAAATCAGTGCACAATATGGCTGGAACCAGACGATTCTGTCTGGGCTACCCCAACTTGGAAGTCAAGCAGAGTCTGACAGATTCTCTTCTCACATATCTGACCGGGACATTAGCCGAATCCGAGAAAGTCAAGTTCTCTGCCTTTGATGCCCTGGTTGCCAATGATCTGGACAGCCTGCGGGATATCTTTCAGGCTTTTTTTGCCTCCATCCCGCATGATTGGTACCGGCGCAATCAGCTGGCCGGATATGAGGGCTACTACGCCTCCATCGTCTACTGCTACTTTGCCGCCCTGGGCCTGGATGTGCATCCGGAGGAACCGACGAACATAGGGCGCATTGATCTGGTCATTCGCTTTGAGGGCCGGGTGTATGTCATCGAGTTCAAGGTGGTGGAGCTGACCGATACCGGCAAGGCCCTGGAGCAGATCAAGGCCCAGGGGTATGCTCAGAAGTTCGCCGGGCAGGAGGTGTATCTTATCGGGGTGGAGTTTTCCAGCCAGGAGCGGAATATCGTCGGATATGAATGGGAGCGGATTGTCAATTGAATTGACAATCCGCTTTTTTTGACCTTATGGCTGCGGTGGATCAAGATCCTTTTGATAACCAGGCGGGCAAAATGGTTATGCTGACTTCTTCTTTTCCTCTTTTCTGATTTCCCGGCGCAGGAGCTTGCCCACCTTGGACTTGGGGAGCATATCTCTGAATTCAATATATTGAGGCACCTTCCACGAGGACAGTCTCTCCTTGCACCATTTTTCCAGATCCTGGGAGCTGATTCCTTTCACATCCTCTTTGAGGACGACAAAGGCCTTGAGTCGTTCGCCGACCTTTTCATCCGGTATGCCCACGCAGCAGGCCGAGATGACCGCATAGTGTTCCTGAAGAGCGCTTTCTATCTCGGACGCGGCGATCCTGTACCCTTTGTGCTTGATAATATCCGAGGATCTGTCGACGTAATAGAGCCATCCATCCTCATCCATTTTGATCATATCGCCGGTGCGATACCACAGCTTCCCATCCAGGCGGATGAAGCATTGCTGGGACTCTTCAGGCTTGTTCCAATAGGAGGTGATCATGGTATCTGAATGATATAAAAGCTCTCCCGCTTGCTGGGGGGCAACCTCTTCAAGGGTCTCCGGATCGACAAACTTGACTTCCGTGCTTGGAGTCAGCTGACCGATAGATCCCAAAGGGGCCTTGACATTGGCAGGGGTCAGGGAAATTCGCCCGCAGCTTTCAGTGGTGCCGTAGCCTTGACAGACGTGCAGGCCAAACGTGTTCTCCCACCTGTTGCCGACCTCAACCGGAAGGGTATCCCCGGCGCAAAAGCAATATTGGAGGGAGCTTATATCATAGTTGTTCACCCGGTCATGCTCCAGGATCATGCGGTACAAGACAGGGACTCCGAAAAAGGATTTCGCCTTGTACAGTTGGATGTGATAGAGCAGGGCGTCAATATTCACTCTGGGGAGCAGGACCAAGGTGTCCCCGGCAAACAAGGCTCCAATACCCAGAGCCTGCCCCAGGATATGGAATAGGGGACCCCCTTGAACCATGATGTCCTGGCCGTAATCAATGGTCACGGCACTCATTTGCCGCTGCTCGGCAGCGCTTTGGACAAAAACTGCATGATGAAAGGGCACACCTTTTGGTTTTCCCGTAGTCCCCCCGGTATACAGAATTTGGGCCATATCGTCTCCCTGGACCGTATGTTCAGGCGGGGCGGGAGCGTCCCGCTTCAACAGATCGGGAAAAGTAAAGATATTTTCTTCTGCATTAGACCGGAACTCGCCTTTGGGTACCCTGTCCAGTCCATATCCAATGAGTCTTTTCCACCACGGAAGCAGGTCGGTCAAAGTGGAGACCACGACTCGTTTCAAACAGCTATGTGGTATTATTTCGACCACATAGGAAAAGTTTGTATCCATGCAAAAAAGGGTTTCCGCTTCACTGTCATTTATCATGTACAGGAGGTCCTTAGCTGTATATATGGGCGAGATGGGGATAGAAGCGCAGCCCAGGCGCTGGAGGGCCAGCCAGATGATAATAAACTGGGGAGTGTTGGGAATATAGAGAATGCCCTTATCCCCGGGGCGCATCCCAAGCTCATATAAAGATGCAGCCAAGCGTTCGATCATGGAGCGAAGCTGTGCATAGGAAATCTTTTTGCCCAGGTATATGAGCGCAGTATTGGCGCTGTAGCCGGTTGCCGATTTTTCAAATAGGTCCCAAATTGATGTGCTTTTGTAATCAAATGATTGCATGGACATTCTGCTCCCATTCTAAGTGCTGAAGTACCCGGATCTGACTTCCGGATTATGCATGAGCTCTTCCCCGGTTCCGCTGAGGATGACAATACCGTTTTCAATAATATAACCTCGATCAATCAGAGGAAGCAATGGCCTGGCAAATTGCTCGGTAACCAAAACGGTGATCCCTTCATCCCGGATATCCCGTATCGTCCGGACCAGATCGGCCTGGACCGCCGGGCTTAAACCCAAAAGAGGCTCATCCAGGACCAAAAATCTGGGGTTGACCATCAAGGCCATGGCAATGGCCAGCATTTGCTGCTCCCCGCCACTGAGAAAGCCGGCCTTCTCATGGGAGAGGTCCCGCAAATGGGGAAAGAAGTCCATGGCTTTTTGTATGCTTGCAGCAATTTCCTTTTTGTTTCGCACATTGCCTGCGATCTTGAGATTTTCAAGCACATTGCTGTCCCGAAATATGGGATGCCGTTCTCTGGTCAAACCCAGGCCGTTTTTGACCCGGTAGCTGCACGATGCATATACGATGTCTTCGCCGTTAAAGAAGATCTGTCCAGATATGGTTATATTCTGACCGCCACGCCTGGCCTCTTTTTTCTTCATCTCCAAGATGAGTCCGGAGATACAGTTTGACAATGTGGTCTTTCCGGCACTATTGGAACCAAAAATGCCTACAATCTCACCTTTTTTTGCATAAAGAGAGACCTCGTTCAAGGCTAGGGCGTTTTCGAAAAACACTGTCAGGTCGTTGATATCCAAAATGCTTTGGGGAGTATTTTCTGTAGCCATATTATATAACTTCCTCAATTTCAGATCCGATATAGGCGCTTTGCACAGATTCGTCATGCAGGATTGTATCTGGAGGTCCTTCCGCAATGTTTTGACCGAAATTCAGGACCATGACCCGATCTGCCAATTGGAACAGCTCCTTGAGGCGATGCTCTATCATAATGATGGTGTCGCCCCGTTCTTTCATGTTTTCAATAATGGGCATGGTGGCCGCCACCTCCGAGAGGCTCATCCCGGAAAAGAGCTCGTCCAGGATGTAGATGGTCGGCCGCATGGCCATGCACCGGGCCAGCTCCATGCGCTTGAGATATCCGTGAGGCAGGGCTGAAGCCAGCTTATAGGGGACAAAGGAGTCCCGCTCAAAACCGACTTCCTCCAGAATGTCGATGGCAATATCATCCCTGTCCCCGTACCTCCCCCAGCGGAACTGCTTTAAAACCCGGGGAGAGCGAAGGGCCACGACCACGTTTTTATAGGCCGGCAAATGATACAGGGGGATGGCCATTTGAAAGCTGCGCACAATGCCCATATTGGCTATAGTATGAGGCTTGAGGTTGGAAATATCCCGGCCCTGAAAAAAGACCTTGCCTCTGTCCGGCTTGATAAATCTGGTAATCAGATTGACCAGGGTGGTCTTGCCCGACCCATTAGGTCCAATAACTCCTAAAAACTCGCCTGCCTGGATCTGAAAGGAGATTTTGTTGGCCGCAAAGGTCTTTCCATATCTTTTGACCAGATTGGTTGCCTCTAATATCGGATCACTCATGATTCTTTGCCCTCCATTCGAACCCAGATCTCGGTTTGCTGATACTTGCGGGTGAGATAGTGAAACAAGCCTTCGGGCAGGCCGGCAATACAAAAGACCATGACCAGGGCAAACAGGGCGATGCGCAGGGTGCCCATAAAGCGGAGGGCTTCAGATATGGGGACCAGAATGGCGCTGCCCAGGATTGCCCCGGCAAATGACCCGCTTCCGCCCAGAATGGTGGCTGCCAAAGGCAGGATGGACATATCCAGGGCGAACTGGGAAAGGGCGGTGATCCCGTAGTAGTGGGCCATAAAGGCCCCGGAAAATGACCCGACAAGAGCGGAAATGAAGATGACCTGGGTCTTGGTCCAGTTGATATTGATCCCGGAGCTTATGAGGACCCGGTCGTTCTCCTTGAGGCTTCGTATGATCAGTCCATAGTCTGTTTCGATGACTCGCCGAAAGACAAAGAGGGTAACGACCAAAACAAGTACAGAGAGCAGTATCTTCATCCACACGGGTCCCAACCCGGGAAGGCCGGTCAGCCCCTGTGAGCCGCCCAGAATATGAGTGGCCTCGATTATTTTGGCCAATATAATGGGAAGG
>CAZUER010000062.1:0-22317 GCA_964619345.1 uncultured Desulfohalobiaceae bacterium
CGGCCGGAATAAGGACTCCGTCCGGACCCACCCGGGGAAACCGCTCGTATTGCCCGCCGGGATACTTGCGCCTGATGGCCGGCCAGCCCATGGTCCCGCCGGGGACGTCCTCGGAACCCACCAGTTGGTTCAAGAGGTCGATGGCCGCCACCTGGTGCACACCGTTGTAATGGCCCTGGGATCCCCGGAAGGTTACCGTAGCCACCGGACGATAGGGGAAGGTCTTGCCGTCGATGGTGATGGTGCTGCCGATACAGGCGTTTTCCACCCACTCCTCGGCGATTCTGACGATGGTTTCGGCCGGAACGGTGCTGACCTTCTCCGCCCATTCCGGGGTATACTGCTTCAAGTGAGGGCCCAGGGTGGTAAAGCAGGGCCGGACCTTTTCCCCGTTATACTCGAACTCCCCTTCCAGGGCGAAGTCTTGGTCGGCGATGGATTCATCGTCAAAGAGCTTGATCTTCTGATCCTTAAGATCGTACACAAGGGGTTTTTCCGTTTCCTCATCCCGGACAAAGGTCCCGTCCTCCCGGATCAGATAGGGGAAGTTGGTCTTGGCCTTGATGTACAACTCGTCATAGACGCCCATGGTATTGAAGATATGGTTGCACATGGCCAGGGCCACCGCCGAGTCTGTGCCCGGCAGGATGGGGATCCAGTCCGTGGCCTTGCCTCCGGCGAAGTTGCACATGGGATCAAAAACCACCTCTTTGATCCCCCGGCGCACGGCGTCGGCCCGCAACCTGGCATTGGTCATGGCCGAGTGGCCGGAACCGGTTCCTTTGCTCGAACCCCACTTAATCACGTACTTGGTATATCTCCAGTCCGGAGCCACGGACCAAGCCCCATGAACGAGCCCCCCCAGCATATGGGCTGCGTTGCCGCAGTGCAGGCTGCCGCCCCCGATGATGAAACAGCCGTTGTCCTCAATCCCGAAGGCCTTGGCGTAAAAATAGGGATGGTTGTGCGGCCCGTCGCTGGCCCGCATGGTCTGGTTGGTGAACAGGATCTTGTTCGGATCGTCCTCCATGATCTTTTTCATCCTGGAGGTGATCTCCTCCAATGCCTCGTCCCAGGTGATCTCCTTCCACTGCGGATCGACCCCGATGCCTTTTTCCGGATTGGTCCGTTTCAAGGGCTTGGTGATCCGGTTCGGATCATGGTAATACATGACCCCGGCTGCGCCTTTGCCGCAAACCCCGGCGTTGGTTCCGCCCATTGTTGAATCCGGAATACCTTCAATCTTGACCGGTACGCCGTTTATCCGCCGCACCCTGATCCCGCAGCCGCAGTAACAGGCGCCGCAGGTGGTGTTCACCCAGACGTCTTCCCAGATTTTCTCTCGCTTATAAGTCATATATCCTCCTCCGAATTTAGTCGATATACAAAACCGCCGGATCGGTCCCGAACTCCGGGCGAAGCTGCTTGGCATTGTGCACCTTGATCAGCTGGGAGACCTCGCTCAAAGGATCGTCCAGGTCGCCGAAGACGCGAGCCCCTACCGGACAGGCATTGGCACAGGCCGGCGTGGCTTCCAGGTCCTTGCCCGGGGTCAAGCCCTTGGCCCGACCCTCATCTACGCGCTCCACGCAGAAGTTGCACTTCATCACCGTTCCCACCTGAAAAGGATAGATCTCTTCCCCCAAGAGCTCGAACTGGGTCTTGCCCTGACCGGGAAAATACTCGGCATCCTTTGTGGCCTGGTCGTAATAGGTCCTTTGTTGATACGGGCAAGCCACCAGACAGGCCCGGCAGCCCACGCACTTGTCGTAGTCGATCAAGACGATGCCGTCTTCCCGCTGATACGTAGCTCCGGTGGGGCAGGCTTCTACACAGGAGGCTTCGGTGCAGTGGTTGCATAAAACAGGATAGATAAGTTTCCGGCTGGTGGGATACTTCCCCCGCTCCCCGATCAACACCCGGTTCCAAAAGACTCCGGGGGGCAAAAAGTGCTCCTCCTTGCAGGATATGGCACAGGACCAGCACCCTATACAGCGTTTGACGTCAATGACCATTCCCCATCTTGGCATAACACACCCCTTCTGTTGAGCATTGGCACAAAGGTGACACCATTAATACTTGTTCACCGTGGTCTCCTCATAACCGCGCGTGAGACAACGGACATTTGCCTCCAGCCTGCTGCCCTGGAAATAGTCCCCCAGGGCTTCCTGGAGAGCATCAAGGGGAAGCAGTCCGGTGGTAGCCGCAAAAGCCCCCAGCATGCATGTATTGGGCAGGGCCCGGCCCACTTCCTCTATGGAAATCTGATCCGCATTCACCGTGCCGATCACCTGTAAGTTTGGATGCGGTTTTTCCTGTAAAGGGGAACCGGAGTTCAGGACCAGAGTCGCCTCCGGGCGCAGGCCTTTATACACGTTTTCAAAATACTTCTGGGAAGGATCCAGGACCACAACGATATCCGGGTTGTATATCTGAGTCTTTTCCCTGATCGGCTGGGCATCGAACCGGCCAAAGGCGGTTACCGGAGCTCCCCGGCGTTCAAAACCGAACATGGGGAAACTGGCTCCGTACTGGCCGATGCGCACATAGGCGTTGGCCATGACCCTGGAGGCCATAACCGCCCCCTGCCCCCCCCGGCCGTGAAAGCGTACTTCAATCATCCAAACCTCCTTGCTCACACTTTCCGCTCAACCGGGACAAGAGAGAGTAATTGAAGTCAACATCCTTCTGTAATCTTTCCACTCCCTTTTCATCCAAGTGAGCAAACTTCTTGATAAGCTTCGTGTATTCCCCTATGGGCTTCGGCTTCTTGATCTCTCTGGTAAAGCGGATTTCCCCGTTCTCTGACTCCCAGAGGGGAAAGAAGTTTGTTTTCACGGCCATACGGCACAAATCCAGGGATCCGTCTGTAGGCACTCCCCAACCTGTGGGGCAGGGACAGAACACATGCAGATAGCAAAAACCCTCCTCTTTCTTCTCCTTGGCCTTCAACAGCTTCTGGGCCAAATCCTCCAGGTAGCTCATGGTGGCCGTGGCTGCGTAAGGAATCTTGTGCATGGCCATGAGCAAAGGCAGGTTCTTGCTGGTCACGTCCTTGCCCTGGGTCATCTTGCCCACCGGGGAAGTGGTGGTCCGGGCTCCTACCGGTGTGGTACTGCTCCTTTGGATCCCGGTATTCATGTATCCTTCGTTGTCGTAGCAGATATAGATAAATGGCTCGTTGCGCTCCGCCGCCCCGGACAGATTTCCGAAACCGATGTCCGAGGCCGTGCCGTCGCCGTTGAAACAAACCACCGTATTGGCAATGTTCTTGCGCCGATACATACGGGCCAGGCCGGTGGCATTGGCCGCCGCTCCGGTCATCAGTGTTCCGTAGTAAGGCAAGCGGTGCCAGGTGCCGGTGTTCTGGCCCAGCAAGACCGGAGCCGAGCAGGACGGAGTCCCGGTGATGACCATGTCCTCCCCCAGGACCTGGGGCACGAATCTGGCCAGCAGCTCCAGGGGGCATCCGGCGCAAAAGGTCGTACCTCCGGCAAAAGGGTCGTCGTATTTCAGGTAGTTAAATACCTTGGAAAGTTTCTTCTTTTTTTCGGCCATACATACTCCGTTAAAAATTTAGCTGAAGACGGCTAAATTTTTATTATTATTCTTTTCAGAAAACCACTGACCTCTGACTTCTGTCCTCTGATCTCTAATCTCTCGTATGAAACTAGAAGTTAGCTTTTGCGGAACTGGCTTTTCCGACTGGGACCGCCAGGTGCCACCCTGGCCATTCTGGGATCGCCAGGCGCCTGCCTGGCTCTTTCAAGGTTTGCTCATGCCCGAACTGTCGCTGTAGTGCTACCCACTCGCCAGTTTCTTACTGGATCAACCTGGCGGCTTATTGCTGATAACAAATAACTGACAACAGATAACCGGCCGCCAAAGGCGGTGCTGACCTCTGTCCTCTGTCTTCTGTCCTCTGACATCTGTCCTCTGTCTTCTATCCTCTGTCTTCTGCCTTCTGTCTTCTGATCTCTGACCTCTGTCCTCTGTCTTCTGCCTTCTATTCTTCCAGACAGACCCAGGTCAGTTCCGGATACTCTTCACCCCTGGCTGCGGTTTGCAACTGATCCAGCATCTGTTCAATGTGATCAGCGGTCACATCTGTGTTGGCGATGCCGTCGATAAAACTCATGGTCGGGATATCCCCGTACTTGGAGGACAAAGAGCTGACCTCCACGTACATCGGCCCGCCCTGGAGCCCGAAGCCAACGCTGCGGTCCACCACACCGATACTCTTCTTGCCTTTTAAAACCTGAACCAGCCGCTCCCAGGGGAAGGGACGGTACATGCGCAAGCGGATCAGGCCGCACTGAACCCCTTCATCCCTTTTGCGGTCGATGACCGTCTTAATGGTCCCGCACATGCTTCCGGAAGCCACCAGGACTATATCCGCATCCTGGGTCCGGTATTCCTCGAGCTGCCCTCCATAGCTGCGGCCGAAGTGCTCTTCGAACTCCTGCTCTATGGCTTCGAATTTCTCTTTGGCCCTTTCCATGGCCTGAATGTGTTTGTGCCTGAGCTCCACGTAGCCTTGCAAAATGCCGTGCGAACCACAGCCGATGGGTTTTCCCGGCAGCAGGACTTGTCGCTGCGGCTGGGTTTCCAAAACGGATAAGAAGTCGGTTACATCCTGTTTTTGCGGCACCTCAACCCGTTCGGCCATATAGGAAAGATAGAAACCATCGTAGTTGATCATCACCGGAACCTGGATATCGAAGTCCTCGGCCAGACGGTAAGCCATGATCACCTGATCCAGGATTTCCTGGCAATTTTCGGCTATTAAGGAGATCCATCCCGAGTCCCGGGTGCTGATCATGTCCTGCTGACCGCATGAAACAGCTATGATTCCGGGAGTCTCCCTGTTTACATTGACCATGACCACCGGTGCCCTGGTCCCGGATGTGGCCAACATGGCGTCATACATAAAGGCCAATCCCCAGGAGGAAGTAGCGGTGAACACCCTTCCCCCGGCCACAGATGCGGCAGTGACCACGTTCATGGCCGAGTTTTCTCCCTCCACAGGGACCATTTCCGCGTCCAAATCTCCAGAGGCTGAAAACTCGAACAATTTTTCTATAACCTCGGTCTGCGGGGTTATCGGATAGGTGGCCACCACATCCGGGCGACAGAGCATGGCTGCGTGGGCAGCTGCCGCGTTCCCGGTGATGACCATGACCTGCGAACTGTATTCCTTAGTTACGGTCATGAAATTCTTCCTCCGGTTTCATTATGATGGCCTGACGCGGACATTCCTTGGCGCAGACGCCGCATCCCTTGCAATAATCCAGATTAGGCTCAAAGTACTCTCCATCCCGGCTGATCATGCATTGCGTCGGGCAGAAGAGTGCACACAGTCCGCAATAGACGCAGGCTTCAACATCAACCACCGGTCTTTTGGATCTCCAGCTTCCGGTGTCCAGATACAGAAGGATCTGGTCCGCATCCGACCATGGACCCTGGCCTTGAAAGTAATTTTTATAGGTCATAAACGATGTATCCCCCACTGTTCAGGTTGCCTATGGCCGGCATTAACTGACCTCTTTGTTTCAATTTCCTCAACCACACATCTTGATTCCTCAAGAGTACATGAGACTCTGCATATAGACCTGAGGCCAGGACAAGGCCGCCTTGGAAGGCATCAGGTCCTCCATCTTCCGCCTCATTTGGTGCATATCCTCACCTCGCCACATGGCCCCCATAAAAAAGCCGATGCTGTCGGCATAAGAACCGATGGCCTGTGCTCCGAACACTTTTCCGTCCACAAGAACAATACGCAGGTAGTTGTCTTCATCCCCTTTTTCAATCAATTCCTTCTCCCCGAGCAGACATTCGGTGTCCCGCATGGTTTTCCCAAAGGTCACCGCATGGGTGTGAAAGAAATGGGCCCGGGCAAAGGCATACGCACCGCGATACTCCACTCCTTCTCCCAGGATATTTCTGGCCACGATCCGGCCCTGCTCAAGGGCATTGTGCTTGAGCTGAAACATGGCCGCTTCTCCGGTGCAGGCATCAACGGTCTCCACGCAATCCCCACAGGCATAAATATCAGCCACCGAGGTCTGCATATTCCGGTCGACCTGAATGCCCCGCCCGGTAGCTATCCCTGCGGTTTGAGCCAGCTTCACCCCCGGAACCACACCGGTGGCCACCACCACGGTGTCGCAATCGATCTCCCGTTGATCGGTCACCACACCGTTGACTTCGGTGTCTCCCTTGATCTGCAGGACCTTTTCCCCGGTCAGGACATGGATGCCATAGCCTTCCAGGGCTTTCTCAAGCCTCTTGGCTGTCGGTTCATCGAACAGGGCAGGCAGGATCCAGCCCAAAAGCTCGATGATATATACCTCATAGCCTCTTTTCTTTAAGGCTTCGGCCACCTCTATGCCAATGGCTCCGGAACCAATGATTACCGCTTGCTTTCCGGCATGGGAACGTAACTTCAGGGCTTCCTGCAGCTGCTTGCAGCTGAACACCCCATGGTTTCCGATCCCTTCGATAGGGGGGATGAAAAGATCACCGCCATGGGCCAGAACCAGTTGGTCATACCCGACCTGGTTTCCATTTTCGGTATGAACGATCTTGCTTTCCGGATCTATGGATTGGGCCTTGCTGTTGTAAAGAAGCTGAATATCCTGTTTGGTATAGTCCCTTTCCTGCTTTCTGAACAAAGCGTTTTCTTCACAATCTCCACCCAAAAAATAGGGCAAAGAACACGGATCGTATTCCGGGAACTCTTCAGCCGAGAGGATGGTTATCTGGGTATCCTTACTCCGCTCCCGAATGGAAAAAGCCACTTGATTGCCTGCAATCCCGTTCCCGACAATGACGACTTTCATAATAACCGCTCGTGGTTTATTTTCTGAATACTACTTTGCCGGCAGGGCCGCTCGCACCTGGCTGGCTCTGCTCCTGGCCGCTGCTTTGGCCTGTGACCCACCTGGGGCCAGGGTCAAGGCCTTTTCCAGACGGCAGGCGGTCACACACCATGGCTCTTCCTTGGCCTCCCAGCACATGTCGCATGTCATGGTTTGACCTGTGGCTGGATGCACCGTGGGACTGCCCACCGGGCATATGTATACACAGGCCCGACAGCCGATGCATTTATCGGTGTTGGTTCCCACACTGCCGTTTTTGAGCCGAAAACGCGCATTCATGGGGCACACTTGTATGCAGGGAGCCTGCTCACAAGCCATGCAGACAATTGGAATAAAAAGGTGTTGGTCTTTCAGCTCCAAGATCTTGACCCTGGAGAGTCTGGGATCGGGCGTACCAAAGTGCTGCATGGCACATGCAATCATGCATCGCCCGCAACCAGTGCATTTCTGGGGTTCAATCACGAGATGCTCACGCCGTGCTTGCATAAGTCAATTACCTTATTCAAAGTGCCTACCATTCATTATCCGATAAAAAAGTAGTATAATGAACGATGCATGTACTCACTTCATTTTTATCCTTTTGACCATAAACATAGCCAGATGTCAACTCTACCATGATCATTTTGTAGCTTATATACAGCTTTACTGTTTACTTACTATATGAGACATCGTTCTCATATCATTGATTTTACAATTTATCTATAAATATTAAGGTGAAGGGCAGAGCAGAAGTGGATGGCCTAACAGGGCCCTGAAATTGATAGAAATTGACCTTTCCAGCCAGGAAAGGTCCGGGTTGGAAAGCCCCTTACCGGCCGGTCTGTATGGAGGTAACTTTTACACTATAATGAACGCGATGGGCAAAAGGGCAACCTTCACTGCCGGAGAACATCCGTAAGTTCATACGTGAACAGTTTGGCAAACAGTTTTTGGGCGCTTTGGCCTAAAAAATATGTCAGATTTGCCGGAGACAAAGCTGACTTGGGTCAGGAAGCCGATTTGAGGGGGTAAATGTAGAGCTGAGAAAATTTGAAGAAAGGAACGGAGACCATGGCAGGCTTCACATGGGGGAAGAGTCAATCAGTCCTGCGTTTTTTTGAGTTTGTACCTCTGCAATTTCCCGGTGGCCGTCCTGGGCAGGCTGTCAACAAACTGGATCCATCGGGGGCATTTATAATGGGCCGTCGTCAGTCTGACATATTCCTTGAGCTCGTGTTCCAGTTCCTGGTCTGGTCCATAACCGGAGTTTAAGACCACAAAGGCCACCGGTTTTTCCAGATCCTGGGCATCTTTGACTCCGGTGACTCCGCACTCGGCCACCGCTGGATGCCGCAGCAGTAGACCCTCCACTTCCAGCGGAGACATCCAGATCCCCCCAGGTTTGATCAAGTCGTCTCCCCGGCCGGCAAAATAAAAATACCCGTCATCGTCCCGGTAGAATTGATCTTCGGTGGAAAACCAGTCGTGGCAGATGACCTGCTGGGTCTTGGTATGCTTATTCCAGTACCCCGGAGTGGTTCCGTGGTTTCGGACCCACAAGGTCCCTATCTCCCCGGAAGCAACCTCCTGTCCATCCTCATCCAGGAGCCGGGACTCAAACCCCGGGATCACCTTTCCGCAGGACCCGGGCCGTATCTTCCCGGGCGTATTGCACATATAAATGGCCCCCACATCGCTGGACCCCACCCCGTCCAGGATGTCCACCCCGAAAGTCTCCTTCCATTGCTCAAAGACCACCTGGGGAAGGGCCTCTCCGGCCGAGACACACAAACGCAGGCTGCTCAGGTCGGGCACATCATCCAGTTTGGCCACATGCTTTAATATGGCCGAATACGAGCTGGGGACGCTGTATAGAATGGTCGGTTTATATGAGTGCAGGACGCGAAGGATATTCTCGGGAGTGGGACGTTCCGGGGACAAGACCACAGATGCACCGGTCAGAAAGACCGAATCCAGAGAGTTGTTCCGGCCGTAGGAAAAAAACATCTTGGAAGTCGAATACGCCAGATCGTCCGGGGAGAGCTGCAGGATCTCCTCACATAAGGGGGACATGAAATACGGGAGGTCGTGGTTCAGATGGACGACCCCCTTCGGGGTTCCTGTTGTCCCTGAGCTGTACAACCAAAAGGCCATGTCGTTTCGGGAGGTCTCTTCAGCCTCCAGCTGGGGTGAGGCCTTGGAGAGGAGCTCGGCCAGCACATGGCACCCGGGCCTGGGTTTATCGACTAATACAACGTGGCGGAGAAAAATCTGTGGCTTGGAGCTTTCGGCCAAGAGATCATATACATCAGCCGTGGTGACCAGGATCTTGGCCCTGCTATCACTTAAATAGTAGACCAGGTCCTCACCCGTGGCCATGGTGTTCACCGGAACGGGGACGGCCCCGATCTTCATGGCCCCGAAATACACGGCCAGGAATTCCGGACAGTCCGGCACGCATAAAAGGATCCGGTTCTCCCGCTCAACCCCCAAGTCGAACAAGACATTGCCGGACCGGTTGGCCATTTCGGCCATCTGACCAAAGGTCAAGCTCTGGTCCTTATAATATACGGCCACCTTGTCCTCCCGGCCTTCGTGAACATGGCGATCCAGGAGATAGGTGGCTACATTGAATTGTTCCGGAAGGATTTTTTGCTCTCGCATCTATTATATCTCCATATACAGAGCGACCTCGTTGGCATACTCGCTCATGATCTTATAATGGGGATACCGTTTCTGAAAGACATGGATCATGCGCTTGTTTTCTTTCAGGACCGTGGCTACAAAGGCTGTATATTTATTTTCTCTGGCTATCTTTTCCAGATTCTCCAGCAGAAAGGTTCCAATACCCATACCCTGAAACTCTTCTTTGACCACAAAGGCTACTTCCGCCGCATCCTTCATGTCTTCAGCCTGGGCATAGGTCCCAATGGCGATGATCTCTTTATGCTTTCCCTTGGGCAGCATACCGATGATGCTCATGTTCTTGCGATAATCCACCGCAGCCCATTGTTTCTGAAGCATTTCCCGGGAAAAGACGTTCCGTTTCTGAAAAAAACGATAGTAGATAGTGGTTGCCTTCAGGGAGTAATAGAAGTTCCGGAAGGCAAATTCGTCAGACGGGAGCAGAGGACGAAACTCTACTGTCTTATTGTTCGGCAGCTCCCTATGATATTTGTAGTTTTCCAAAAAGATGAGGTCTTGCTTCGATGGAGGCAGCTGGTCATGAAAAATGTACCGTCTCTTCTTGGCCTCTTCGATCAGCTCCTCCCGGAATCTGGGATGAGCGATCTGGGAAAGCTCCATGACCCGCTGATAAATGCCTTTCCCGTGCAGTTCGGCGATGCCGTATTCAGTGACCACAATATCCACGTCCCCCCGGGTCGTGGCCACCCCGGCTCCTTCACTCAAATGGGGCACAATTCGCGAGGCCTGACCATTCTGGGCGGTAGAGGGAAGGGCCACGATGGAAAACCCGCCCTTGGACATATTGCTGCCCCGGATGAAATCCACCTGATCCCCGATCCCGCTGTAAAACAGATACCCCTTGGAGTCGGAACAAATCTGGCCGGTGAGATCCACTTCCAGGGCTGAACTGATGGAAATGAAGTTCTCGTTTTTGGCGATCACATTCGGATCGTTGACAAAATCAGAAGGCCGAAAATAAAATAAGGGGTTGTTATGCACATAGGAATACAACTCACGAGAACCCATACACAGGGAGGTTACGGCCCGGCCCGGCAGGTAATTCTTTTTTTTATTGGTGATGACCTTTTTTTTCAGTAACGGTAAAAATCCTTCCGTTATCACCTGAGTATGTATCCCCAAGTCCTTTTTATTCACTAAATGCCGCAAAACGGCATCAGGGAGATGTCCAAAACCTATCTGCAGCGTCGACCCGTCATCAACCAGCTGATTGATGTACATAGCGATGCGCTGCACTACTTCCACATTCTTATCCGAGGGCACCATCTGCACCAGGGGTTCATCCCGGCAGACCAGATAATCGATATCGTCCACATGGATGAAATTGTCCCCCAAGGTCCGGGGCATTTGATTATTCACTTGGGCTATGACTTTTTTGGCGTTTCTGACCCCGGCCAGGGTAATGTCTACCGAAATGCCTAAACTGCAAAATCCAAACTCGTCCGGGGGGCTTACCTGGACCAGGGCGACATCCAAACCTATGCGCTGGGAATCGAAAAGATCCGGGATCTGGGAGAGATAGGCGGGCATGTAGTCGATCTTGCCTTCAAAGGCCGCTTCCCGCATGTGGTAACTGATAAAAAAGAGCTTGATGGAGAAGCGATCCAAGAAAGACCGATCATGCACATAATCAGACAGGGTATAGGAAAACATCTGGTAGATAATGATATCTTGCAGAATTTCATTCTCTACCATGGTCCGAATAAGACTTTGCGGCTCACCGCATCCCGTGCCGATAAAAACCCGGTTGCCGTTGGAAATATTCCTTATTGCATCTTCAGGGCTGACCAGCTTGTCCGGGCAATAGGCATGTAAATCCATCAGCTCCTTCCGTATTATTCTTCTTCGATTTCCTCATCATGAGGGGGAACCAGCAATATGGGAATATTGGTCATCTTCATTGTTTTCTTTATCTTTGCACCTGACCTCAGGTCGTGGAGCTCAGAAAAACACTTATAGGAAGCAACTATCATATCATAGCTTTCATTTTGACATTGATTCGATATTTCTTCAGTAATATCAGTTTCCCTATTCTTAACTATCATTTGTTTTACAAGTCTTTTATCTTCTCTGAGCTTCTCGATGGAATCATCGCTTAAGATTTCCAAAGCTCTTTGCACTCTGGTGCTGTCTTTTTCTTTCCCAATAAGCAC
This sequence comes from uncultured Desulfohalobiaceae bacterium, assembly GCA_964619345.1. Taxonomy (GTDB): domain Bacteria; phylum Desulfobacterota; class Desulfovibrionia; order Desulfovibrionales; family Desulfothermaceae; genus Desulfovermiculus. The sequence goes on from CAZUER010000062.1 coordinate 11,720, forward strand.
TGACCTGGCATGATCGGCCTTCTGCTCTTCATATTTCTTATATAATTCATCTCCTAAAAGGCCGAATATGTAATTCTTCATACTCCCCTGGATGTCTTCCATGGGATACAATATATCTATTTTGGCTTTATAAAAGCTGGCTATGCTGGCGGCATAATAAAAGGCATGCCGGGAGCTTTGGGAAAGGTCGGTAACAAAAAGCAGAGTTTTCACTTCAGGAACCATAGGCTGTACACCTCCTCACTGGCCAATTAAGTCAAAAATGCTGTCAGCCCTGGAAAAACCATCAAGATGGCGATACATACAATGATGGGCAGGATGAAGTAGGATATTCCTTTAAAAATACTGGCCAAAGGGATTTCCGGGGCCAAACCCTTCATAACGTACGCATTGACCCCCACTGGAGGACTGATCACACCCACACCGCTGACCAAGACGATAATCACTCCAAACCAGATGGGGTCAAATCCCAACTTCAAAACCACCGGGAATATAAATGGTATTGTTAGCACTATTAAGGCCATAGCGTCAATGAAAAGCCCTCCCAAAAAATAGAGCAGGCAGATGAAAATCATGATCACGTGGGCGGAGAAAGGCAAGCCCTGCACCCATTGCATAAGCATCAGAGGCACCCTGGAGATGGTCATGAAATGACCAAACACCGTGGCCCCGGCAATAAGCCACAGGATCATGCACGAGATCTGCAGCCCGTCCTTGGTGGAGCTGACAAAATCCTTCCAGGACAGCTTGCGCCGAACCACTCCGATCAGGATGGCCCCGGCCGCCCCGATGCTTCCGGCCTGAGTCGGGGTGAACCAGCCCAAAAACAAGCCCCCGATAGTTAAGAGGAACAAAATCAGGGCCTCGATGATCCCGGTCAAAGATCGAAACTTGTCCTTCCATCCTACGGATGGGCCCTTCGGTCCCAGAGACGGCCTCAAATAGCACAAAATGACCACGGTCAAGGCGAAGAGAATGGTCAGAATAATACCCGGCACAATGCCGGCCACAAACAAATCCCCAATAGATTGTTCAGTCAATATCCCATAGACAATAAACACCGTGCTGGGAGGAATGAGGATCCCCAATGTGGCTGAGCTGGCTATACTCCCGGTGCTTAACGTATCTTTGTACTTGAACTTCCTCATCTCCGGCAAAGCTATCTTGCCCATGGTGGCCACAGTGGCCGAGGTAGAGCCGCAGATGGCAGCAAAAGCGGCACAGGCCACAATGGTAGCCAGGGTCAACCCGCCTGCCAGCTGCCCGAACCAGGCATTGGCAGCCTTGTACAGACGCTCGCTGATACCGGAAGCAAAGGCGTAACAGCCCATAAGGACAAAAGCGGGGATGACCGTCAGGGGATACGAAGAGAATTGCTCAAAGATGTCCCGGACCAAAATCTTCATCCCGGCATCAAAGGACATCAGGTAGGCATAGCCAAGGGCTCCCACCATGGCCATGGCAAAGGCTATATGCACCCGCAGCAAAAACAAAAGAAGCAGCAAACAAACGCCCAACAGGCCGACAGTGACATTGTCCATAATACTCCTGAGGAGATCTAACCGCAGATTGCAGAGGGCATTCCTTAATGTGTTCAGTATTCGGTGTTCAGTGTTCAGCAAGAAAAAATCATAACCCATCCTAATTCTTGTTGAAACATCGTAAGTTTCTCCCCGATCAAACTGAACGTCTCAGGCCGGAGGCAAAGCGGGCCTCTGACCTCTGTCTTCTGTCCTCTGGCCTCTGGTGTGTGCAAAAAAATTTTATGCACCCGCCACCTACCTCAAGCTGACCACTTTCCGGATCGATTCACACAAGGTGACGATGAATATAAGACATACCGGGATGCAGGATAAAGCCAGGGCGTAGGCGAAAGGATAAAAGGGAATGCCTATGGTCCCGCTGACTTCACCTGCTGTCTTCAGGGAGGCGCCGTACAAAAGGGATTGCCAGCAGATGACAGAGAACAGACCCAGCCCCAAAAGGGCCACACAAGAATTGACCACCCCCTGCATCCGCCGAGACATCATATTCACAAATATGTCCACTGCTATGTGCTTTCCCTTAAGTAAGGAGGCGGCTACAGCAAAGGGGATTCCCAACAACTGACAAAAGACCACCAGCTCATATGACCCCGGCAGGGGGGTCTGGAAGAGCTTCCCTCCCACCACGTCTATACACGGGAAGGCCACGATTCCAAAGATGGCCACCGCCCCTATTCTCTCCATCCACACACTGAGCTTGTGGGTTCTCATTTCCAGAGCCAGCAGCCAGTTGCCTTGCCCACCGTTCATGGGAATCTCCTGAGACCTTGCCGGTTCAAAGCTTGAGGTTTTAGATTACAACTACAAAGTCAATATGATAGAGCATAATTATCATACCCAATTCAGCCATCACCTTCCGTCAATAAAAATAACTAGCTATGTATCCTGGTGATCCCCCAAATATCCATCGTCAATACAATTTCCTCTCTGATTCCCCTCCCTGCCACCTGTCTTTCAGGCGACAGGGAGGGGTTTCCTCTCTGATTCCCCTCCTTGCCGCCTGTCTTTCAGGCGGGAGGGAGGGGCCGGGGAGGGTTCTTTATTTGCACAACGTCAGATGTGCCAAAGCACTAGTCCATCATCATCTCCGCCGGCCCGGTCGGAGACTTGATCCCCTTTTCAATCTGTTTCTGGGTCCAATGCTCTGTCCTCTCCTGGATGAACTCGATCATGTCCATAACCTTATCCCGGGAATGGCCGGCTTCGACCAGCTTGTCGATCTTATCCTCGATAACCGGCTGCACCGCCTCTTCCCAGCGGGCCATTTCCTCAGGACTGAGGCTGATGAACTCCACCCCTTCCTTTGTGCCCTGTTCATAACCTCTCACATCCACTTCATTCCAGACCTGGGCAGCCTTCTGAGTGTATTCCTTGCTCATAGCGGCCAAAATCTTTTGGTGCTCGGGAGAAAGATCCTCCCAGGTATTTTTATTCATGACCACAAAGAACGTATACACATTGGAGGCTCTCCAGCAGTTGGTCACATAATTTATGGCTTCTGACAATCGAAAGGAAAACAGGGTCTCAATAGGGGTCATCGACCCGTCCACAACCCCGCGGGAGATGGCGTCATAGGCCTCGACCATAGGCACCGGCTTGGGAGTTGCCCCCAGGGCCTTGACCACATCCCCGATCACCCCTGGCCCCCGCAGGGACAAGTTTTGCAGGTCTTCCAGCTTCTTCACCGGCTTGTCCCTGGTGATAATGCTGTTCACCGGTGAGGTATTGAACCACAGGACATGACTGTCCTCCCATTCTTCGGGCTGAAATTTGTTATAAAAGTCATTGGCCACATGGGTGGCTACCCAGGCGCTGGGATAACCCAGGGGGAGATCCAGAAGTTCGGTGACCGGGAATCTGCCCCTGGTATACTCAATATGGGAAAAGCCGATGTCCACCATCCCTTGCGTGACCCCATCGTAGATCTTGGTGGCTCCTAACAATGACCCTCCACCATGGAAGTATACAACCAGCTCACCGTTGGTCCGTTCTTTGACTTCCTGGCTGAATTCCTCCAAAAGCTGGGATTGTTTGGCCGCCGTGGGAAAGTAGGAGGCAAACTCCAATGAAGTTGCCGCCTGGACCCCTCCTGAACACATGAATACTGCCAACACAAAAGATACAAAAGTTAATCCTGCGATTTTCCTGGCCATGGGAATCCTCCTTGTTTGACCCATTGTATTGCATCACCTGATGAGACCCCTGCAAAATGTCTATGTGTTTTGAAATGCGGAAAAGATTGGCAATCTCTCTCTTTGTATTTCTGTCCTCCGTCTTCTGTCCTCCGTCTTCTGTCCTCTGTCATCTGTCCTCTGTCCTTAAAGGTTCCACAGCTTCCAGATTCATCTCCAGCATGTATACACTGGCCAGAATTCTCCTCACATTGGCCTCTAGAGCCTGAATGCCCAGAGAATTCTCCTCCAGCTTTTGGGCACACGCTTTCAGCTCCTGTACTGTTTTCAGTTGCTCCTGCAGGCTCTTTTCATACATGTCTCACTCCTGTCCCTCCTGCTTGCGCAGGTCCTTGAACCTCTTGGCCTTTAATTCATATCTGGGCAGGGACTCGTGGGGATGAAAGGAAATATTGTACCGTAAGTTGGTTTTCAGCCGCAAATCCTCTTCCAATCTGGCCTGCACATCGGTCTGTTTGCTCTCCGCCTCCGGATGCAGCTCCACTTTCAGACAAATGTCGTCCACATCCGCCCTTTTGGTCACAACCACTTCATATTCATTGCTCAGCTCCGGTATGCCTCGAACCACTTCTTCAATGGCCGTGGGAGCCAAAAGGACGCCTTTGACCTTGGTAATATCGTCGGTCCTGCCGAGCACCCCGTCCTTGATCAGCCGGTAGGTCCGGCCACATAAGCACTTTTGCTCATGCCACTGAATGATGTCCTTGGAGTCGAAGCGGATGCAGGGCTGGGCGTATCTGTCCAGGGCTGTGATGACCATCTTGCCCGGTCGATTCGGCTCCTGGATGATCTCCCCGCTTTGCAGATCTTCAATTTCGACCAGAAAGAGGCTGTCGTTGACGTGCAATCCCCCGGGCTGTTCTGCACATTCAAAGCTCCAGGCCCCGATCTCCGTGGCCCCGATATGATCAAAGACCTTGGCCCCCCAAGCCTCCTGCATGCGCTTTTTGGTGGCCGGGATATTGGCTCCCGGTTCACCGGCACAGGTTATGCGTTGAATATGCAGATCACGGACCGGATCGATGTTCAGCTTTTTCCTGGCTGTTTCGGCCATGTTCAAGACATAGGTCGGGGTAGCCATAAAGGCCGTGGCCCGGACTTCGCGCATTTTGAGCAGTCTGGCCTCTGTATTCAGCACCCCGCCGGGAACAACCTCGCAGCCCAGCTTTTCTGCTCCGTAATGGGCGGCCCAGAAAGCCACGAACACGTTATAGCCAAAGGGAAGAAAGACCCGGTCCGAGGACCGGTATCCCTGAGCATAAAGGATGGTGGCCCAGGCCTCGGCCCACCACTCCCAGTCCTGCCAGGTATCAGGCTGATATACCGGCTGTCCGGTGGTACCGCTGGTCTGACGGTAGGCAGTGACCTGCTCCAGGGGAACGCAGAGCATATCTCCATACGGATACGGCTCCTTGTTCTGGATATCGCGCATCATGGCCTTTTCCACCTTGGGTACCCGGGCGATGTCCTGCATGGAATTGATGTCCCCAGGTTCCACCCCGGCCTCCTGATACAATCTTCTGTGGAATGGCGAATGCTCATAAGCCCAGTGCATGATGCGCCTGAACTTTTTCAGTTGCAGGGCCTGCAGTCTCTCTCTGGGCAGGGTCTCCAAGACTGGATTCCAGCAAACATCTGCTTTTGGATACATAGTCGCTCCAGGTCAGCTTTGCTCCACAAATCTGACAAATTTTTGCCCTTCAGGGCAAAAAATTTGATGGCTTGTCCACATTCTGAGCAGATTATCCCAGGTAGAGACTTTGCTCTATGATGGTCGTCATATTATAAAGATTTCAGGGCAGCGCTGTCCTGAAATCTTTATACCCACAGGACGTCCTCTCCGTATCTTTTCAACTCCTCCGGCTTTAAAATATGAATATGGCCACGCCTGGTCTGAATCAAGCCCAGTTTGCGCAGGGTGTTCATGGACCGTAAGGTCGATTCCACCGTAGTCCCCCCCAAATCGGCCAGCTCCTTGCTGGTGAAGTCGAGCCGGGGACCGAACTTCACATACAAGGTATACAGGACCTTGTACAGGCGCTGGTCCACTTTCTTTTCCAATAAGTCGATGACCCGGTTGTTGGCGCTGTCGATGGCCAAGCCCAGGGTATTGATGACATTTGTGATCACTTGGGGATGGTCGAAAGCGAAGGCCGTAAACTCCTGCCGCGGAATGCTTCCCACCACGGAGTTCTGTATGGCTTGAGCCTCCAGGAGGCGGGGCTTGCCGGTAAAGGGACCGATCAGATTCAAGGGCTCTCCCTGTCCGGAAAGCAGGTAGGTGATTTTGGTCCCGTAGATCGAACTGACCGAGGTCTTGATCAATCCTTGCAAAACAAGATGAAATGCGGTGCACGGGCTGCCGGCCCGGAAAACGTATTCCCCCTTGGCCAGGTTTTCCCAGGAGGTCTGACCGGCCAGGCCCTGGAGTTCATGCTCAGGCAGCCCCCGAAACACCACACTGCGGCTGAAGATATCCAAAGTCCGGGAAAATTGAACCGAACCCGTCGTCATAAGCTCCCCCTTGATCCAGCCGGCCTTCTCCGCAGGTCTGATCAAAACGGTCCGCTGAAGATGCTTACCCTGGGGAAAAAACCGTTTCTGCCCCAAAAACATTCTTTCTTCAGATGCTGACAGTCTACAGGCTGACAGGGGAAGGTGACAAGAGCAGGCCACAGTTTTTTGCCCTATAAAAATATTTCAGCTTTGCCTGAGGCAAAGCTGAAATATTTTTAGGCCTTGCGCAAAGTACACATCAAGGACTTCATGTCCGGATAGCCCATAATCGGCTCCCGGCACTTGGCATCCACCAGGCAGTTGGCGTTGGCCTGTCCGGGCCAGCCGTGGGTCAAAAGGACCACATTATCCATGACCCTGTCCTCCACCCTGGCCTGCATCCGGATATGTCCCATATATGTCTCAACAAATACCCCATCCCCATTTTGGATACCGAAATCTTGGGCCGTCTTGGGACTGATCTCCACCTCAGGTTGCGGTGACTCCTCCTTTAAGGCGTCTACATTTCGGTGCTGGGCATGGGTATAACAGAGATCCCGGTTACCGGTGGACAGGATCAGGGGATATTTGTTCAAAAAGTCCCTGTCCGAGCTCTTGGGGCTGTTGGCCGGCTCCTGATAGCTGGGCAGGGGGTCGAATCCGTAATCGGCCAAGGTCTGGCTGTAGATTTCGATCTTTCCGGAAGGCGTCTTAAATGTCTTTTCATCTATGGTATAGTTTTTTTGTTGATAATAGTCTCCTTCCGGTCTTTCATTGAAGAGGTAATCAAAGGACATACCCGTCGGCTCCAGCTCAAAAGCCACCAGCTCTTCTTCCGACCGCCAGGGAAACTTGTCGGCCATGCCCATCCTGGCCGCCAGCTCAGTGAAGAATCTCCATTCCGACCAGCTCTGATGGTAGGGTTCAATGCACTTCTTCCTGAGCATCAGGTAGGGCATGCAATGGACCACGTTATAGGTATAAGCCAGTCCCCACTTCTCCAGATGGGAACAGGCCGGCAGGACGTAATGAGCCAGCTCGGCGGTCTTGGTCAAGAACATGTCCTGGACAACCAGCAGGTCCAGCTTGCTGAAAGCTTCTTCAAAGGCCTTGCTGTCCGGCATGGACATCAGAGGATTTCCCCCTTCAACGATAAAGGCCTTCAGTTTGTCCGGAATAGCTTCCGGGACCATAGACACGATCCCGTAGGGACTCTTACGGCCCCAGAGCTCGTAAAACAGGGGATACTCATCCACGCCCAGGGGTTTTCCCTGGACTGGAAGGGTTGTGTTGCCCAACTTCAGCCTGGGGCTGATGGTCCAAGCCCCGGGGACGTTGATGTTTCCGGTAATGGATTGCAGGATGGCAAAGGCCCGGCTGTTCTGGGTCCCATTGATGGTCTGGTCCTGGGTGTTGGTACCCTGATAGATGCCCGCCCCCTTAGTGGTGGCAAAGAGTCTGGCCAGTTCCCGGATTTTCTCTGCCGGGACCCAGGTGATCTCCTCGGCCCACTCCGGAGTGAACTCCCGGACATAGGAGGCCAGCTGGTCGAAACCGGTTGTATATGCATTGATGAAGTCTTCATCATACAGACCCTCGTCCACGATGACCTGCATCAGGGCCAGGGCCAGGGCCCCGTCCGTCCCCGGCCTGATACCCAGATACATATTTGCCCGGTCGGCCAGGGGAATGCGTTTGGGATCGATGACCACCAGCTTGGCCCCTTTTTCCAGATTCCGGTCCAGAGCCAGCTTCAGGGGCGGGTCCGAGGCCTCTGGGTTGTGACCCCACAGGATGTACAGATTGGAGTCCAACTCCTCGGTGGGGTACTTGCCGAAGGTGATCTGCCTGGACCTGATGCGCATCCGGTAGCAGACGCTCTCCACGGAAAAGAAGTTCGGGGACCCATACGCGGCCATAAATCGTTGGGTCAGACCGGCGATTTCGTAGTTCTCCACTCCGATGGAGCCGCTGAAAACCCCCAGCACCTCCGGCCCGAAGTCTTTTTTCAATTCCAGCAGCTTATCTGCAATCTCATCCAGGGCCTGCTCCCAGGAAATGGGGACAAAGTCTCCATTTTGGCGTTTCAATGGGGTCTTCAGCCGCTGCGGGTGATAGATGCTGTCCAGGGCCGCTTCCCCTTTGCAGCACAAATTCCCCTGAACCAGGGGATGGCTCTCCAGGCCCTGAATGTCCACGGCCTTTCCATCTTCGACCGTGACCCGGCATCCGCAACTATGGACACACAAGGTGCAATCGGTACATATCTCTTTGCGCTCCGACATAGTATCTTCTACCTCCTGTTTTTTACTCGACAGTCAAAAATTCTTACATAGTTAAATAAAAAAAGATTTATGTCCACAGATCACACAGATTGACACAGATATAAGAGATTGAAGAAGGATATTTTTCTTGTTTTTTATGACAGCATTTGAGGTGTAAGTCACTAAATATCTTTTGTCTTACAGAAAAATCCACACTTTTCGTCCAAGAGTATCTTTATAGCATTCCGGTCCACACCCCGCCCTCACCTTCAAGGTCTAACTCTCAGCGCCCAGCTTGCGCTTAATATCCTGGACCAGGGCCTTTTTGTTCAACTTCTGGGCCTGGGTGTAAGGCATGGCCTCTATGAACTCGATACGTTCCGGCAACTGCAGGACCGAGGCCTTTCTGGACTTCAAAAAAGATATGATCTCCTGGAAAGAAAGACGGGCCTCTTGGGCTGGTTCTATATAGGCACAGGCCCGTTCCCCCAAATCCGGATCCGGCATGGGGATCACAGCCACTGCCGCTACTTGGGGATGCTCGGAGATGAGCCGTTCGATCTCCGTGGCACTGATACTTTCCCCTCCGCGGTTGATCATCTCCTTGAAACGTCCGGTCAAGGTGATGTATCCACGCTCATCGATCCTGGCCAGGTCTCCGGTTTTGAAAAACCCGCCGGCAGTGAATGCTTTGTGGTTCTCTTCCGGACTTCGATAGTATCCGGTAAACACTCCCGGTCCCTTGAGGACCAACTCCCCCTCCTGGTTGGGAGCAAGCTCGTTTTCCTGGGGATCAATAACTTTATATGTATCATAGGGGCAGGTGGGTTTGCCCACGCTCCTGCATGCAGTATCCACGTCATCGTAGGGTCTGGTGATGGTGGTGATCCCCTCTGTGGAGCCGTATCCGTTGTAGAACTTCATATTCAGCTTCCGGGTCACCTCCCGGACCAGATCCGGATGGCTGGCCCCGCCGGCACTATGCATTTTCGTCAGGGAACTCAGATCGTACCTGTCCAGATCTTCAAACTGCACCATCCTTTGGGCCAGGGTGGGAACTAACACAAGAGAGGTCACCTTTTCCCGTTCAATAGTCTGAAAGAGGTCCTTGTTCGCGGTGGAATCGGAAAAGACCACCTTGGCCATGGACAGGATACTGCCGATAAACCCCTTGCTGTAGGTCAAGTCGTGCCCGATGGGTCCGGGGAGGAGAGTGACGTCTTCGCAGTGCAGCTGCCAGGCCTTGGAGCAGAAGTCGAATCCGGTGATCAGGCTGTTGTGGGTTCTGGGCACGATCTTGGGAGCCCCGGTAGTCCCCCCGGTTGGACCCATATGGGCCACCTGCATGGGATCCGGCCGCAGGGCGGCTAAACGCTCCCCATCGGTCGGGCTCGGCTCCCGGGCCATAAGCCTGTCCAGGCTCAACCAGCCCTCCACTTGGCCCCGCACAGTGATCGCGGTCTGCAGATCCAAAGCTGCAGCTAGCACATCCTGGATTATAGGCCGGTAATCGGTCTTTTTGTATTCCACAGGCCCAATCCAGGCCGTGGCTCCGGAGAGCCGTCCCAAATGCTCGATTTCAAATTGTCGGTAGCGATCTATCAATACGACAGGGATGGCTCCCAGCTTTTGCAGGCCGAAATACACATAAACGAACTCATTCCAGTTGGGCAGCTGGACCAGGACCCGGTCCAGGGGCTTTATTCCGGCCTCCACCAGGCCCAAAGCCAGCCTGTCGGCCATATCCCGGGCCTGGGCAAAGCTCAGCCTGGTTTGGTCGTCCACAAAAGCCTCTTTATCCGGCAGAACGTCCGCCGCCCGATCCAGGACATCTCCCAGGGGCAGACCGTACCACCAGCGGAAATGATTGTACCTTTGAACATCCTCAGGCGGATAGGGAACAACGCCTTCCAGCAACTCAGTCATCACATCTCCTCTCCTGGCAGGTGTATGTATTTGGAAATAATTTCCTTTCTCCTCTGGCCTCTGATATTACACTCATGCCCTGTCATACGTGCATTGTCCGGTATCGGTTCGAAGCTTTTCTTCCTCTGATTCCCCTCCCTCCCGCCTGTCTTTCAGGCGGGAGGGAGGGGCCAGGG
>CAZUER010000063.1:0-21783 GCA_964619345.1 uncultured Desulfohalobiaceae bacterium
ATGTAATCCCGGACATTATAAGGAGAATAGATCATGAAAAATATCAAAGTGCTTTTGGTCGACGACGAAAAAGATTTTGTCAACTCCCTATCCGAGCGCATTCAAATGCGGGAATTGGACTCCAAGATCGCCTACGATGGGGAACAGGCCCTGGAATTGGTGACCGATGAAATCCCTGACGTTGTGGTCCTCGACCTTCGCATGCCCGGCATCGACGGCCTGGAAGTTTTGGAACGGCTTAAAAAGAACTACCCGAATGTCCAAGTCATTATCCTCACCGGGCACGGCTCGGAGGAGGACGAAAGGATCTCCAAACGCTTGGGGGCCTACGATTACTTACAGAAACCAGTCAGCATTGACAAGCTGATCCGGTCCATTAAGGGCGCCTATCAAAGCCTGGAAGACACTATGAGTGCGGCCACTTATGCAGAGGCCGGAGACATGAAGTCTGCCCGGGAAATGATGGAGCAGAGGAAAAAAAAGAAATCCTAAACGGCTGGACAAGCCTTGGGTGGTGGGCATGAAGGTCCTACTAGTGGGAGCAAATCACGGATTTTTAGAGCACATGAGCAAAATCCTGGCCCCCAAGGTCGAAGAGATTGGCCAAGCCACAAACGAGATGGAACTCGAGACCTGCTTGGCAGACAGCTCCGATGTGGCCTTGATAGACCTCTTCGACCTTAAGGCCAAGGGAATCTACTTCATGCAACGAATCAAAACCAGACAACCCTTGACGCAAATTATTTGCCTGATCCCTAAAGGAGAGATTAAACTTTCCATTCGGGCCATGCGCAACGGGGCCTTTGATGAATTGCAGTCCCCATTCTCCTGGCCTGGTTTGCTCTCCAAACTCGAGGAAGCCTGGAGGGAAAAGAAACGCCAGGAAAACAAACGCGGTTTTTGGCGTTCCATGCAAGACCATTTGACAGCAGGTAGCTTGGCTCAACTTGGGGGAGCTGATCTGGGAAGAAAATGGTTGGAGGAAAACAAGAAACCAAAAAGGACGGAAAAGCCGGTCGTTTTTCGAACAACAAACGATCCGGGACACGAGGGGGAAGAATGAAAGTCATACGGGTCAAAGATCTTATGGTCCCGTTGCAGGATTACGCAACAGTGCAGGAAGACGCCCTGCTGCACGAAGCGGTCCAGGCTTTAGAAGAGGCTCAAAAGCGCTTCCTGGCCGAAGCCAAAGAACGACGGTATCCGCATCGGGCCGTGTTGGTCCTCAACCAGACCGGAAAAGTGGTCGGCAAATTGAGCCAATTGGACGTGCTGCGTTCCCTGGAACCCAAATACAACGACCTTTTCGATTCCAAGGCCACAGACAGAACATCCGCCAGCGGTTTCAGCCCATCCTTTCTGCGGAACATGATTTCCAGCTTCGGGCTCTATGATCGTCCCTTGATGGACTTATGCCGGAAAGCGGCCTCCATCAAGGTGAGGGATTGTATGTATACTCCGAGTAATTCTGAATTCGTTCAGGCTGAAGACACACTGGAGGTGGCTGTCCACCAGCTCATAGTCGGACAACGCCAATCCCTCTTGGTCCTCCAGGGCCAAGAGATCGTCGGAGTCCTCAGGCTGGTGGACGTGTTCTCGCAGATAGGCAAACTCATCCAGACCTGTGCCATAACCCCTTCGCAGGAGGGAAAAAAATGAAGATACGCGTCTTTGTGGTCGATGACGAGGAACAATTTGTGAGCCGTTTGGCCGAACGACTCCAACTCCGTGATTACGACGTGACCACAGCTCTGAGCGGTGACCAGGCCCTGGAGATAATAGCCAAGTACAATTTCGATGTTGTGATCTTGGACGTTGCTATGCCGGGGAAGGACGGCATTGAGACCTTGCGGGAAATAAAAAAGGCAAAGCCCCTCACCGAAGTGATAATGCTCACCGGACACGCCACAGTGGAGTCGGCCATTGAAGGCATGAAGCTCGGGGCCTTTGATTACCTCCTCAAGCCCACCAATACCGAGGATCTGATCATGAAGGTCAACACTGCCTATGCCCGCAAGGCGAATCAGGAGGAACGGATCCGGCAAGCTAAAGTTAATGAGATCATTTCATCTCCCCTCTCAGTACTTAGGAAGAAATAGTACTTGAATAACAAATACTTACAGCTGGAGCATGATTCCGGGACAGGTAAGGTGCGTCCAAAAGTCGCCGGCAAATGGAGGAAATAAGACATGAGTCACGACATAAACAATGGAAATGGGGGCGGGATCCTGGCCAACAAAATCCTATGGCTCTGCGTGGGCGCGGGTATTTTTGCCCTCATCGGGTTTATTCTGCCCACACCGCAGAGCCTGGTGGATATCGTCACCGAAAATGGGTTCGCCGCTCAAATGCAGAAGTGGGGGATTGCCGATAGCCCTGAAGAAGCGGCTAACAAGACAATGACCGTCCTGGGTATCATACCCATGGCCATTATCTTCTTTGCTACCGAGGCCATTCCCATTGGCCTGACCGGGATACTAATGCCCCTTTTGGCCTATTTCCTGGGCCTGTTGCCCCGGCAGATGATTGGTCAAACCTTTGCCGGCGATGCCCCCCTTTTCCTGCTTGGAGTTTTGGCAATGGGAGTGGTCGTGGTTGATGTGGGCCTGCATAAGCGCTTAGCAACTTGGATTTTGGGATGGACCAGAGGGTTTTACCTCCCGATTTTCGTTTTGTGCATCAGCATGGCCATACTGGGATCCTTTATCTCCGCCCATGCCATGTGCGCCTTCATGACCCCGGTAATGATGGCTGTATATTTCGGAGCCGTCTCCTATAACAGCCCTCAAGGCAGGATAGAGCACGACCCGGCCCTGGCCAAGTTCCTCTTGTTCACTCTGTGTTTTGCCTTGAATGTGGGTGGAGTGGGTTCTCCGGCAGCCGGAGGCCGTAACGTGATCATGATGGGTTTTTGGGAAGGATATGATGTGTCCATGGATTTCTTTACCTGGATGAAATACGGCTTCCCCATGGTCCCCATTCTGGGTCTTCTGGTCGCCGTATACATGCTTCTCTTCTTTTCCCGCAAGATCAAGCACAAAGACTTGACTCCCGGTCTGCAGGCCATGAAGGAGGAAACCAGACGCATGGGCCGGATGAAGTATGCAGAATTCGTCACCTTAGGCATGCTTGTGCTCATATTGATTTTGTGGATATTCGGTGGTCATGACCTGGGTTTGGGCGGTCCCGCCTTGCTGGCCCTGCTTATTCCAGTAATCTTTCGGGTCACTGAATGGAGAAAGATCTTAAGCGGTATTTCCTGGGATGCATGGTTTATGTACTGCGGTGCCTTAACCTTGGGGGCGCTGCTCAAGGAGAGCGGGGCTGCCTTATGGCTGGCCCAAAGCGTCCTGGGGACCCTCAATGCCGTAGGCATCAGCGAAGGCTTTGGACTGTGGGTCGGATTGTCCGCCTTTTCCGGACTGATGACCAACTTCATGTCCGATGCCGGAACTACAGCTCTTCTCGGACCCATCGTCATTCCCATGGGCATCATGTCCGGGCATTTGGCTGAGCCATGGGCCTCAGGAATGGCCGTAGCCTTCGCCACCTCCTTTGCCCACTTCTTGATTGTGGGCACACCGAATAACGCCATTGTTTACGGATTGGGGACTTATCCGGATACAGGTGATCGGGCTATAACCCCCCTGGACTTCGTCAAATACGGGCTGTTCTTGTGGGTCCTTTCTCTGTTCGTAGTCTGGATCATCGGCTTCTTGGGTACCTATCAGGTGGTTGGGTTTCCGGAAGGCATCCTGGATACGGCCAGGCAGATTCTAGAAAGTCAATAGATGGAGTAGAGGGGCCAGTCGGTATATCAATTCCAGAAAACCCTCTACCCAAGGGAGAGCCAGATTATGAAAGATACATTCATTCTGCTTGTAGACGTTGAGGTGCAATTTGTGGAGGCCATGACCAATCGTCTGAACACTTGATGAAACCTTGTGACATTGATGAGTTGGTCGGAAAAGTCTTGGAAGCGGTAGATAAGAAGCGAGCACACGAAGACTGCATCCGGGACGCGGCGGTAAAGAATGCTCTGTCTACGTCCTTTGACTGAAGCTCATTTTGATCAATCCGGCAAAACATTCTTTGGGCGTTTTGGCCCAAAAAATTATGTCAAATTTCCCGGAAGTATAGCATTCATCAGGAATACATGAATGTACCTCAGCTTACGCCAAAAAATATTCGCCCTGATCACCAGCATGGGTTTGATCACCGTGGCCTGCGGAGGTGCAATTCTCTGGTACACGTTGCATATCGACGAGGCGGTGAACTCCATCGTCGAAATGGAAATCAAAGCATACAGAGCGGCCAAGGAGATGCAAGCGGCCCTATCCAACCAGAAAGGATTTTTGACCTATTACTTCCTGGACAGTGATCCCAAATGGCTGCAGGAGCTGGGTACCTACCGCCAAACGTTCTGGAGCTCTTTTCAGCAAGCTTTGGAGTTGGCCCAAACCAAGGAGCAAAAAGAACTCCTGAAAAGGATTGAATCCACTTATGATCAGTATATCGATTTCAAGGAACGGACCATACAGACGTACCAAAAAAAAACAGGAGAGAAATACATTTCCAGCCTGCACAAAGAGCAGCGATCCATGTTTTTCGATATCCTGGACCTTTGCGAAACGTATAAACAGATCCAGTGGAGCCGGATCCAGCAGGCCAGGCATGAGAGCCAGGCCAGGGCTGAATCCCTGCGTATCATAGTGGTATTTGCCGTCAGCTGCTTTGTTCTCATCTCCGGTTTTTTAGCCCTTATCCTCTATCGTCAGATTTTGGATCCCATCCGTCAGCTGGCTCAGGAAGCAGGAGGAAGCTCTCCCGAGGACCAACGCAATGAAGTCGAATTTTTAAGCACCAGCCTGCACCGGTTTCTCGAAGATTTCGATTTCGCCCACAATGAACTGACCAGGAGCAGGGAGCACTTGGAGCAGGCGGAAAAAATGGCCTTGGTGGGCAAGCTGGCTGCCGGAGTGGCCCATACCATCCGCAATCCGTTCACCTCAATTAAGATGCGTCTCTTCTCCTTAGGCCGTAGCCTGCAGCTTTCGGAAAACGACAAGGAGGACTTCGACGTCATTTCCGAAGAAATCACCCGCATCGACAATATTGTTCAAAACTTTCTGGAATTCGCCCGCCCTCCAAAACTGAAGATGCAGGCCTGCCGGGTCCAGGATATTATCGATTCCGCCCTGCAATTGCTCAAGTACAGATTGCAGTCCCATAATGTCCAGGTCCATATCCAGGCAACAAAGGAACTGCCTTTGGTGTGGGCTGATCCGGAACAGCTCAAAGAAGCCCTGATCAACCTGATCATCAATGCCTATGAGTCCATGTCCAACGGAGGATGGATTCAAATCAGTCTCAAAACGCGAGGTACAGGCTCAGGCCGCCAATTAGTCATCTGGGTCCAGGACAATGGAGAGGGAATAGCCTCCAGTATCCAAAGCAGAGTTATGCAACCTTTTTTCACCACCAAAGAGGAAGGCACAGGCCTGGGCCTGAGTATCGTCAGCCGGATTGTGGAAGAGCATGGTGGGGCCATGCAGTTCGTCTCCAGACCGGGGCAGGGAACGACATTCGAAATCGCCCTTCCGGTGAAGGAGGAAAGCCATGAACAGAATTCTGATCATTGATGACGACGAACAGCTGAGCAAAAGCTTTGCTAAGATCCTGGATCAGGAAGGGTATACCGTCCAGAGGGCCTTATCCGGCGAGGAGGGCCTGAAAAGGGTGAATGCCCAGCGCCCGGATCTGGTCGTATTGGATGTCCGCCTGCCGGGCATGAGCGGCATACGAACCCTGGAATCTATTCACGAGCAGGAACCCAAACTGCCGGTAATCATCTTCACCGCATACGGAACCACGGAAACAGCCATTGAGGCCATAAAGATCGGTGCCTTCGACTATATATACAAGCCTTTCGACGTTCCGGAAATGCTGAAGACCATTGCCAGCGGCCTGGAGGCCGGCCGTTTCATGGCCACTCCCGTGGATATGGATCCTGAGCCGACCCAGGTCCGGCGGGAAGCTATTATTGGCCGCAGCGCTGCCATGCTGGAGGTTTACAAGGCCATCGGCCGGGTAGCCTCCACAGACGCCACCGTCCTGATCCGAGGCGAATCCGGTACCGGTAAGGAGCTTGCATCCCGGGCCATATACCAGCATTCCAAGCGTTCCAGCCGCCCCTTTATGGTCATTAACTGCGTGGCCATACCGGAAAATCTTCTGGAAAGCGAACTTTTCGGCTATGAAAAAGGGGCCTTTACCGGAGCTGTGCATCGGCGTGTGGGCAAGATCGAGCAGGCCAACCAGGGCACGGTCTTTTTGGACGAGATCGGCGACATGCCTCTGTCCATCCAATCCAAGCTGCTCCGCCTCCTGCAAGAGCGGAGCATCGAACGTCTGGGTGGCAGGGAGGTCATTCCGGTGAATGTACGCATCCTGGCCGCCACCAATCGAGACCTGGAGCAGGCTGTGGCCGAGGGCAGGTTCAGGGAGGACCTCTACTACCGGCTTAAGGTGGTCACTGTGTCCATGCCGCCTTTGCGGGACAGGCTGGAGGATGTCCCGGCCCTGACCGAGTATCTCCTAGGGCGCTTCTCTGTGGAGATGGGTATGGACAATCCAGGCATCAGCCAGGAAGCCCTACAGACCCTGCAGACCTATCGTTGGCCGGGAAATATCCGTGAGCTGGCCAATACTTTACAAAAAAGCCTGATTTTCAATCGGGGTATGCCTATCCAGAGCGAAGACATCTCCTTTCCGGCCCCAGGACGAGAGCGCTCAGGGCAAAGGCAGGATGTGGAACGTTCTGTGCATACATGGATACAAGAGATGTTCAAGAACAAACCGGACAATATCTTCGACACCTGTATGGATCAATTTTCAGCATTAGTCATCAAGGAAGCGCTGTCCGTAACCAAGGGCAATCGCTCCCAGGCGGCCAAGATATTAGGCATGTCCAGGCCAACCTTGCATTCGAAGATGGAAAAGCTGGGCATAAGCGTTGAATCCGCAATCAACGGAGGATGAACCTCTTTTGCGCTTACCTTCTGGGCGCATCAGAAACTGATGGGTTTTCTCTTCGCGCAGAAGAAAATAAACCAAGCTTCCCCCCTTACAGAGGATGAGTGGACTGGAAGCGTTTTCCAGTTCACTCCCTCTGTTTTTTTTTACACCCTGTAAAATATTTCGACACCTCGGGAGCCAAAAGGACAGCCAACTCCTGGTAAGGATTTTTGCAGCCGTATCTTCTTCTCTTGTGGTCCCTTTTGGGTGTAGGCTCTACGCAGGCCCTGAAACCGGGATAATTTGGGACAAACAGGAGGTGCCCATCCATGCCTACATCCCCTAGAGCTTTGGTCATCACCGGAGCTTCGGGATTTATCGGTCGACACTTGGTTTTGGCTTTATGCGATCGATTTCAGCTCTATTGCTTAGCCAGGCGCTCCCAAAAAGAAGCTGAAATTCAGTACTCCCCGAATATTCATTGGATACAGGCCGATATTGCCGACAAAAAAGAAATGCACCGGGCCAGCCAGTTTATAAACCCATCCGAAGGTATTGCCTGCGTTTTGCACTTAGCTGGATATTACGACTTCAGTCAGAAAGAGAATCCAGCCTATCAGCTCACAAACGTCAAAGGTACACAAAACGTCTTGGATCTGGCACATAATGTACAGGCCAAGCAATTTATTTTTTCCAGCTCACTGGCTGCCTGTGAGTTCACTCCCCCTGGACAGGTGGTTGATGAATCCACTCCTGTTTCCGCTGAATTCCCCTATGCCCGGAGCAAGCGACAGGCGGAAGAAATTATCGCCAGACACAAAGGAGATCTGCAGGCCTGTATAGTCCGCTTGGCCGCGGTATACAGCGACTGGTGCGAGTTTCCTCCTGTATATTCCCTTTTAGAGTCCTGGCTGTCTCATTCTCCGCTCTCCAGGGCTTTGGGCGGAAGAGGTAAGTTTGCTATTCCCTATATACACATACATGATGTCATTGAGGCCTTATGCACCATAATGGCTGTCCGAGACAGGCTCCCGGAACTTGGGGTCTACAATGTCAGCCCCAATGGGGCCACCACCCACAAGGCGCTGTTTCAGGCAGCAACCAATTACCATTTTGGGCACCAACATATGGCCCTCTCTATCCCCAAAACATTGGCCTGGTTCGGCTTACACCTGCAAAACCTGATCTTTCGACTGGTGAACAAAGAGCCTTTTGAACGGCCGTGGATGGCCAAATACATCGACAAACAACTGACCATCAACGCCGATCAAACCTATCAAAGACTGGGCTGGAGACCTACGCCCAGATACCACATCCTGCGCCGCTTGCTCTTCATGGTCGAAAACCAGAGAACCCACCCGAACAACTGGAGGCTGCGCAACGAGAACATGATAAGTCAACGGGTGCCCCAAAGAAGGAGCATGCTCATTCATCAAGCCTTGCAGGAAACCCGGGAGAAGGTGGTCAAGGACATCTTGAAAACTCTTCTGCAAGGCAATCAATCGTATAAATTTCCTCATCTTGGGTCAGCAGACCGGGCATTTTTATCTTGGTTTACGCATCTTATATTTCAGGTTTTAAGTTTTTCAATCAGAACCAGAGACAGATACATATTATCTGATGCTGTCCAGGTCATAGCCCCATACTTTTATACCCAAGGATACCATCAATATGAGCTGAAAAATCTCATGTACGTTTTTCAACAAGCTCTGAACATCCATCTCTTACATCGGCCGGAGCTCAGACAGCACGCAAAAAGGGTCCATGATTTCATAGACCTGAACATGCAGTTTCTGGCCGATGAGATTGAAGATGCTTTCGATTCCCTGAACCAAAACTCAATAGCCCACACGGAAACAATAAAGCCACCGCCGATGACCAATCTCAATGAAATCTATCGTTTTGCCCGCCGGATGGAAGGCTTGTGTGGAGATCCCATACCTGAAGCTCACCTGGAGTTGTCCATAGGATAAAGAAACAGGCAATCTGAGATGCGTTTTTCAAGGAACAGGAGATAAAAAATATGGAATATAAATCCAAAAGAAAAAGTGATCTACATCGACTGGAAGACTTTATTTCTTTGTCCCAAAAAGGGAATAAAATTTCTTTGGATATCCATCTGCGGACTGAAAAAATTTTGCGGCAGGAAGAGCAATGCGAAGGCAAAAAGGATAAAATTGATGGATATCTTTTCATAGGTGACTTCTTTTTCTATTTTGACAATGAGGAATATATTGTTTCCAAAGTTTATTCTCTAAGTTACCTAACAAAAGACCTAAATGATTTGCACGTAGACAGACATGTAGCCAATGCCCGCCTGAAAATGGACTACACACGTTTGCAAAACGGAGGGATACAGGTCCAAGAAAAGTATTTTGCTGATGAAGACTGTTCCTAGTTGTTAATAAAAACCTTCCAGTCACAACTCTTTTCCAGGAGGATCCGAAATGAGTGCAATCCGTACAGTTATGGCTGCTATCGATTTTTCCGAATATTCTTTACCGGTTTTACGTCAGGCTGCTGATGTCTGTAAGGCATTTTCTGCAAACTTGTTCATGGTCAATGTCATCAATCAGCGAGATGTGGATGCGATCAGGTTTGTAGAACATATGAGCTATGAACAGCTTAACGTAAATAACTTTATTGGAAGGCAACGCCAGGAACGGAACACAAACTTTTATTCTTTGCTCAATCAAACAGAAATGGATCCCCAAAATGTAATTTTTGTGATTAAAGTCGGGGTTCCTTTTGAACAGCTCATCAAGGCCGTGCGGGAAAACAAAGCGGACTTGATGGTCATGGGCCCCAAAGGCCGAGGTAATCTGACTGGCATTTTGTTCGGAACTACTGCTGAAAAAATGTTTCGGCATTGCCCGGTTTCCCTGTTCAGTGTGCGCCAAAATGGAGCCTATGACCGCAGCATGATGACCCAAAAATAACGTAAACCAGACATGTCTTCCCTGAGACACAATAGCTGCAAGAAAATCTGCTCCTTAAGGTGAGTAAAATATGTCCATCTACAATCTGGACCGGGTTTTCGATCCCAAATCGGTGGCCGTGATCGGGGCCACTGAACGTGAAGGAAGCATGGGCCGGATTGTGCTGCAAAATCTTCAAAAATCCGGATTTTGCGGAACACTCCATCCGGTCACCCCCGAGCGGCAACGTGTCCTGAATATGCGATCAGTGCCCTCAATCCTGGATATTGGCTCCTCCGTGGATCTGGCGGTGATGACAATCCCCATCGCCCAGGTCCCGGAGGCCATTGAACAATGCGCAGCCACGGGCTGCGCCGGGGCGGTCATCCTTTCTTCCGGTGGCAAGGAAAGCGGGCCTCAAGGGCTGGAGATCGAAAGTAAGATAAGATGCGCCGCAGCCAACTGCGGAATTCGCATTATCGGCCCTAACTGTTTAGGTATAGTCAGTACCAAGGCTCATTTCAACGCGACCTTGGCCAGCCAAGTGCCCTTGGCCGGCAAGCTCGCATTCATATCCCAGAGCGGAGCAGTTTGTACTACAATCGTGGATATGTCCCGGAGGAAAAATATCGGTTTCAGCTACCTGGCCGGCCTGGGTTCCATGCTGGATGTGGATTTTGGAGACATGATCGACTTTTTGGGGACCCGCTCCGATGTAAGCAGCATTGTTATGTATGTGGAAAGCTTAAGCAACTTCCGCAAATTCATGAGTGCGGCCCGTTCGGTAGCCAGAGTCAAACCTATTGTCGTTTTAAAGTCCGGACGAAGCGAGGCCGGAGTCAGGGCGGCCAAATCCCATACAGGGGCCATGGCTGGAGTGGATGCAGTGTATGACGCGGCGTTTGAGCGGGTGGGCATTGTCCGGGTCAAGACATTTGAAGAGCTTTTTGACTGTGCGGAGCTTTTGGCCAAGCAACCCAGACCTCCCAGCCCCCAAATGGCCATTGTAACCAATGCCGGGGGCTTGGGTGTTATAGCCATGGATGCCCTGGCCGACTATGGCCTGCAACCGGCCCGGCTGCACCCGGAAACGGTTGATCAACTCAACCAGATCCTGCCCGAAAACTGGAGCAGGAACAATCCGGTGGACATCATGGGCGATGCCACTCCAGCCAGGTACCGCCGGGCGGCCGAAATTCTTTTGCAGGCTGAAGAAGTCAAAGGAATTCTCTTTATCCACGTCCCCCAGGCTGTTTCCAAACCTTTGAACATAGCCGAAGAGTTGGTGGAGGTATTTGCCGGTTCCAGATATCCGGTCTTCACGGTCTGGATCGGGGGACAAGCAAGTGAACAGGCCAGAACTGTCTTTCATAAAGCCAACATCCCGACGTTCGATACTGCCGAAAGAGCAATTCGAGCCTTTATGGATCTGTACCGGTACGCTCAGAATCTGGATTCCATCCAGGAAGTCCCCCCCAAGCTCCCCCGCAAACTGGTTGTTGACCGGGAACGGGCCCGGGAAATCATCCACAATGGTTGTGAGAGTCGGGTTCCCTTCCTTACTGAACTGGAAGCCAAACGGCTGTTGTCCGCCTACGGTCTGCCCGTCAATCCTACTGTTTTGGCCGACAGCTCCTCTGATGCTGTGCATAAAGCCCGGGAGCTCGGATACCCTGTGGTTCTCAAGGTCCAATCCAAGGATATCCTGCATAAGAGCGACGTGCATGGAGTGCAACTGAATCTGAAAAATGATGCTGAAGTGACAGAGGCCTATAAGACCATCCTGGCTAATGCTGCCCATTACTGTCCAAGGGCCGGCATCGAAGGGGTCACAGTTCAAAAAATGCTCCCCAAGCCGGAATATGAACTCACCCTGGGTGCTAAAAAGGATTATGATTTCGGCCCGGTTCTGGTGTTCGGCATGGGAGGGACGTGCACAGAGATTTATCAAGACCGGGCCATTGGCCTTCCCCCCTTAAACCGGACTTTGGCCAAAAGGATGATCAAGCATACCAAGGTCTACCGACTATTACAGGGGTATCGAAACATTCCCCCCGCCAATATCCTGGCTCTGGAAGAGGCTCTGATCCGTCTGGCCCATTTGGTTTCCGATTTCGCCCACATAGAAGAATTGGATATGAACCCTCTTATTTGTATTGGACAGGATCTGATTGCCCTGGACGCCAGGGTGGTTCTTAATCCTGAACCTGCGGTGCCCACACCTTTTCACCTGGTCATCAGCTCCTATCCCAATCAGTATGAGAGCTACGCCACCACCAAGAATGGGCTGGAGATCTTCATTCGACCGATCAAACCGGAGGATGCCACTCTGCTGACTGAATTCTTCCAGGCCCTCTCCCCGCAAAGCGTCTATTTCCGTTTTTTCCGGCACATGAAACAATTGCCCCCAGACATGCTCATCCGTTTTACTCAGATCGATTACGACCGGGAAATCGCCCTGGTAGCATTGCATGAATCCGAGGGTGGAGAAGAGATGCTGGGAGTGGCCAGGGTAATCAAAGAAACGCACTGCAACAATGCTGAGTTCGCGGTTTTAGTCAGCGATTCCTGGCATGGTCAAGGAATAGGAGCGGCCCTGCTCAGGAATTGTCTGATCATAGCCCAGGAACGGGGATTGCAAACGGTGTGGGGTATAGTCTTGCCCAGCAACACCCAGATGCAAGCCTTGGGGAAAAAACTTGGTTTCAAGATCAAGCGAGAGCCTGGAAGCACCGATTATCTGTTAAGCATAGACTTACAGACTGTGGACCTGGTTGGGGATAACCCCAACTCCACGGAGGAGGCCACATGAATATCCGCAATTGTCATCAGGAGTTATCACAAGAGCGGGAATGTTCAACGACTGTCTACATTGCCTGCAAGCACGGGCTGCATCTCAGGCCAGCCGGCCGACTGGTCCAGATGGCCAACTCCTATGAAGCAAGAATAACTCTCATCTGCGGAAACAAACAGGCCGATGCAGCAAGCGTTTTGGATATACTCTCATTAACAGCCGGACAGGGCAGTTGCCTGTCCATTCTGGCTGAGGGCACAGATGCGGAAAAGGCTGTGCAGAATATGGCTACGGTATTGTGTTCCGATGAACTATGACCAGCTAGACCTCCGACCATTCGGAGCTGTTCAGCTTCAGAGGGAAATGGTTTCGAGTATGCTCAACCCCGTATGCCTGCTGGTCACAGACCGCAATCCAAGGGTCCGCGGACTCCTGTACAGGGAGATGCTTCAGGAGGGCTATAAGGCCTACATCGCCTGTACGGTCCAGGAGCTGGAGCAGCGCTTGCACGACATGCCCTGCGAAAGGACCGTGGTCATATTGGATCCTGAGTGGCTTGATGATCAGCTGGAGGACTGCTTGCTCAGCATTCAAAGACTGCCCAAAAAGGTTGGAGTCATTATTCATACCTACCCCGACCAGCAAAGCGAGTTACCGGACTGGATTCAAACGGTGGAGAAAAAGGCCGGAAGCGTTGAAGAAATGAAACAGATCCTCCACTCCGGCTTGCTGAATGGTTCTTAGTAGAACAGCCCATTCCTTCGACATACCAGCTTCAAAGACATTGACTGCCACCCCTGGACAATACAGTTATGAAAAAACATACATCACCAAACAGGCCTGGGAGCGGAAAAAATAGTCCCTCTGAAGATCACACCTACCGGATAATCCGGCGCAAGATCTTGACCAGTATACTCTTCGCTGCCTGCATCCCCTTAATATTGGTTTCAGCAGTCATCCTGTATCAGTTTCATCAAGCTTACAAAGCCAAGGTGGAAGAACATCTGGCGGCCTTGGTCCAAAAACATACTCAGAATATCGATACTTTTCTGCAAGAGCGGTTGTCCGACATTCTGGTCCTGTCTGGTGAAACCCGTCTGGTAGAGAATAATTCCAGGATCCGACAAGAATTGGACAATCTACAGCGAGTATATGGCCACGTGTTTGTTGATCTCGGTCTGGTAGATGACTCTGGTCATCAGATTGCATACGCCGGCCCTTATGAATTGGAGGAGGCGGACTACAGCCAGGCCCAATGGTTCCGCAAGGCCCTGGACAACAAGACCACCATTTCGGATGTGTTTTTGGGCAAACGAGGTTTTCCCCATTTTATCGTCACGGTCCGACTCCTCCAAAACGGCCAAACCTGGGTATTGCGATCCACCATTGATTTCGGAGCCTTTACCAACCTGGTGCAAAATATGCGTATCGGCCAAACTGGATTCGCCTTCATCATGAACAAGGAGGGTGAACTCCAAACCCTGGCCCCGAAAAAGACTATGTTTGATACGCATACATATCTGCAGCTGGCTGAAGGTGTTCATGACGATGTACTGGTCACTTCAAACCGAATCGAAGGCCATGGACAATGCATGCTGGCCATTGCTCCCCTGAAAAACGGACAATGGCTGTTCGCCTATCAGCAGCAGGCCTCGGAAATCTTTGCCGGACTGAATAAAGCCCTGCTCCTGGCCATGATCATTGTCCTGATCGGTGTACTGGGCATCACGTTAACGGGAGTGATCCTTTCCTCCCGGATGATCTCCAGGATACAAACCATCAATGCGGAAAAAGAGGCCATGAACCTGCAGGTAATTCAGGCAGGGAAAATGGCTGCCGTGGGAGAACTGGCAGCAGGCATTGCCCATGAAATCAATAATCCAGTGGCCATCATGGTGGAGGAGGCCGGCTGGGTGGAAGATTTATTGGAAGATGAGAAGCTGTCCAATGCAGAAAACGCACAGGAGATTAAGCGGGCTCTGCATGAAATTACCATCCAGGGCCAAAGAAGCAAAGACATCACCCATAAGCTGCTCAGCTTTGCCCGCAAGACCGACTCCCGGGTACAGGAAGTGGATGTGGCCGAGTTGATTGAAGAGATCCTCGGAGTGTCCAGGCAACGGGCCAAATTTTGTTCCGTTACCGTCCATACCCAGATCCAACCCGACCTTCCCCCTGTCCAGGCATCGCCCACCGAGATGCAACAGATCCTTTTGAATTTGATAAACAATGCCATAGACGCCATGGAAGTTATGCCCGGAGGTGAATTGACCATTCGGGCCGAACATCGAGATCACAAAGTGGTGGTGGAAGTGGAAGACACCGGGTTGGGCATTCCTCAAAAGGACCTGGAAAGGATTTTTGAGCCTTTCTACACCACCAAAGCGGTGGGCAAAGGTACTGGCCTGGGGCTGTCCATCTGCTACGGAATTGTGGAAAAAATGGGCGGACATATGAGGGTCAAAAGCCGCCTCGGAGTTGGAAGCACTTTTATTTTGGAGCTGCCAGTAGTCGAGGACATTGAAGCTTGAGGATTCAAAGTTCCAGATTCACGGTTGTACAGTTACAACCGCATAAAATAAACAGATAGAATAAAAGCTGTCATGCCCAAATACAAATAAAGAACCTGTCGTCTCTGTCTGATTTTACAACCTGTAAAAAAATCAGACAGGTTTATCTGACCTGAGGACCTCACCATGCCTACTCATACCTTATATCCAATCATGTCAGACTGTTAATGGTTGCCAGCCGGGATCTAACCTGGCACAGGCATTGCTTTGTCTTGAATAGGGACTCAAGCAACGCCTCTTTGTTCATAGAATGATGTTCTTTAAGGAGCTCAAGGGTGGCTTATTCAGTTCTCGTGGTAGACGATGAACCCGAATTCCTGCGGGTTTTAGTCAAACGGTTGCAGCATCGGGGCATATATGCGTCCGGGGTGAGCAGTGGAGAAAAGGCCCTGTCCATCCTGGCTGTAGACCCCAAGGACGTTGTGGTCCTGGATATTCGAATGCCCGGCCTGGGAGGACTGGAGACCTTACGCCGGATCAAGGCCAACAACCCGGCTACTGAAGTCATCCTGCTCACCGGACTCGCCAAGATCGAAGTGGCCAAGGAAGGCTTACAGACTGGAGCCTTTGATTTCCTGACCAAGCCTGTTGTTTTGGGTGAACTGGTGCACAGGATTGAAGATGCAGCCAAGCACAAATTTCTGAAAGGAGGGAGGTGTTGACATGCAGAAAAGGTGACAAAGTTAACACATCAAATGTCGAATCAAAAAGTCACAGATCTGTCGGGACTGTCTGATTATTTATTTTATCTCAACTCATAAATGAACAAACTGTGGAGGTCCATATATGTCTTGGGCACGAAAGATCTACAAGGGAATGTATGCCGCAGCCGAGCATCAGGCCAGATGGGACTATGAAACATCCATGACCATTATGCGCAGCCGCAAGCGACTTTTTATCCTGGGCTTACTGCTCATCCCCGCCCTCTTGGTCTCTGTCTCTCTGGCCGCCGATATCGGCCCTCTGCCGGAAATTGTGGGCGGACACAAGGCCTATGCCCCCGCCTACTATACTCCATTTATTTTTTCCGTGTCTATTATTATCGGGCTGTTGGCCGGCCTTATTACCGGGTGTATCGGTGCCGGGGGTGGATTCATCATCACCCCGGCCTTGATGAGTGTCGGAGTGAAAGGGATCTTGGCCGTAGGCACGGATCTCTTCCATATCTTCGCTAAAGCCATTATGGGCACCACGGTGCACAGGAAGCTGGGTAATGTCTCGGTCAAGCTGGCCCTGGCCTTCCTGATTGGATCCTTTGCCGGCGTACTTGGCGGAGGAATTTTGAACAGGCTTATCTATGAGATCAATCCGGTCCTGAGCGATCTGTTCATCAGCATCGTCTATGTCGTTCTTCTCGGCTTTTTGGGCGGGTATGCCATGCTCGACTTTCTCAAGCTGCGCAAGGCCGAAGACGCTGACACTGCTTCCGTTCACGGCGGGAAATCCAAACCCTCCAGCACTGGATCGACCGCCCTGGCCACCAAGCTGCAATCCACTCATATCCCGCCCATGATCACCTTTGATGAAGACCTGGTTCCAGGCGGAAAAAAGATTCCCGCTCTGTTCGTGGCCATCTGCGGCGGCGCGGTGGGATTTCTGGCCGCCATCATGGGCGTGGGCGGCGGGTTCGCTACCTTTCCCATGTTTGTATATGTCCTAGGTGTTTCCTCCTTTACCACCGTGGGAACCGACATCCTGCAAATCATCTTCACTGCCGGCTTCGCCTCTATTTCTCAGTACGCCATTTATGGCTTTATCTTCTACACCCTGGCCATGGGCATGCTCATCGGATCCCTTTTGGGCATCCAGGTTGGGGCACTGACCACCAAAGTGGTCAAGGGCATCTACATCCGAGGCTTTTACGCAACCGCCATCCTGGCTGGTTTTTTCAATCGCCTCTTTGCCTTGCCCAACAATCTCAATGAGATGAATGTCATCTCCGTCCCCCATGGCCTGACCTCATTTCTGACCAGTGTCGGAAATCTGGTTTTCTTTGTCATCATCGGATTTTTCGGTCTCTGGGTTTTTGCCAAATTTATAGGTAATATTCCCACTCTTCGGAGTGAAGGCAAGGCCGCAAAGTCATAAAACGTCACCATCAGTGGACACTCATCTGAATGGAGGTATGCAATATGATCGTTCAAGACAAGAAGCACATGACCTGGGGTGTGGTCATGACCATAATATTTGCAGGTATTCTCATCTTTATGTTTTCCAACGCCTTTCAAGGCCGAACCCCCGGGGAAAAAATCAACGCCTTTGAGGCCTCAGACAATCTCTTCAATTCCATAGCCAAGGGATCCACAAACTACTTCCCTACTCTTTTAGAAGAAAACCAAAAGTTCATGGAACACAGCATCAACCTGGAGCTGAACATGCCCAATGAGACTGTGGCCCAAATAGGCGGCGAATTACTCCAGGCCGCTGGAGCATCAGCCCAGTCTGAAACTTCCCAGATCACGGTGCAGGGACAATTGGGCCAGATCCTGGAAACGGCTCTGCTCGATTCTCAATTCCTGTTCAACAATCAAGAACAGCAGCTAATGAATACATACGACCTGGAAGGGAGAAAGGTGATCTACGTGTGGTGGCATATTTTCAGCGCCCTGGAAAAGAGGCTGACTAAGGCTGGCGATTTCAAGGCCGCCAAATTTGTGGGCCGGGCCAATAAGCGCGGGGTTGAGGTAGGCTATAATTTTTACGGTATTCCCAGCCAGACCGCTACGGATAAGGCCGGAATCCTGTCCTTTTCCCTGGTCTTTTACGTCCTGTACACCCTGTGGTGGGGCTTTGCCATCTTTTTTCTGTTCGAAGGCCTGGGCCTGCAAATGAGCTCTGGAGCCAAGAAAGAAGTATAGACCAAGCATTTTAGACATTCATTTCACCTCCCCAGTCCTTGGCCCTCCTCTATGGTCTGAAACATGCTGTAGAGGAGGGTTAAGGATATTTTGGGACTTTTCTTTACAGCTCATCTTCTTTATCCTGTTCTTGATGATCAACACATTTTTGAGCAAAACCATATCTGGGCTGAAGAATCGCTTTCTTCCTTCCTATCAACAGGAAGAAGAGACCCAGGACGAGGCGGAACTCAAGCGCCTTTTTCAGCAGCGGTACGCCGACTTCAGACTGCTGCTGGCGGCCAATGTCCGGGCCCTGGACATCATGAATGAGCTGGAACGGGTACTGCGTGGAGACAAGCCCTTCGGCATGGTCTTCATCCGCTCCACCTGTACCCAGTTGCTGACAACAGTCTTCCGCATTATCCGTTCTTTGAACCGCCTGGCCCCCCAGAGCTACAGTGACCTGTTTACTGCCTACGATAATATTGAACTCAGGATTGAACGTGTTCTGGAAGAAAGGAAAAAACGGGACTCAAGTGAACTGATCATATCTCTGGACAGGCTGCATGCTGGACAAACAGCTCTGGCCGGTTCCAAAATGGCCAACCTGGGAGAGCTCAAACAGGCTCTGGGGCTGGATATACCATCGGGTTTTGTGATCACAACTGCCGCATATCTGCGTTTTTTGGAATACAACAATCTCCAGGATGAAATCAATTCCAGGCTACAGTCCGCACATTATGATCCCAATGGACACGCCCTGGACGACGGCCCAGACAACGAAACCCAAGGGCGTACCTCCTGGCTGGAACTGAGCTCCCAGATCCAATCTCTCTTTGAAGAGGCCCCCCTTCCTCCCGAACTGACCCAGGCCATGCAGGAGAACTTTTCCGGCCATTTTGGCAAAGACAGCCAGACCAAGCTGGCGATTCGCAGCAGTGCCCTGGGGGAGGATGCAGCCCATTCCTCCTTTGCCGGCCAATACCGCTCATTGCTGAATATAGACAGCGAACAGCTGCCCCAAGCCTACAAAGATGTGGTGGCCAGCAAGTATACCTTGCAAGGAATTTCTTACCGCTACCACCGAGGAATACGGGATGACAGCGTGCTCATGGGCGTGGGCTGCCTGGAGATGATCTCCGCCTCTGTCAGCGGGATAATGTATACTCAGAATCCAACGGTAGAAGGAGATCAGGCGGTGATCATCACCGCCTTGTACGGTCTGCCCAAAGGAGCGGTGGACGGAAGCCTTCCTACCGACACCTTTGTCCTGGAGCGCAATCAAAGCTTAGACCTTCGCGCCCAATACCTGGCCCACAAAACAGAGCAGCTTCTGTCCGGCCCCAGCCAAGGGGTGGTCAGTTCCCCAGTGCCAACCGAGCAGCAGGATGAGCCCTGTCTGAGCATAGGTAGATTGCAATCCCTTGCCCAAGCGGGACTGAAAATCGAGGCTCACTTTGGTTTAGCCCAGGATATTGAATGGGCCATTACTAAAGATGATCGCCTCATCTTCCTGCAGACCAGACCATTATCTTTAGGGCATAAAGATACACCTCAGGAGCATAGCAATCTGACCCCTCTCCTGCAAGGCGGCCTGACTGCCAGCCCAGGTGTGGGTAGCGGGGAAGTGTTTCTTGTGGAAAACGAGACCGATCTGATTCAGTTTCCGGAACAAGCCGTTTTGGTTTCTTCCAAGTCCCTGCCCCAATGGGCCCCGGCCCTGGCCCGGGCAGGAGCTATGATTACCGAGCACGGCAGTGTGGCCGGCCACTTAGCCAATATCGCCCGGGAGTTCGGGGTGCCGTCCATTGTAGGGCTGGAAGAGGCAGCCAGTCAGTTGTCTGATGGGCAGGTAGTCACTGTGGATGCCGATGCATGCCAGGTCTATGCTGGCCAGACAAATCAGAGCCTCGCAGGCCAGCGCAAACCACACAGGCCTCTTCAGGGTACTCCAGTCTATGACCTGCTGCAAAGACTTTCCGAACATATCCTGCCTCTTCACTTGGTGGATCCAGAAGTACCCGAGTTTCGGGCCCGAAACTGCCGTACACTGCATGATATAACCAGGTTCGCCCATGAAAAGGCGGTCCAGGAGATGTTCGAGTTCGGCGTCCAGCACCAGTTTTCCCCCCGGGCCGGCAAGCAACTGAAGACCACCGTTCCCATGCAATGGTGGGTTTTGAATCTGGAAGACGGGTTTCGGGAAGAGGTAGAAGGCCGCTATGTGCATTTGAGCCAGATCCAGTCCCTGCCCATGCTGGCCCTTTGGCGGGGTCTGACCGCCTTTCCCTGGCAGGGACCGCCCAGCCTGGACCGTAGAGGCTTCGTTTCAGTTTTGTACCAGGCCACCATCAACCCAGAGCTGAACGAAACCGCGGCCACCAATTTCAAGGTCAAAAACTACTTCATGATTTCTCGGGAGTTTTGCAATCTGTTCTCCCGCTTCGGCTTCCATTTTTCTTCTGTGGAAGCCCTGGTAGCCCAAAGGATCCGGGAAAACTATATCCGATTCCAATTCAGAGGAGGAGCGGCCGATTACTTCCGGCGGGTGAAGCGGACCAAATTCGTCGGCAGCCTATTAGAAATCTACGGATTCCAGGTCCGCCTGCGCGACGACTCCCTGGTAGCCAGGATGGACAACTATGAGGCGGACTTTCTCCTTCAGAGACTCAAGATTCTGGGTCATCTGATCATCCACACCCGGCAACTGGACATGATCATGGATAACGACCACATCGCCGAGCAGTACCGGGAGAGGATGCAGGCTGAATTGGAGGAGGTCAAGGATTTGGAGGTATGAGAGGAGTGTTCAGCTTTGCCTCCGGCAAATCTGAAATATTTTTTTGTCCCAAAGCGGACAAAAAAAGGAAAACAAATCCTTCAAAGCCTGGCTCGTATCCAGGGTTTTAAGCCGCGATCTGCTTGGGTAAGCTCAGAACCAAGGCTTTCTGCTGGACAATGCATGACCCTTGCAGGGCGGCAGCCAGACGTTGTAAGCGATGCGAGACCTCGTCTTCCTGCCCGTCATGTTCAGTCCAGCCAGTGATCTCAATGTGCACCCCATCCTCTGTGCCCTGGGGCTGAAAGACGATCTCAGCACCGGGCTGACTTCGGGCCATGGCCCATTCCAAAGCAGTGAAGATGAGGTGCAGAAACTCCAAGGGCCTGGTGGTGATCAACAGTTTGCCCTCAGGAGGGTACGTTTTCACGCTCAGGCTTTTGTTGCGAACCAGTCGACGGGTCAAGTCAAAAACGGTCTGCATGCTCTGCCCCAGGTCCACTCCGCCCACTCCCTTGTCCGGGGAATGAGCCAGAGCGTTGAGATGAGTGCTCAGCTCCTGCCCCCGGAGCACATGCTCTTCGATATCCTCTAGGGTCTGAGTAAATCGCTGGGTATGCTCAGAGAGATCCTCTTTTTTCAAAGTTATCAAATCGTGCATCAGCCCACTGGATTCATTGATAATAGCCAGGATATTCTTTATTTCATGGGTGTAACTGGCCACTACCCGGCCCATAAAAAGAACGTTTTCATTGGGATGTTTGGCATCATTCATTGCTGATCCTTGATAGCTTCCTGCAATTTGGAGATCAGTTCATTGATGTTTAAGGGCTTCATCATATAATCATAGGCCCCGAGCTGCATG
>CAZUER010000064.1:0-15821 GCA_964619345.1 uncultured Desulfohalobiaceae bacterium
GGATTCCGGATTATAAGTCGGTCCAAATTCATGGGGTTCAACGCAGCAGCACACACAGGCAAAGACACGGCCGGCAGTGCTTTGCAGCAATATTCTGTTCAAGCTTACTTGCAAGTGATCAGCTGCGTTTCATACGGTGAGTCGTCGGATGACGGCGGGTGGCGCACTGAAGAAGGCTGGACACTTGGCGCTGACGAAGATGTGAATGTATAGGAACTCAGGATTTTACGCAACCCTTTCATTTTCAGTGCCGTAAGGGTGCTGAAAATTAATCACACTTGCCATCCCAAATAATCCACGATAAACAAACGGGTCGGATGGCTTAAGGCCCTTGATCCCCTGAGAATCTGTCATCAAGTTATCTCATTCCAAGCGATACTATGCAATTTTTCCTCATCTTCGACCAATCTTTACTCCCCTTACTCCTTATTGTGGCCGCTGCCGCTATGTATCAGCGCTTCTTGCGGACCGATATCAGACAAATCGCCACTCTGGCCCTGAACATATTCGCACCGCTCCTCGTTTTCGACTCTTTGACCCGACATCAGACCACCCTGCCCGAGCTCTGGCAGCCCTTCGGTTTCATGGTCCTGCTGACCGGGTGCATGATGGCTCTGGGCTGGCTGGCCTCCCTGGCCCTACGTCTTTCCCCCCAGGATCGGATCTCTTTAGTCCTGGCCTGTTCCATGATCAATATCGGAAACTTCGGCCTGCCTCTTATTTATTTCACCTTCGGCCAGGAAGCTGTGGCCATGTCCGTTATCATCTTTGTGGTCTTCAATATCCCTTTAACCACCCTGGCCATATACGTGAGCAGCGATAAGATCCAGACCAGGGATATGCTCATCGATGTGCTCAAGACTCCCATATTTCACGCCATGGTCCTGGCCCTGTTATTTACCGGTCTGGGCTGGCAGCTGCCAACGGGGTTGGCCAATGGAGTACACCTCATGGCCGAAGGGGCCATCCCCCTCCTCATCTTCGTCCTGGGCCTGCAATTGGCCGCCTTCTCCCTCAACCGCCACTGGGTTGTCTATGCCGGAGCCATCCTCCTGGCTCTGCTCATTCGGCTCATCGCATCCCCACTTGTAGCCGACCAGCTCTTGACCCTGTTTTCCTTTTCCACCCTGGAGCACAATGTGGCCCTGGTTCAGACCTCCGGCCCCTCCGCCCTGTTGCCCTTAATGTACGCCATCAAATTCAACCGCTCCCCGGACCTCCTGGCCGCTCTCATTGTATCCACAACCATAGCCTCCGGGATCTCCCTGCCGGTGGTCATTTCCCTGCTGACCGGTTAGATGCCCATGTAAGCTTTCTCTTCTTAACTCCCCTCCTTGGCAAGGAGGGGCAGGGGTGGTTGGAATAATGAGGACATCCTTATCCAAAGATTGCCCCATAATTACATAACCGCCACGGCCTGAAGGGACAGGTTAGAGCTTTTGCAGCCAGTCAGAAATCTCCCCTTCCTGGTACTGCTCCTGCTTCAAGGTCAAATCCAGATTGAGGACCAGTCCGGCGTGCTTGCCGGTTTCCTCATGATCCTTAAGCTTTGTGTGCCTCTGGCGGCCTTCCTGCAGGCGCTTCAGGCTGGATCCAAGGGCTGTGGCTGGATCTTTGGACTGAGAATACTCTTGGGCTGAAAAGTCCGGGGTTTGCCCGTTCTCGGCCACATCCTCGGCAAAATGGGCCAGGTGCCGCATCTTTTCCATGGCCTGGTCCATGAGCTGCCAGCCCAGGGCACCCCCGTTTTGCAGGACCCAGCTGTGCCGGATATGTTCCAGCATCTCTGTAT
The DNA here is from genome assembly GCA_964619345.1 of uncultured Desulfohalobiaceae bacterium. Taxonomy (GTDB): domain Bacteria; phylum Desulfobacterota; class Desulfovibrionia; order Desulfovibrionales; family Desulfothermaceae; genus Desulfovermiculus. Next base: position 1,793 of record CAZUER010000064.1, read on the forward strand.
ACTTGGCCGCAACCTCATACTGCAGTGTGTCCAGGAAATCCCGGGGCATCTCGGCCTCAGCTTCGGGCAGTGACTGGGCCACATCAGGATCAAGCTTGTCCAGCAATCTTTGAAAGGCCTGAGCATGGAAATCGGACTCCCACGCTTCGCGCTCCAGAACACGCTTGATATGCGAGTCAGTCACCTTTTCCGCCTCGGCGTAGTAGTGGGGGACCAGCTTTTTCTCGTAGGCTATGTAGGACTGGAGAATGCTGGCCCGACTGGAAGGATCAAAGGGATAGTCGGCCGGGGTCAGGTCCGGCTCCCCGCCCAGATGACCGATGACAGAGCCGAGCCAGTGCATGTGCCACATCTCTTCCCTGGACCGGGTCAAAAGCTTGGCCCCGATCGGGGTGTCTTCCCCCTCCAAATAGCTGTGGATAAGATAGCGCAGGACAGCCGCGTGCTCATCCCGCAAATCTTTGTTCAACATATCGATGAGTTCAATGGTTTGCATAATGCCTCCTTCTTTTTTTGTGTATGCCCTATCATGACGGAACCGCAAAAAGTGACCGGACTTTTGTTTGCAGAAAAAGATGGTGTGATAAGTATCTGTTTTTTACTGACTTCTGATATCTGGCCTCTGATCTCTACCGAGAGGAAAAATATTTTTTGCACTCGCATCTATCATCCTGTTTTACAAATACTGTTTTTTGATTACTCTACATGGCGGTGTTTGTAAAGAACGAAAACATAACACCTTGAAGACATGAACAATGTCAACAAGTTCTCAGGAGTCGATCATTATGTCACTTTCCAGACTGTGCCTGGGATATACGTCGTATCGATTGGAGACCCTGCCCTTTATCCGACCCATAATAGAAAAATTTCAGTGTATTGTCCTGGAAGAACCACCAACTCCAGGCTTTACAGAGATGCTCAGCCGGGAGCTGGATATTGATGAATATCTCTTACTCACTGATTTCGGTTTCCCCCAATTTGCCCATAACCAGTGCAGGCTTCTGCAAGAGCTGCATGCCCGGGGCAAAACCATTTTGCAGGTCGAGCCCTTTTTGGAGGAGCTGATCCGGATCCATGAGTTCTTTGCCTCCGGCGGTACTCCGGATCAGATCGAGGCCGGCACCCTGACCAGGACGGTCTATGACCTCGAACGTATCTGGACCGGCAAGCTGCTGTCCTTTTACCGTCAGGCCCACAGTAAAGACTTCACCCACACAGTGGCCGCAGTTAAAGATTTTGCCCATATAGACGCTCGCAAAGGACGCGTACGGGATGAGATGCGGGCTTGGGATTTGCAAAACCTCTTCAGTATCCATCAAAATATTTACGTGGAAGCCGGTTACATCCATTTCACCCTGCTCCGGGAACTGTACCGCCTCCTTCCGTATCAGACCCGGATGAGCACCTTTTATAGTCAGGAGGACTACTTCCGGCCCAGGATCGGCAAGAGACAGATTATGGGGCCGGGTGACGTCTTAACCCTCATCTACACCTGGCGGCCTGACTATAAAGGACCCAGAGCTGACCTCCTGGCCGCCCAGAGCCTCATCTACAACAAGGTGGTTGAAAATCAGGAAATTCAGGACAATATTGAGTCATGCCCGCACGCCGAAGACGAGATCCAAGCCGTCCGTCTGGCCCGCAGCCTGGATTTCGACCAATGCGCCTCGCTCTATGAACACATCAGACATCTGCCCACCCAGAGAGCCAGAGAGACGGCCAGAGACTGGCTGGGCAAGATGAGGCAATAGAAAATAAAAATAATTGTTATACTTTTTGGTCCTGATGTAGTCCACTGTATCCAGGAGGAATTGCCATGACTAATTTTGATTTTCCATCGGAGAAAAGATCACTCCCTTTCCTCCCTTTCATCCGACATTTCCCGCATCCTTTCCACCAGGACCTGAACAGAAAGGTTTTTTGTATGAAGGCGGTTCACGCCTTGTGGATCAATTCATCAAAATCAGAGGCAGAGACGATGAGCTGATTCACGTTGCAATTCAGAAGATAATCGCACTTCTTAGGCTTGATGTCACTCATGACCTCGGGTATTGGTATCTAAAAAAAACACGGAGCAGACACCTATGTGTAAAGAACATAGGATTGAGCCGACCTCAGAAGGTCGTCACAATCCTTATTGGTTATGTCCTTATGGGCACCAAAGATCGAGTACCAGATCAGTTTCTACGGATCTTTTTATAATAGGTGTTGGAGTAAAAAATGACTCCTGACCCCACTTACGAAGAGTTGCAGCAAAGGTTCGCAGAGCTGAAAATGGAGTTGGAGCGCTGCAGGCCCAATGGGGAAGAGCTGATCAAGCGCCAGAAATATCTGGAGTCTGTCCTGCACCATGCACCTGATGCCATAGTCACTCTGGACTCTTCCCACCGGATATTGGAGTGGAATCCCGGTGCAGAAAAGGTCTTTGGCTATACCAAAGAAGAAGCCATCGGTCACAACCTGGACCATCTGGTCACCCGGCCGGATGTGATGGACAAGGCCCAGGCCAATACCCGCCGTGTTCTATCCGGTCAATCCCTCCAGCCTGAAGAGACCACTCGCTATACAAAAACCGGGCTTCCGGTTCAGACCATCGCTTCCGGGGCCCCTATCATCATTGACGGCCAGGTGCAGGGAGTAGTGGCCGTGTACACAGATATTACCGAGCAGAAACGGGTGGCCCAGGCCCTGGAGGAGAGCGAACAAATCTATCGGGCCATTTTTGAAAATACAGGAACGGCTACCATTATCGTGGAGGAGGACACGACCATCTCTTTGGCCAACAGGGAGTTCGAACGACTGACAGGATTCGCAAAGGAAGATATTCAGGGTCGCAAGAGCTGGAGAGAATTTATAGCCACCCACCACGACCTGGACAGAATGGACCGATACCATCGCTTGCGCAGGGTCGACCCCCATGCCGCTCCCAACACCTATGAATGCCTCATTTTGGATAATAAAGGAAACAAGAAAAACATTTTAGTCACCATCGACATTATCCCCGGCACTCAGCAAAGCGTGGCCTCGTTTCTGGATCTCACTAACTACAAGACACTTCAAGAAGATCTCAAGCAAGAGCGGGATTATCTGAACAACATCCTGGAGAACTCAGCCGATGCGATTGCTATCTTGGACAAACGCGGCACGTTTCTGAGATGGAACAAGAGGGCGGCAGAGCTGTTTGGATATACATACGAGGAAATCACACAACGAAAGGTGTTTGATTTTCACTCCGATCAGGCCCAAATGGATACGATGCTTCACCTTCTGAGCAAACAAGGTTACGTTCGGGATTACGAGATATCTTTTCAGCACAAGGACGGATCGGATGTCCCCTGCTCCATCTCAGTAACCCTCCTCAAGGACGTTCACAATAAAAACATCGGAAGTGTGAGCATTGTCCGCGATCTCAGTGAGTGGAAAAAGACCGAACAGCAGCTGGTCTATTTATGTTACCACGACACCTTGTGCGGTCTGTACAATCGGAACTTCTTCGAAAAGGAAATGAGCCGTTTATCCGACGGCCGCTACTCCCCGGTGGGCATCATCATCTGCGATCTGGACGGCTTGAAGTTTGTAAACGACACCAAGGGCCACAAAAGTGGTGACCAGCTCCTGTGCAAGGCGGCGGATATACTTCGAGCCACTTTTCGTTCCAGCGATATCGTGGCCAGAATAGGGGGTGATGAGTTCGCAGTTCTGGTGACTGGGGCAGACCAGGCCACCACTGAACGGCTGGTCGCACGGCTGAAGAGCAATGTGCACGATTTCAATGCCCATGATCCGGACACACCCCTGTATATGTCTATCGGCTCTGCAGTCTGCCAGAGTCATCCCATAGACATGGAAGGCCTGTTTCGAGAGGCTGACAACCGGATGTATCAGGAAAAAATGCGTGTAAACAGGAGTAAGCGCGGGAGCCTGGCTGCGGATTTGAAGCGTAAGGATTGCAAATGAAAGGAGAACCTTCACCTTTTGTCCTCATGTGTCCGGTGTGTCCAACGGCGATGACCTGCTTCGCAGCAGCCAAGGCCCAAAAATGAATTGTCCGAGGAAAAGTATGATAGAATAAGGAAATTGATATGAGAAATCCCAAACAAGTCGTCATATGGGGTGTGATCTCATTTCTGATGGCAACCGCAACTGCATCGAATTCGGCTAACTTTGAAATCATGCAGACACAGAAAGGAATTGAGGTACAAGTCGAAGAGCTTGCGAATGGCTTAAATCATCCATGGGGCATGGCCTTTCTTCCGGACGGCCGGTTGCTGATCACAGAGCGCAACACCGGCCGGCTCCATATCATGAGCACCAGCAATACCTTGTCCCACCCTGTACAAGGTGTTCCGGACGTGTGGGCCCGCGGGCAGGGCGGGCTGATGGACGTTGCCCTGCACCCCGAATATGCAGAAAACAATTATGTCTATCTATCCTATGCCAAGCCGGGTCAAGACGGAAAGGCGGCTACGGCCCTGGGTCGCGGAAAGCTCGTTGAGGACCGCATCGAAGAGTTTCACGATATTTTTGTTCAAGAGCCGTTTATCAACGGACCGAACCATTTCGGCAACCGCATCGCCTTTTCTCCGGATGGTCAGTATCTGTTTTTGGCCCTTGGGGAGCGGTTCCAGTTCGATCCGGCCCAGGATCTATCCAATCACCTGGGTACGGTTATCCGCATCTATCCAGACGGCAGTGTCCCTCAGGACAACCCTTTTGTGGCCCAGGAAAATGCACAGGACGAGATTTGGTCTTACGGCCATCGTAATATCGAGGCCATGGCCTTTCAGCCGGGGACTGGAGCGCTTTGGATAGGCGAGCTGAATAAAATCAAAAAGGGGGCCAATTACGGGTGGCCGGTGGTCAGCTGGGGCGAGCATTATGATGGCAGGGACATACCGGACCCCCCGACCCATCCCCAGTTTGCGGATGCGGCCAGACACTGGACTCCGGTTATTTCTCCTTCCGGAATGGTCTTCTATGAAGGCAGCATGTTCCCCGAATGGAGCAACAACGCGCTCATCGGCGGATTGACCCACCATGAGCTCGTATGTCTGGTTTTTGACGGAACCGAAATCATGGACGAGGATCGGCTGTCTTTGCCGGCCCGGATTCGGGATGTGGAAACAGCCCCAGACGGATCTTTGTATCTTTTAACCGACCAGGACGAGGGCAAGGTCCTGCGCATCAGTGCCGTGCTCAATGACTAAAGCAAACACATATCACAACCATTCATAGATCGGCGATGAATGTGCTTGAGGCTCCAATGACCCTGTGCATGATATCCATCAAGACGTTTATTTTCCGGCGCAGGGTTGAAAACTCTGTTTTCAGTGAACCGATGGCTTGGGCATTCAGGTTGTGTTTGATGAACAGGACATTGTCTTGAAAGATCAGCAAAAGGGGAGCATTTTCCGTTTCATGGCTGATCAGTTCTGGTCTGATGGGGGATGGAGGCTCTCCTGAAGCACCTCTGCCGCCGAACCATGGATGACCAGATCAGCCATGGAATCCAGTCGGGTGGCATCCTTGTTCACAATGACCAAGCCGGCCCCGGAGCGCTTGGCCACCACCGGCAGAGAGGCCGCTGGCTGGACCACCAGAGAACTGCCGATGGCCAGAAAGAGATCACAAGTGCTGGATTGGGCCTCGGCCTCCTGTAAAACTTTGGAAGGCAAGGCCTCACCGAACATGACCACGGCAGGCTTGATCAGTCCGCCGCAAGACTGGCAGGCCGGGGGAAAGGCGGTCTGCAGCAGATCGTAGATTTCAGCCAGACCATAGGTCTGCCTGCAGTGCACACAGGCAAAGGACCTGGTATTGCCATGCAGCTCCAGTACGTTGCTTGATCCGGCCTCCTGGTGCAAGCCGTCGATATTCTGGGTGATGATCGCCTTTAGTCGACCCATGTCCTCCATCTGGGCCAGGAGCCTGTGGGCTGCATTGGGAGCTGCTGCGGTCAAAACCGGGTAGCGGACCTCTTTGAAAAAGCTCCAGTAATAGGCCGGGTCCTGGTAAAAGTAGTTGACATTGGCGTACTTGTCCGGATCGTATTTGTTCCAGACCCCGTCCGATCCCCTGTAGGTAGGGATTCCGCTATCCGCAGATACGCCCGCTCCGGTGAAGGCCACAATGGATGTGGCTGCCTGGATCATTTCCCTGAGCTTCTTGGTGCTCATCATGCGTCCGACCCTATTATTGAAGGTTTCAAAGAGACCTTAAGAGAGACCTGCCCCTGACTATCCAAATCTGTTGTGACCGTCAATCGGCAGAGCTTGAAGTCCTCGACCAAAACCGTTTTGACACCCCAGATATTTTTACCTATGACTGAACATTAGGTCGGCGGAAGGATTGGGATCTGTGGCCTCTTTGCCCAGACAATGATGCCTCCGTCCAACCACCGTGAAGCAGCCGGGCTGCTTAGTCAACAAACGCAGAAAAGGGAGGTCAGGCATGCCTGAGCTGCTCAGAACGGTTCTCTTTGAGCGTCATGTCCAGGCCGGTGCCCATATGGTTGAGTTCGGCGGCTGGGAAATGCCGGTCCATTACACAAACGGCATCATCTCCGAGCACCTGGCCTGCCGCAAGGGGGCCGGCCTATTCGACGTCAGCCACATGGGCAGGTTCATTCTCAGGGGGAAGGAGGTGCTGCCCTTTCTGCAGCAGGTTTTGAGCAACAACGCTGCGGCCCTTGAACCGGGGGAAAGCCAATACACCATGATCCCGGACTATACGGGCGGGGCTGTTGACGACGCGTATCTCTACCGTTTCAGGGAGGACGCGTACCTGCTGGTGGTCAATGCGGCCAATCGGTCCAAGAACCTGAAGCACTTTCAGCAGGTATTGCCGCGATATCCGGAAGCCGGCCTGATCGACCGGACCGGGGATCTGGCCATGATCAGCCTGCAAGGACCGGACTCGAAGGGGATTCTGGAAAGACTCTTGACTGACGGCAGCCTGCCCGAGCCGATGCGCAACCAATTGTCCACGGCCGAAATCAACGGCCTGTCGGCCTGGATCGGCCGAACCGGCTACACCGGAGAGCCTCTGGCCTTCGAGCTGTTTATGGAGTCCGGGCACGCTCCGCTCCTGTGGGACCGGCTGTGCGAAAAGGGCGCAACGCCTGTCGGCCTTGGCGCCCGGGATACCCTGCGTCTGGAAGCCTCACTGCCCCTCTATGGTCACGAGCTGGGGGCTGATCCTGAGGGCAAGGAGATTCCCGTCTTCGCCAGCCCCTTGGCTCATTTTGCGGTCAGCTTTGCCCAAGACAAGGGCGAGTATATCGGCCGGGGGCCGCTGGCCAAGCAGTTCGAGGCCTTTCAGCGAATCATGGACGGAGATATGTCCTGCAAAAACGACCTGCCCCGGATTATCCGGCCTTTCGAAGTTACCGGCAAGGGCATTGCCCGGGCCGGCACGCCCGTCTTCAGGAGAAAGCGCCAGGTGGGGGTGGTCACATCCGGGACCATGGTTCCGTATTGGAAGGTGGCCGGGCGGGGGATCGACTCCCGGCTCAGCGACCAGAACGGGCGCAGAGCCATCGGCCTGGCCTTGATCGATTCAGAACTGTCCGAAGGCGAAGAGCTGGAGCTGGATATTCGCGGCCGCACCGCCCAGGCGGTCATCGTTCCCTACTTTCTGCGCAACGAAGCTCCGCCTTGTGCCTGGCCGGTGCTGCATCACCAGCTGGACCAGGAGCGGCCGGAAGCCTGCACGGATGAGGCGCCGCTGCAAGCCGTCCGGAGCCTGGTCGACCGGGCCCTGGACAACCACATATGGCGTCAGCGACACTGCATCAACCTGATCCCTTCTGAGCAGACCGCCTCACCCTTGTGCCGCATGCTGTCCATCACCGATCCTTCCGGCCGCTACGCAGAGCACAAGCAGGTCAAGGCATTCAAGGAGGCGGATGTCTTCTACTATCAGGGCACTGAGTTCATCGCCGAGGTCGAGAACCTCCTGCGCTGCGAAATGGAGAGGTTCCTGGGCTGCAGCCAGGCCGAAATCCGGCCCATTTCCGGCCAGATGGCCAATATGGCCGTCTTCTCCGGACTGATCGACTTTCTCAACCGGGTCGACCGCAAGCGGGAGCAGCGCCGCCTCCGCAAGGTCATGAACAATCACATAATCAAGGGCGGGCATCTCTCGGCCCAGCCAATGGGGGCCCTGCGCGACTTTGTCCAGCGCGATCCGGTCTGGGAAAAACCGGCCGTGGTAAACTTTCCGGTCCGCCGGGACAACCCTTACGCCATCGATCTGGAGGCAACCCGGCGGCTCATCCAGGAGCATCAGCCTGAGCTTGTCATCCTGGGCAAGAGCATGGTCATTCACAAGGAGCCGGTGGCCCAGATCCGGGCCATGCTGGATGAAGCCGGAATCAACTGCCTGTTGATGTACGACATGGCCCACGTCCTGGGGTTGGTGGGACCCTCCTTCCAGGAGCCCTTCCGGGAGGGGGCGGACCTGGTCACCGGTTCAACTCATAAGACCTTTTTCGGCACCCAGCGGGGGGTCATCGGAGCCGACTTCGACCAGCATGAGGTCCGCTGGGAGCTGTGGGAGGCCATCCAGCGCCGGACCTTTCCCGGCTCCATGAGCAATCACCACCTGGGCACGCTGGTAGGCCTGCTGCTGGCCGCCTATGAGATGAACGCCTTCAAGGAATCCTACCAGCAGGCGGTGCTCGAAAACGCCAAAGCCTTTGCCCGGGCCCTGGCCGACAATGGCCTGTCCGTAGCCGGCGACCCATCCATTTCCTATACCCAGACCCACCAGGTCCTGGTCTCGGTCGGCTATAGCCAGGGACCGGAGATCGCTCGCCGCCTGGAGGAGAACAACATCATTTGCAACTACCAGGCAGCCCCTGATGAGGAAGGATTCTCCGCTTCAGGCTTGCTGCGGACCGGTGTGCAGGAGATGACCCGCTTCGGCATGGGGCCGGATGAGCTGACCGATCTGGCCGGCCTGATGGCCGAGGTCATCAAGCACGGACGCCCGGTCAAGCAGGAGGTGATCAGCCTGAGGGAGCGATGTTCAGAAATGCGCTTTTGCTTCTCCGGTCCGGAGATTGACGCTCTGGTCCAGCGCATTCAGAGAGCCATCCTTTGAGCCGAGGGTCTTCGGGTTCAGATTGTCTTCAGATAAGAGATAATATGATCAATCTCTTTCCGGCTCAGCCGGTCGGCAAATGAGGGCATATCCTTATAGGGATCCGTCAACTGATCGGCCACATTCTCCCCGGACACAGACCGGCCGCTGGCAGGAAGCTTGGCCCGGTCAAACAGGCCTTTCAACCCGGGCCCTATCTTTGCATTCCGGGAGTCCGTGAAGTGGCACTGGGAACACCCCTTGTCCTGAAACAGGGCAGCTCCCAGCTCTGCTGTATGAGCCTGGCCATGGTCATGCTCATGGGATTCGTGCGGGGCGATGTTGTTTCGGACTATGCCCAGAATAATGGCAACTCCCAGGAAAATGACCGCCACAGCAATGGTTGTCCGGTGCAGGATCGTCTTGCGCATGTTTGAGCCTCAATCCAGAAATGAAAAGATTTCGCGCCGGATTCTCTGGTCCGGAACCCCCATATCCCGCAGAGTAGAAATGAGGGCCGTACTCATTCGCAGCGGACCGCAGACATAGAAAACCTTTGTGCCCAGATTCTGACCGCAAAACTTCTCAATTTTGTCCCAGTCTATATGGCCGCTCTCTCCCCTCCAGTCTTCTTCAGGCCGACTCAGGACATGAACGAGGTCCAGGTCCGGCCATTGTCCTGCGGCTATGTCATTGAGCTCTTCCCGGAAGACGATCTGATCTTCATTACGGTTGGCATACAGCAGGGTGACTGAGCGTGTATCCCGGGTATCCCGCATATGCCTGAGCATGGCCATCAGTGGAGTGATGCCGATGCCCCCGGCCAGGAAGACCAGGTCTCGTTCCCGGGGATGGAGGGCGTAGGAAAACCGGCCGAAGGGACCGTGGACAGCTGCTGTGTCCCCGGGTTTGGTCCGGTCTATGGTGGAGGTAAAGTCACCCACCGCTTTAATTGTGGAGCAAAGGGTTTCCTTCCGGGCTGGGCTGGAGGAAATGGTCCAATGATGCTCCTCAACTGGAAGAGCCTGCTCTCGAAAGAAGGTCAGAAAATGGAATTGGCCTGGATAATAGGCCGGGATGGACTTTCCCTGAGGCGGGACCAGATGCACGGTCCAGACATCTTCGGCCTCCTGGATCACCTCCTTCACCTGGTAGGGCTGCTTGGCCAGGCTGACTGGTCTCAAGAAACGGTGATAGATAAACATGGATATGGCCAGGACAAAGGAGCCGATCCAAAGGGACTGCATGGACCCAAGCTCCAGATCGTCTCCGGCAAACCAGGAATGCACAAAGATCCCCAGCAGGATGAGCGGGCCCAGAGCATCGTGACCCAGCCGCCATTTCTCAAAGGTCAGCCCCAATCTGCCCTGATACATGCTTATGAGCACATTGGCCACGACCAGGATCAAGGCCGCCTTGCCCACCCATATGTACCAGGGCAGATCCAGTCCGATAAGCAAAGTCCAGCCCATGCCGCCTGCGGCCAGAAGCAAAGGGTGCAGGAGGAGGCAAGCGGCCGCCAATACAGCGATGTACTTGTGAAAACGGATGAGAATGTCCAGTCCAAAGGCCCGTTCGATCCATTTAACCCGGGCTGCCAGCACAAATTGAAGGATAAGAACCATGAAGCCGATAAGGGCCAGGTTCCGCCCGATATCGATCACAATTCCCTCTGCCTCCTCTCCCAGCCACGTGGTCAGCCAGACCGGCAAGGTGACTGCAAGAATATAGAGTATCAGACGGGCTCCTCCTGCTCCCATGCAACATCTCCTACCTAAATGTTAGCTCACCCAGGCCATGGCTTGTCCTCTCACTGACAGATCTGATCACCAGAGAAAACAGATAAACTGTTTACTCGCTTTTCGGAGGGGTAAAGATCCAATCTTTGCTTTGTACTGTCTTATGGCAGTCGATGCAACTGTTGACCCGGCCAGAGGCCAGGACACTGCCGTCAGGTTTGTACTTGGCCCAAAACCAATCTCCAGCTTCAGGATTGTACCCTTCGACCTTGTACATGGGAGTCAGTACCTTCAGTGTCTTCATGTCCTTGGCATAATTGGCCTTCATAAGGATCGAGCCGTTCGGCAACGGCCGGGTGCCTTCCCGAATGGCCTGTAAGGCCACGCTGTTGGCATAGAATTTCAGATAAGCGCCATGCGGGCTTTGTCCCTCATACATACCCACATGACCAGGCCAAAACCCCCATCCCTCATATGGATCAACCTCGGTTACATATTCCCAAAAGGCCTTTGCATCCGGTGGAGGGTAGTGGTCATTACTCTCTGCCCATACCGCCCCTGCAATCAGGGTCACCATACACACAACCACTGCAACCCAAAAAATTCTCGTGGTCATAGAATAACCTCCTTATAAGATGTGTTGGTTCCCCGCCATATTGAGTTCAGATATGACGGAAATGAAAACCTCCTCATCTTCTTCATCAAATCGAATTTGAGTACAAAATTTTAGGCATGTCCAGCATCTCGAGGATATGTACCTGAAAAATACCTGACTGATTCCCTCCAAGAGGAGGTGCAAATCTCTTTCCAATGCTCATGAATGCATCCTTGTCAATGAGAAATGGTCCCGGCATCAATGCCGTCGCCGGTGTGAATCATAAAATCCAGCGTCTTCTATCGCATCTCAAGGACAATCTTCCCATGAACATTGGCATTTGAAATAAGCTCATAGGCTTCTACTGCTTCGACCATTGGCATTCTCTTGTCGATGATGGGGTGCACCTTTTCATTCTTAAGCAGACTAAACAATGTTGTTAAGTTGCAGAGAACCAATCAGGATGCTTCTTCCTTGTAGAACCAATAGAATAAAACGAGGCAGAACGACTGTTGGGAAGCAGGTCCCATAGCTTAAGCCACAGGAAGTCCATTGGCCTTGCTGCCCAATGCCGCATATCAACCGGGCATTGCAGAGGAGCGCGGCTGGGCCTTCCGCAGAAACTGTAGCTTTTGGGAGTTGTCTGGTCAGCAGGTGTAGGACTTGACTTGAAGTCCTGAGCGGGTGATGCTTGATAAACCAACAGTCGAATCAGCGTTGAACCATCAGCTTAAAGGACTGCCTATGCAATGCATCAAAGTCAAGACTCTCTACACAGGAACCGAGGTTGTCCAGGACACGTATCTGGTCTTCGACCAAGGAGTGGTTGTGGAGACAGTACAGGAGCTGAAGGGAGAGCTCCTGGGGGAGCATGAGGTGGTCACCCCGGCCTTTATTGATCCACACAGTCACATCGGCATGGTCAGGGGAGGTGAGCCGGAGACCGAAGCCGAAGTCAACGACCGGCAGGACTCCCTGCTCATCTCGGCCGACGCCCTGGATTCCCTGCAAATGGACGATGTCTGCCTGGGCGAGGCGGTGGAGGCCGGCGTGCTCTACTCCTGCATCCTGCCCGGCAGCGGAAATATCATCGGAGGGCGCTCCGCGGTCATCCGCACCTATGCCCTGGACACCAACCTGGCCCTGGTGGCCCGGGCCGGACTGAAGGCCGCCTTTGGGTACAACCCCATGTCCACTGTTTCCTGGCAGGGTACCCGGCCCAGCACACGCATGGGGGCCCTGGCCATTTTGCGCAGGAAACTGGACGATGTGCTGCGCAAAGATCAACGCAAGCAGGAAGCTGAAGAGGATAAACAAAAGGAGATAACCTTCAGCGCTGAAGAAGACGCGCTCAGGGACGTGCTTAACGGCCTGACCCGCCTGCGGGTGCATGTGCACAAGATCGACGACATCGCCGCCCTGCTCCGCCTGGTCAATGAGTTCGGCATCCGGGTTACTGTTGAGCACGCCATGGGCGTGGACAAGCCGGACATTTTCCGTGAACTCAAGCAGCGGGGCATACCTGTGATCTATGGTCCCCTGGACTCCTTTCCCTACAAGGTCGAGCTCAAACACGAAAGCTGGCGTAACATAAGGCACCTGGTGGATTCCGGAGTGGAGTTCGGACTCATGTCCGATCATCCGGTGACCCCGGCCCGCCAGCTTCTCCTCCAGTGCCGCTGGCTCCTCCGGCATGGCTACTCCACCCAGCAGGCCATCGAGGTGATCAGCCGCAAAAACGCCGAAATCCTGGGTCTGGGAAATATGCTGGGCACGCTGGAGCCGGGCAAATGGGCCTCATTCAACTGCTGGAACGGTGACCCCTTTCACCTGACCAGCTACCCGGTGGCCGTGTTCGGCGAAGGCACGCTCCTGCATACCGAGGAGAAATAGGCAAATACAGCCAATTAAAGTTCGTCAGCAAAAGCTGAAAAACCACAGGTACACTACGACGGGGGGCACTGATGGAAGAATGCAGCTCAATGAAGAATAAGTCTTCCGCTGAATTTGTATCCCTTTGGGGGCGCATTGCCGTTTTCTCTATCCTCAATGTGCCGAGTTGACTATCCATGTTGCATGGTAAAGTCAGATCAGGCCTGGCGTATCATTACAACACAAATGGCAGCATAATATTTCTTCTCTCTTCGTAGAATTCCCAAGTTGCGGCTATGCTTTCATTTCATCATTTTGTGCAGAGCTTGATTTCAAGAGGGACTACCCATTGCCCGGCAACTTTTACACAGATTTTTCCCCTCCCAACGTTTTGCATTCTTGTCCTGTCTGTCCTCATGCGCAATATGTTGACCTTTTCTGGAACAGGCTGTAATATTATGAAAGATTTCAAACAACCAGCAATCAGACGAGGAAATCCTGTGTGGGAAAAGAATTGGGAAACGGCGCACGACCGCGCCCAGGCCGAAGGCAAACCGATCCTCATCAGCTTCCATAATCCCGGCTGAGGCGGCTGCCGGACAATGGATGCGGATACGTATCCAAACCCTGACGTGCAGCAAATGCTCACTGAGCATCTGATCCCCTTGCGTGTTCCCCATGATCAGGAGCCTCTGGCTTCCCGGTACAAGGTCAGCTCCACACCGCTGCTGATCCTTGT
>CAZUER010000064.1:15831-21464 GCA_964619345.1 uncultured Desulfohalobiaceae bacterium
GACAGGAGATTCACCGCATTCAGGGCGTTCATCCCCCAGATGAGTTCATCCCAAATGTCCTGATCGGACTGGCCAAGATCCATCTCCAGGCCGGCCACTATGCGCACAGCCTGGAATACCTGAGCCAAATATTCAGCCGATATGCGGAGAGTCAAGCCGCTCCAGAGGGCCTCTTGCTCCAGGGACAGAACCTGCACCGACAGTCCGGAGATCCCTCACACCTGCGCAGAGCTTATGAAACCCTGCACCGGGACCATCCTGACAGCACATGGACCTGGGAGGCGGCCCGCTACCGGCTGCTTTGAACATACCGGCCTTTTTCCCAGGAAAGCATAACCGGGAGATTCACCCATGCCCCGCGACATTCCGGTGGGAAACCGTCAGCTTTTGATCTGCTTTGACCACGACTATCGGATCCGGGATCTCTACTTTCCCCATGTGGGACAGGAAAATCATGTCAGCGGCAACATGTGCCGTTTCGGCCTCCTGACCGGAGATCATTTTTGCTGGATCCCAGAGGGGTGGTGTCTGGAGAAGGCCTTTGAACCCGATTCCCCGGTAACCAGAGTGGACCTGTACCATCCGGAGCTGGGCCTGCTCATGACCTGCCGGGACGCGGTCGATTTTCATGAAAATATCTACCTGCGCCAGATCTGGATGGAAAATCTGCACTCCGGCCCGCGCAGCCTGGAGCTCTTCTTCTCCCAGGATCTGGACATCTCCGGCAACTCCATCGGGGATACGGCTGCATTTGACCCCAGATCCGGGGGTCTGGTCCATTACAAGGGGGCCCGTTATTTTCTGATGGCCGGAGGGAGCGACACCCATCAGGGACTCTCCCAGTATGCCGTGGGGGTCAAGCACAAGCTGGGAATGGAGGGGACCTTTCGAGATGCCGAAGACGGACGGCTGTCTGGAAATCCCATTGCCCAGGGATCGGTTGATTCGGTTGCCGCCCTTTCGGCTCCAGCTGGCCGCTTACGGGCGGGCCCGGGCCTCCTATTGGATCTGTGCCGGAACAAGCTGGGAGGAGGTCCGGCGTTTGGACCACCTGGTCAAGCACAAGGGAGCGGAGGAGCTGATCCGCAGGACGTCCGTATATTGGAACCTGTGGGTGCGCAAGGAACCCCTGCCCCTGGATTCCCTGCCGGAGGATCTGACCCGGCTGTACCGTCGCAGCCTGCTGGTTTTAAACACCCAGCTGGACTGGCGCGGGGGCATCCTGGCCGCGAACGACTCCGACGTCATCGAGTATAACCGGGACACTTACTCTTATATCTGGCCCAGGGACGGAGCCCTGGTGGCCAACGCTCTGGATGCGGCCGGCTACCCTACCCCGGCCCAGCAGTTTTACAGACTGATGAGCGAGCTGCTGGAAGATGAGGGCTACCTCCTGCACAAGTACAACCCGGACGGCACCCTGGCCTCCTCCTGGCACCCCTGGGTGGAAGGGGACAGGGAGCAGCTGCCGATTCAGGAAGATGAGACCGGCCTGGTCCTCTGGGCCTTGTGGCAGCATTTTCAGATCTACCGGGACATTGAGTTCATCAAGCCCCTGTACCGGTCATTGATTAAAAAGGCTGCCAACTTCATGGTGGACTACCGCGATGACCAGACCGGTCTGCCCGGACCGTCTTACGACCTCTGGGAGGAGAAACGGGGAATTTTCAGCTTTACCGTGGGAGCGGTTTTCGGGGGCCTGGCAGCGGCTTCCCTGTTTTGTCAGGTCTTTGGCGAAGAGGATATGGCCGAACGCTATCGACGGGCGGCCTCCCAGATTCGGGACGGCGCGTCCAAATACCTGTGGCAGGAGGAAATGGGCCGGTTCTGCCGGATGATCGACCGTCAGGACGGAGAGCTCCGAGTGGACCCCACTCTGGACGCCAGCCTGTGGGGCTTGTTCGCCTTTGGTCTCTACAGCCCGGGCGACAGCAGGATACAGGCCACCATGCAAAAGATGCGGGCCAAGCTGTGGGTGGGCACCGGGATTGGAGGCATGGCCCGGTATGAGAACGACAGCTATTATCAGGTCAATCCGCAGGTGCCCGGCAACCCCTGGATCATCTGTACCCTGTGGCTGGCGGACTACCTGATCCGGGTCAGCAAAAAAGACGAGGATCTCGATGAGGCCAAGAGGCTTTTGACCTGGACCGTCAATCACGCTTTGCCCTCAGGGGTGATGCCTGAACAGATCCATCCGGACAGCGGCCGGCCTCTTTCGGTTTCTCCCTTGACCTGGAGCCACGCCACCTTTGTCTCGGTCTTCCTCCGCCTAGCTGACAGGCTCTCTACAGGAAAAACAGTATCCGGGCTGCCAAGAGAGGATTGGATCAGCCGTTTGTACAGTGAAGCCTGCGACACGATTCACGGCAAGTGCCGCATTCAATGACGTTTATTGTGGCCATTTAATTGTGAGGAAAATATTGTATGCCAGATTCCGGGGATAGCCAGGCGCAGCCAATCCTGGTCAAAAGACATCCGCATATGATGTCCATTGTCCTGAACAGGCCAAAGGCGTTGAACAGCCTGAATCCCCAAATGATTGGGCTCATCCGGGGGGCTCTGGAAGAGGCCTCGGATGATGATCGCTGCCAGTTCGTCCTTTTATACGGCCAGGGAGGAAAAGGGTTTTGCGCCGGAGGGGACATCAAGGAGCTGAACCGGGCTGTGCGGGAGCAGCACATCGATGAGGCCCTGCATTTCCTGCGGCAGGAGTATGAGTTGGATTTATTCATTCACGACTTTTGCAAGCCTGTGCTGGTCATGGCCGACGGAATTACCATGGGAGGAGGGCTTGGCCTCTGCGCAGGTGCGGATCTGGTCCTGGCCACAGAACGGACCCGGATGGCCATGCCGGAGTCCAGAATCGGATTTTTTCCGGATGTAGGGGCAACCGGCTGGATGTTTTCCAAGACCCCGACGGGATATCCGGAGTACCTGGGATTGACCGGTCAAGAAATGCAGGGGGAAGAATGCGTCCGGTTAGGAATGGCCACAGACCTTGTTGCCAGCTCCAACCTGTCCTCAGTCATCCAAGCCCTGGAAGATCCCTCCAGCTTTGACAGACGAATGGACAATGCGGACCAGCTCCGGGAGAAGCTGAAGCCCTTCTTCAAGCCCACCCCGTCTTCCCATCTGGATAAGGACCAGTGGGTGGCCGCCTATTTTTCCGGCCAGAACTCTGTCATTGGAATCGTTGATTCCCTGCGGCAATGCAATCTGCACCAAGAGCTGTGCCAGGAGGTCTTTTCCAGTTTGGCTGAGCGATCGCCCACCTCCCTGGTCCTGACCCTCACCCTGCTCAGGCGCAATGCGTCCCTTCCCATGCCCAATGTGTTTGAAAACGACCTCCGGGCCGCCCAATTCATCCTGAGTCATCCTGATTTTCTGGAAGGCGTCAGATCCCGGCTCATTGATAAGGACAACCAGCCGCAATGGAAGCCCTCAAGGCTGGAAGAGGTTGATTTGAAAGGCTTGAGCCTGGTTTGAACCTGGGATCAGAATTCAAAGGCCCGAGATTCTTTACCGCTGAATACACAGAATGTATGGAAGAATGGGACTCATATTTCTTTGCAGCGTTTTCCGAGTGCTCCGCGGTTACATCTTTGTTAGTTGTCTCCTTTTTCAATGTTCATGCCTATCAAGGCATCTATTTCCGTTTTCAAGATTGGCAAAGAAGCCTCGGTGATACGATTCGGCATAGGTATCCGGATGCTGGGGAATATCCGCGGTCATGAAGCTGATGTAGTCGGCTAAAAATCGCTTTGAGTCGTAGCGGCCGCCGGCTGCTATCATGGAACGGGTCACTACCCGGGCACAATGGGCGTTGAGGGTATTTTGACCGGCTTTCATGCCCTGATGATAATGTTGATGGGGAAGGTTCCAGAAAGCTCTTTTCCCTTTCAGGATCACCTGACCCACAATCTCTCTGCCGCCGGCGGGCTGTGTCCGTCGCCCGCCTTGGGCCGTGGAGTGCAGGGACATGATCGACGATGGATGGTACTTGGGCGCATCCTCGAGCTG
Organism: uncultured Desulfohalobiaceae bacterium; assembly: GCA_964619345.1. GTDB lineage: Bacteria > Desulfobacterota > Desulfovibrionia > Desulfovibrionales > Desulfothermaceae > Desulfovermiculus. The sequence continues at coordinate 19,855 of CAZUER010000064.1, forward strand.
TTGAATCCCACCCGGATATTCCTTGAAGATGTCCATTGGATTGTAATACCAGTGAACCGGTATGGCCAGAGAATCTCCGACATAGAGGGATCGCAACCCTGCTCTGGCTCTTTCCAGAATTGTCCTGCCCATGTCAAAGGGGAAATCATTCAGCGGCTTTAAACTCAGTGGATCTCTGCATGATATTCCTGCAAGGACTTGATGGTGTCTTGCTGGTTTCTCTTGGCCTTTATGCCCTCAGCTGCAGCCACCGCTGCAGCGACCGTGGTAATGTAGGGGACATTGTACTGGATCGCGGACTTGCGGATATAGGAGTCGTCGGTAACACTCAGCTTGCCTGCAGGGGTGTTGACGATCAATTGGATTTCTCCGTTCTTGATTGCATCGACAATATTGGGTCTGCCCTGATGCAGCTTTAAGATTGATTCGCTCTCTATACCGTTATCGTGAAGAAACTTGGTCGTCCCCTCTGTGCTGAACAGCTTGAAACCCAGCCCGGCAAAGTGCCTGGCTGCGTGGGTCAACTTTTCACTCCGATCCCGCTCGCAGACTGTTATCAAAACTGCTCCGTCTGTGGGCAGGATGGCCTTGGCCGCCTTCTGGGCCTTGTAAAAGGCCAGGCCGTAAGATGAGTCCAGGCCCAGGACTTCGCCTGTGGAGCGCATCTCCGGCCCAATAACAGGGTCGACTTCAGGGAACATGGAAAAGGGGAAGACAGCCTCCTTGACCCCGAAGTACGGCACATTGGTGATACTCAACCCAAAGTCCTCGAGCCTCTTTCCGAGCATGATCTGGGTGGCTATTCTGGCCATGGAGATTCCGCAGACCTTGGAGACTATGGGCACGGTCCTGGAAGCCCTGGGATTGGCCTCCAGGACATAGACCCGGTCCTGCCAGATGGCATACTGCATGTTCATGAGGCCGATGACCTTTAATTCATTGGCAATTTTCCTGGTATACTCATAAATGGTCTCCAGATGCTTTTCAGGTATGTTCACAGGGGGGATTACGCAGGCAGAGTCTCCGGAATGCACCCCGGCCTGTTCAATATGCTCCATGACCGCAGGCACAAAGGCATCGAATCCGTCAGCAATCGCGTCTGCCTCCGCTTCTATGGCATTGTCCAGGTACTTGTCGATCAGAATGGGCCGGTCCGGATTAACGCCCACAGCACTTTTGGCGTAATCCTTGAGCATCTCTTCGTCGTACACTATCTCCATTCCCCTGCCGCCCAGGACATAGGAAGGACGGACCATCAGGGGATAGCCTATCCTCTCGGCAATATCCAGGGCCTCCTGCACGGAACTGGCCATATCGCTCTCAGCCATGGGAATGTTCAGCCTGTCCATGATCTGGCGGAAACGGTCCCTGTCTTCAGCCAGATCAATGGTCTCCGGGCTGGTCCCCAGGATGTTCACTCCAGCCTCTTCCAGTTCATGGGCAATGTTGAGCGGGGTCTGTCCGCCGAATTGACAGATTATCCCTTTGGGCTTTTCCTTTCTGTAGATCTGCAGCACGTCTTCCACCGTCAAGGGCTCGAAGTAGAGCTTGTTGGAGGTGTCGTAGTCAGTGGACACGGTCTCGGGATTACAGTTGACCATGATGGTCTC
>CAZUER010000065.1:0-21091 GCA_964619345.1 uncultured Desulfohalobiaceae bacterium
GATCAAACTGGCCGTCTGCGGCCAGCGGCGGGGCTGAAACCTGAACACTCCTGGAGCCTTACACCTGAGAACAAAATTACCCTGGTTGCCGGGTGATGAAAATACATACGCCCGCAGATGTACTCCCTCTGCGGGCGTATGCTTGGTATGGGTTTGGTGGGGCCAATGTTTAATAACTTATGTCATTTGTTTGACCACCCGGGTTTTGATGTACTTCATAAGTGGTGTGCCCCCGGCTTTCTCCGTAGTATTTGGCTTCTGAATCCCGGGAGGATTACATCCCCCGAACTGGGGATATTTGGGATCACCTTCTAGGCCGCGCACGTGTCCAAATCCTCCTTCAGAACCCAGGACTCCCTGGGTAATGGCCCAGGTAGGATTAGCTTCCAGCTCCACCTGCCCCCAGGGGGATTGGAGACGGACCTTGTCCCCACCAGTTATACCCAGCCTTTTAGCGTCCAGGGCATTGATCCACAGGGTGTTTTTGCCTTTCATTTTCATCAGGCCGTAATTGGAGAATGTGGAGCAGTGTTCATGTTCAAAGACCCTGAAGTTGCCGAATATGAAGGGGTACTCATGGTCTGCCTGGATCTCGGAGTCTGGTTCCTTATGGTCCGGCAGGGGATCGACCCCTTTTTCTTCAGCCACCGGGTTGAGAAAGTTGTACTTTCCGGTCTTGGTTGTGCCTGAAGAACCGTAGCCTTCCGGCGGATTGATGGAGCCCCATTTCTTGTACTTATAGTACTCGGCCTGATCCGTAATCAGAAAGCCTTTGGAGACGAGCTCATCGTAGGACCACTCTGTACCGGCCAGCTGGTTCCGCTCAGCCTCTTCAATGGACTGCCAGGGAAAGTATTGACCCAGGCCCAGGCGCACTGCCAGCTCCTTGGTAATTTCCCACATGGGCTTGGTATTGTACATGGGGGGCACAACCTGGGCAAAGTACATGATCATGGCCTCATAGAGCCATTCGTTCTTGACAAAGGACTGCTCCAGCCAGGTGGCGTCGGGCAGAATCACGTCGCAGAGCAGGGCGGTATTGCTCATAAAGGCCTCGATAGAGACCTTGAAGTCCATTTCCAAAATGGCCTGGGTGGTGGCTTCCTGATTGCCCCAGGACAACACCGGGTCTCCATAGTAGTTGATAAGGCCCTTGATCCGTCCGGCCTGGACGTCGTTTAAGATATAGGCCGGGGCCCATCCCTTCCACATGTCGAAGGAGTTGATCTTGGGCGCGGATGTGGCTGCCGGCTTCTCCTGTCCCTGGCCCCAGGCCGATTTCAGCTTGCGCTTAAAGGGTAGGGAGGGACCTCCCGGAGCGTCGAAAGTTCCGCACAAAGCGTTTAAGGCCTGGATGGCGGCTGTGGAGTACATGCCGTTGGGTACCTGGGCCAGCCCGCCCCAGGAGATGCACCCCTTGGCCTCGGACATGGCGAACTCACGGGCAATGCGGGTAATAGTCAAAGCCGGTACCCCGCTTATTTCTTCAGCCCACTGTGGAGTCCGGGCAACACCGTCTTCCTGGCCCAGGATTCTCTTTTTGAAGGCTTCAAAGCCGTGGGTCCATTGCTCCACAAAGTCGTGGTCATACAGATCTTCAGAGATGATCACATAGGCCATGGCCATGGCTACAGCTCCGTCAGTAGCCGGCTTAATGGGTATCCACTCCGTAGCTTCCCGGGCTGTTTCCGAGCGCCGGGGGTCAAAGACCACCATCTTGGTCCCCCGTTTCAGGGCTTTTTTCAGCTCCGCCGTCTTGCGCTGCCCATAGGAGGTGGCCAGCTCATTCATGCCAAAATGGAGGATGTAGTCGGATTCCTGGTAATTGATCCACGGCCGTTTGTCGTTTAAGTTGTGTTCGTTGGACATCCGATTGGAGTTGTCGCACATGGGCCGGTGGGTCCCTTTGGGGCAGCCCAAATGGTCAAACAAGGCCTCGTGGATCCAGTTCACAAAATCGTTGCCCCGAAAATAAGCCAGCTTGTCCTTGTCCATGCCTTGGATCCCTTGGACCACCCGGTCCAGGGCTTCATCCCAGGAGGCCTTGCGAAATCGGCCTTTTTCCTTGATCAATGGGGTTTTTAGCCGGTACGGGGAGTACAGATGCTTGGCCGCATTGCCCCCTTTGGGGCAGAGCTTGCCATCGCCTTTGGGATCCCCGGACAAGCCAGAGGTACCAGTCAGTATCCCGTCCTTGACTTTGGCCGTCATCCCGCACAAGGCCCCGCAGCTGTAACAGTGGGTGGGGATTTTCTTTTCCCCTTCCGGCTGTTGGGCTCCCTGGCTGAGGGTAGCGTATCCAGGATCCAGATTCAGGGCATCCACTGCAGTAACCATAATAGTCGTGGTTTCTTCTCCCTTGGTATGGCCTTCCAGGCGCATATTCTCGCACATGATGGCCCCGCGGGTGAAGTGGGCCAAACCCTGATATAAATCAGTGGAGGAAGCAGCGACCAGCTGATCGCAAAAAGGGACTACCCATTTGGAGTATTTGGTCTTAAAAAAGTTCTCGTACTCTGTGATATCTCCTTTTTCCAGCAGGTGGCGCAAAAATTCCATTTGGACTGCGATATGTTCTTCCAGATCGGGAAAGTCTGGAGAGGGATGCAGACCAGCCTGGCGAAAGAACTCCCGCAGTTCAAAGACAGGCTGCTGCATGACCACCGGCTCTCCGCTGACATGAACCGACTCGTAGGGAAAAGCCGGATTGGGGCCGGCATTGAGGAACAGCTCGGCATAGTCAAAGCGCAGTTCCTCGTATGCAGTTTGCGGGTCCTTGCTTTGCAGGTACTTGGTCATGACCTCGGCCCCGCTGATCAGGTCCACATACCCGCAGCCCTGAACCGCTTCATTGAAGGGTTTGAGAAAGTCATCCTTCTGCATGGCTTTGATCAGGTCCAAAGAAATCTCATCCCGAAAGAGAGTGGATAAAAATTGGTACCTTTTGGCTCGTGACTGTTGCAGGGTTTTATCCATGGTATTCGCTCCTTATGGTCTGCAATTTGCTGCTTTGAAGTGCTCGTGTCCAGCCAAATATGTATCGCCGCATAGCTGGAAAGGTCTATTTCTTTTCTGATTCCCCTCCTTGCCGCCTGTCTTCCAGGCGGGAGGGAGGGGACAGGGGAGGGTTCCTTTTAAGGCATTTAAAAAGTGCCAGGATACTGAGTTGACGTTACTGCAAAAAAGCGCTTTACGTTTATTTGCGATAAAGCATTTTTTTTGCCCTCGCATCTGGGTTGCCAAGGATTGATATATTAACCTGTCTGAATCTCCAGTTGTTCATACGACAATCGAAGGCGCGACCCGGCCCATGTTCCGATCACCGCGCAAAGGCCGAGAATCATCAGGCTCATACTCGAGGGCGCAGAGTGGAATATCTGAGAGTCGATGCCTATTTGAGCCGTGGCAGCCACACAAAAGGTAAGTATGGCCAGCAAGCCCAAATATGGTCGCACATTGGAATCTGATTCGGCAACTCGTTTTTGGGTCAGCCTGTATCCAGCATTGGCGGCACAAAAGAACAGGATCACAGGAAGCCAGGTGACCATGGCGGCCGGAGCCAGAGCCCAAGCCAAGAAGCTCAGGCTGACAAGGCCAAAAATACCTACCAGCATTCCGGAGATGAGGGCTGATGAATGGGGAAGTTTCATCTGCAACCAGTCGAAGGCAAATTGCACATAGGGGCTCATACAGACTCCAGTGAGCTTATTACTCTCTCGTTTTCTTAACCGTGAACGGTCACCGTGAACCAGGACCAATTGGGTTGCTGGCGTAGCCAGATTTAAGCTTATACTGCCGGCTGTCCAGCCTGCCTGTTTCGAATCTGGGCTTTGATTTTGCTGAGGGCTATTTTACCCAGCCAAAACCCGACCAGGCAGAGCATAAACCAAGCCAAGGGGCTGATGGCCACACTGTTGGGGCTGGCCAAAACAAGCAAGGATTGGTGGCCGATCAATTGTTCCAACCGCTCCGGCTTGAAGGCCTCGTTGATATACCCGGCCACACACAAGATGGGCAGGTAGGTGGTGACCAGGTTTAAAAGCAGGCCCTCAAAAAAATAGTCATAGTATACCTTGTTCAGGGTGGCCTTATCAATGTTTTGGGCCAGACTCTTGGCTTTCTGTGGATCAGGATGGGCGGACAGAGCCTCCTGGCGCACATTGTACCAGTGGTGAAACTCTTCTTGAAGGCGCAGGTAGCGTTTGGTGACAATATGCTTGCGCAGAAACCGAGTTAAAAACAGAGTGCATAGGGCCAAAAGCATAATGCTCAGCACTGGGTGCACGGCGTTGATCGGGGCCAAGGCCGTGTCCAGGGCGGACATAGCAGCCTGTGTTGCCTGAAGAATAAAAAGCCACAAGGTATCCATATCTTACCTCGGAGAGCACTTTTGAAAGCACAGGAAATTTTAAATATTATATCAGGTAATTTTTGCTGTTGTTTGTTCTCAATCAGTCCTGGCAATCAGCCCTGCCAGGACTGATTGAGAAGTAATTTGTTGTTATGGCTTAAAGAGCTCCCTGCTGATCAATCCGGCAAATTTTTTGTCCTCTTTGGGACAAAAAATATTTCAGATTTGCCGGAGGCAAAGCTGAAATTAGATCCAGATCTCGATCTTGAAGAAACGGAAGAACAGGAAGAAGAGGACAATGGCCAGAGTCCACTTCAGCTGCTTTTCCGTGAACATGCTCTGCAACCGGCTGCCGATGGTGCCGCCCACGAACCCGCCGATGATGATGGCGATGGCGATCCACAGATCAGGCAGGTAGCCGTTTAAGAGGTACCCGATAAAGGAGCCGATACTGGAAAAACAGGTCCCCACCAGGCCCACAGGCACGGCCACGTACATGGGCAGACCGCCGACCATGGTCATGATGGGCACCAGGAGGAAGCCGCCGCCGATACCGAAGCAGCGGGCCACAATGCCGATACCCAGGCCAATGATCCCGAAGAGCAGAGGATTGATCTTGAAGTCTTCGCCCCAGAACTTGAACTGGTAGTTGGTCAGTCCGGTCTTGACCGGTTCAATGGAGCCCATTTGGGCCGCCCGGCCTTCGGCCTTGGCCTTGGCCACTTCTTCATTGAACTTCTTGGTCATGGCCTTGATGTTTTTGCGCTTTTCCATGACCTTGGGGGTCAGCTCATACAGGGTCCGGATGCCCATGAGAACCACGAGCACGGCCAGCCATTCCTTGTAGCTGGCCAGGGGCAGAAAGGCGGTCACATATTTGCCCAGCCAGATGGAGCCGATGAGGATACCTACCCCGAAGGACAGCCCCACCGGCCAGGCCACCCGGCGTTCTTTTATGGCGTAACGGTAAAAGGACCCTAAGGGGGAAAACAGGGTCAGGGCCACGTTGGAAGGCCGCAGAACATTGGCCGCATTGACACCCACCGGGCCCATGGTGTTGACCACCATAACCTGATAGGCGGCCATGAGCATACCGCCGGCAGCCCCGATCAGGGAGAAAAAGGCCCCGACCAGGATGGCCCCCAGGATGATCCACAAGGGGTTCATGTACCGCCCGCCCAGATCCAGCCAGAAACCCTTGCCGGCCAAGGTATAGGATCCGATTTCCTGGCCGTTGACATACACGTTGAATTTGGTGTCTGGAGGGGAGTGGCGGAAAGTCTTGAAAGAGGCGGTAAAATCCCCGGTTTCCTTGTCCAGTTCGAGCACGGTTCCTTCGTCCCAGTAATTGCCGGACTTTTCATAGTCGGTCAGCACGCTGCGGGCGAAGATGGTCACCTTGCCCACCTGGGTACGTTCTTTGGTTACTGTATTGATCCCGTAATCATTTTCATGATTATAACGGAAGAAGGACCATTCCGGCTGGGAGGTGATGGGACCAAGCACGGACTTGGCCTCACTGCTCAACCCGGACCAGTCCTTGAGGTTGAACATGGTTGTGCTGTAAATCCCGTTAGCAAAGGAGGGACCCCCAAAGCGTTTCTTGGAGATGCTGCCGAACTCCTCCGGATTGTTGGTCAGGATGTAGAACAAATGGGGGACAGTAGTATCCATGTTGAAAGGATTGTCATCAACTGCCCTCTTGAAGGATTTGATTTCGTTGACCCCCTTGGCATCCTGGGGAGCGAACATATTCTGAGAAGCGATGGATACGTACAGGTCTTGGCCCGGTTCGATTGTTCCGGAAACCGTGACCCGGTCCCCGACGTTCAGGGAAGTGGAGTCAAGCTCGGCTTGGACTGCCGACCAAGCCGGCGCTGCGCCGGCCAGGACCAGGGCCAGGGCAATGAAGGCTAAAACAGTGGTACAGAATGATAATCGACGGTGCATGAAGAACTCCTCCTTAAGATTACTTATACCTTCACAAACAGGACAAAATGAAGTGCCTTTTCAAAGCAATAAGCTTGCCAAGAAAATATAAACAGCAAAAACAAAATGTTACAAAAGGGGTTGCCAAAATGCTGTTCCATTTGGGACAATATAATGGTTCTGCTTGTCCCAAATGGAACACTCAGCACGTACGTGCGGTTTGAACGTGGTTCATTGGCGAAGATGGGGCAGGCCCTCGGGGAGGACCGCCCTACCGGAGAGCCCACGATCCAAGTTCTTTAGTGCTTATCCATCATTCTCTGTCATAAAAAATAAGAAAATGTTTGTCCAAGTTCGACCTCCAATTTTTGGAGTTATGGTTATCACTACAGCGACTGATTGTGACCCAAAGCTTTGCTTTTCGGACCGCCAGGTGCCACCCTGGCCATTCTGGGATCGCCAGGCGTCTGCTTGGCTCTTTCAAGGTTTTGGTCATGCCCGAACTGTTGCTGTAGTGCTATTGAATTCAATCTTTTTTATTGGGTTGCGGGCATATCACGCTTCAGCACTATTGATAACCTTTATTGCAAAATGGAATTCCATGTTCAAAAAACACTTTTTTTATTCTGTTCTATGCCTTGTTTTTTCCATAGCTTTATGCCCACCGTCAGCACAGGCCGGAACAGGCGATTCCCTGGAGTTCCTGGTCGTCCCTGTGGAGCGGGAAACGGCCATGTTCCGCCAGTTTCTGCCTCTCAAAAAGTGCCTGGAAAAACGTTTGGACCGGGCCATAAACTTGAAGCTGGGTCACGATGCCCGGGCCGCTGAAGACGCCCTCCGCTACAACCCCTGGGATTTGGCCTACATGGATCCTTCCCTGTATTGTGAAATAAAGAACAAGTACCAGGTCCAGCCCATTGTCAAGCTGCAACGCGAGGGTCGGGACACCTACAAGTCAGCCCTGGTGGTCAGGAAGGACTCGCATTGGGGAAAGCTGGCCGACATCCGGGGAGCCAGCCTGGCCCTGGGACGGCCCGGTTCTTCAGCCACCCACCTCATCCCCCTGTCCCTTTTGCACCAGGTGGATCTGTCCTTGTCCGATTTGGAACAGGTGAGCACCCTGCCCAATGAAGATGAGATCGCTCTCAGCGTTTTGGTCGGGGATCACGATGTGGGGGCCATGAGCATGGATGTGTATGAGAAGTATGCTGCGGAAGGCCTGCGTGTTCTGAAAGCTTCGGAAGAGATCCCCCAGTTCATTATTTGCGCTGCCCCTCATATGGACCGGGCCACAGTGGAGAGTGTCCGCAAGGCCTTGTTGCAGGATTGTTCCTTGGGTGAGGAGCGGTTGTCCTTTGGTTCGGTCCGGGACCGGGAATACAACATTGTGCGCATCATGCTCAAAAACATAACCGAACAGGATTATCTGACCTATCCGCCGGGAACGGTTAAGTTTTGTCTGTTGCCCTTGTATTCAGCCATTACCCTGAACAAACGCTTCACCCCCTTGGCCGCCTACCTTTCCCAAAAGACCGGCCGGGACTTTCGGCTGGTTATCCCCAAGGACTTTGAGGAGTTTGTGAGCCTGGTTCGGGCCGGAGAGGTGGATTTCGCCTATCAGAATCCTTACGTGTACCTTCTTTTGGCCAGGGAGGGATATGTGCGGTCTCTGGCTCTGACCGTAAGCAAAGAGCCTGATCAGCCCCGCAGCACATTTCGGGGGGTGATTATCACCAGGCACGACAGTGCGGTCCGCGATATTCACGATCTGCCCGGAAAACGGGTGATGATCGTCTCCCAAAAATCGGCCGGGGGGTACAGGTTTCAAAAGCTCTTTCTGCGAGGCCAGGGAATAGAAATTGAGAACCAAGCGGAGCTTGTGGAGGGCAAGCGGCACGAAGAGGTTGCTCTGGCTGTTTATAAAGGCGAGGTGGATGTGGGTTTCATGCGCGAATCCGCCCTTCGGGTGGTCCAGGATCTTTTGGACATGGAGCAAATCCGGATCGTGGCCAGGACGCCCTATTATCCCAACTGGCCGGTGGCTGTGCACACAAAGATGAATAATGAGCTGGCTGGATTGGTCCAGGAAGCATTGATCTCCCTGCAGAACACAGAGCTGTTGCGCCAAGTGGGGGTGGAGGGCTTTACTCAGCCTGAAGACAAGAAACTGTCTGCCTTGCAGGAACAAGTGGAGTTTCAATGAGGAGTTTTTTCCTCGGCCGCCTGAAGCTGCGGCATAAGTTTACTCTGGCCATTCTGACCAATATTGCGGTCATTCTGATCTGCTTTGGAGTGTTGATCCACACTTTTCAGGAGCGGGAGCTCATGGACAACATAGAGGAGCGTAATTTGAGCCTGGCTCGGAGCATGGCTTCTGAAGCGGCTGACGGCCTGCTCCTGCGCAACCTCCAGCAGTTGGACCGCTTGGTGCGTTCGGTACAGGAAACCATTGATGCCGGGTATGTACTGGTTTTGGATGGGGATAACCGGATTGTGGCCCATACCGACCGTACCCATTTGGGGAAGCGGCGGTTAGGGCAGAGTACGGAAAAAATCCAGATCCAAGAGGTGGAGGATGATTCGGCCAGACTCAAGGAATACATCATTCCGGTCAACATCCGGGAAGAACACTTAGGGTGGTGCGTTCTAGGGGTGAACAAGCTCAAGGACGAGGCAAGAGTGGCCTCCGGCCTGCATGAGCTTCGGACCAAGCTATTCGTGGTCTCCAGCGGCTTATTTGTTTTAGCCTTTATCACCTCTTTCCTGTTGGCCGCCTTGCTCACCAAGCGCCTGCGTTTTCTGCGGGACAAGATGCGTCAGGTGCAGTTGGGGGACTTCACTGTTTCTATTCCCGAGGGCAGGATGCCAATATGTTCGGAATTCTTAAGCTGCGGTCACACTCAGTGTCCGGCCCATGGGCAGACCAAATGCTGGACCGTTGCCAATCGCTTTCTGGAACAGTATAAAAGCTGTCTGGATTGCGCCGTATACACCCAAAGTGCCGGGGATGAAATCGGGGAGCTGAACCTGGCTTTTAACCAAATGGTCCAGGATCTGCGCCGGAACATTCGGAAACTGGAACAGGCCAACCTGGAAAAAAGCCGCATGGAGAGGTTGTCCCTTTTGGGACAGATGTCGGCCCAAGTGGCCCATGAAATCAAGAATCCCTTGAACTCCATCATTGGAGCGGCCCATTATCTGCGCTCCAACTTCCAGGGACAGATCCTGCGAGAGTTCTTGCAGATCATTGAAGAGGAAAGTCAACGCTTAAGCGATATTGTGACCAATTTTCTCAATTTTTCCAAACCGACCCAGCCCCATCTGGTTCATAGCGACCTCAACGAGGTGGTCAAAAACACGATCAGCCTGGTGGAACAGGAGGTTGTGGACCAGGGTGTACGCCTGGACTTTCAGCCGGGTCCAGGTCTGCGGCCATTTAAATTCGATGCGGCCAAAGTCAAGCAGGCCCTTTTAAATGTTCTGATCAATGCCGCCCAGGCCACCCCGGCCGGGGGAGGGGTTGAGATCCGCACCGGGCAGGACAATGGCCAGGTGCGCTTGGAGGTTGTGGATAGCGGGAGGGGCATGAGCCAGGAGGTCCTGGACAACCTGTTCAAGCCCTTTTTCACCACCAAGGTGCGCGGCTCCGGCCTGGGCCTGGCCATCGCCGAGCAAAATATCCGCGACCTGGGCGGGTCCATTCAGGTGGAAAGTACTGAAGGACAGGGGAGTAGGTTTGTTATTTTGCTGCCTGTGCGGTAAGCCGCAGTAGGCCGCCCTTGCCCCCAAGGGCAGGCCCATGAAGAAATCGAAGAAGGGCAGGGCTTGGCACTCACTTCAATCATGAATTTTTGTTATCGCTACAGCGACAGATTGTGATCCCAAAGCTTTGCCCCCCGGACCGCCAGGTGCCACCCTGGCCATTCTGGGATCGCCAGGCGCCTGCCTGGCTCTTTCAAGGTTTGTTCATGTCAGAACTGTCGCTGTTTCCTCTGGACGCTCCGGCGTCCATACACGAGACCGCAGGAGCCGTCAAAAAAAGTTTCCACGCAGAGCGTGGGAACGATAAAACGACACACAAACCAGGTTTTCAATGACCACCATGAACTCCACCGATACCACCATACTTGTGGTCGACGACGAAAAGAACATCCGCAAGGTGCTGTCTTCCGTACTCAAGGGGGCGGGCTACACCGTACTTACCGCCGAGAGTGCGGAAGCGGCCTGGCCGGTGCTCAAGGCCTCGGAAGTGGACCTTTTGGTCACCGATCTTAAGCTTCCAGGCAAGAGCGGCCTGGAACTCCTGGAAGGGGTGAAGACCTGTTGGCCCAGGCTCCCTGTGATCATGATCACCGCCTTCGGGAGCATCGAGGGCGCGGTGCAGGCTATGCAGCTTGGGGCTTACAACTATCTGGCCAAGCCGGTAAACAACGATGAGCTTTTGCTGCTGATCAAAAATGCCCTGGAAAGGAGCAGTTTGCTGGAAGAAAATACGGCCCTGAAGCGGGAACTCAAAGACCGTTTCAGCCTGGGTTCCATGGTCGGCAAAAGCAAGGCCATGCAGGAGATCTTCAATTTGGTGGAGAAGGTGGCCGACTATGGATCAAATATCCTGATCACCGGGGAAACGGGAACCGGCAAGGAGCTGGTGGCCAGGGCCATTCACTACTCCGGCTCTAGCGGGGAAAGGCCATTTGTGACCATCGACTGTGCCTCCATTCCGGAAAATCTCCTGGAGTCCGAACTCTTCGGCTATGCCAAAGGGGCTTTTACCGGGGCCACGGAGTCCAAAAAAGGCCAGATTGAGATGGCCCACGGGGGAACCCTGTTCCTGGACGAGGTGGGAGAGCTGCCCCTGGTCCTGCAAAAGAAGCTGCTCCGCTTTCTGCAGGAAAAGGAGTTCGTGCGCGTGGGCGGAACCAAACCGCGCAAGGTGGATGTGCGCATTCTGGCCGCCACCAACAAGGAGTTGGAGGCCGAAGTCAAGGCTGGAAACTGGCGGGAAGATCTCTTTTACCGCTTGAACGTGATCACCATCCATATGCCCCCGCTGCGGGAGCGCAAAGAAGATCTCTCCCTGCTGATCAACTTTTTTCTGGATAAGTACAACGCCCAGAACCAGCGCTCCATCCAGGGAGTGACCGGTGACGTCCACAATGTCTTTGAGCTCTACGAATGGCCGGGGAACGTACGGGAGCTGGAAAATGTCATTGAGCGGGGAGTGGTCCTGTGCACCGGGGATATGATCACTCCCAGCTGCCTGCCCCCCAAGCTGGCTGAGTTGGAGAGGGAAAAGGACTCTGAAGATGGGCTCGATTTGATGAACGTAGAGCGTCGGCTCATAGTCCGGGCCTTGGACCAGGATGGTGGGAATCAGTCCGCTGCCGCCCGCAGCTTGGGTATATCCCGTAAGCAACTGCGAACCAAGATGAAGCACCATGGGTTGCTGTGAGCTTGGTAGATGCGAGTGTAAAACAGTTTTGCACTCGCCAGAGGTCAGGGGTCAGAAGTCAGAGATCAGCGAAAACAAATGGTTATATTCCAAAAATTAATCGCAACTGATCGTAAAACGACTTTTCGCTGTGAGCTTGGTATTTAAATTGAGAGCTGTACTAGTGCCGAGTCATACGTGCATTGTCCGGTATCGACACGAAACCTTTCTTCCTCTGATTCCCCTCCCTGCCGCCTGTCTTCCAGGCGGCAGGGAGGGGCCAGGGGAGGGTTCTTTTTTGCGGCACGTGATATGTGTCAAGGCGCTAGCTTTCCTCGAGGAATCTTGCCCGCGGAATACACTGAGGACGCGGAATGGCGCATTGACAGCCCATAAATATGGTTTTAAGCTTTCTATATGAAGGCGACTATAGAGATATCCGTCGTGCTTTTGATCCAGGACAAGAAGATCGCAGCTACGGAACGCTGTTCACTTAAATATCTGATGGAGACTGCTCTGCGCTATGAGATAGACAGGAGACTGCAAGGTGATGGGCCAAGAAAACGAAACTTTAGATGAGTAATCGTACCTGAAGAACCGGCCCAGGACCTGGACGTAAGTGATAGGGAGGCTATTCACCACTGGTTGGGTCGATCGGTATGATAGCCTTGGATACGAATCTCTTGGTGTATGCTCACCGTAGCGGTTATCAAGAGCATAGACAGACCATACAAGCTTTAGAAGAAGTTTTCATTTCCGAATTAATTGAGATCGCTGCAAGAAGTCGCATGATATTCAAAGGAAAACCTGCGGAGGTCCGGTTATGGCCCTGGCCAAAGAAGATTATCAGGCCATGGAAGAGTATATGCGCAATTTTTTGAGCTCCTGGCTGGCGGAACAGGAGAAGCTACCTTTTGTGCCCATGGGGGAGATCGAAATCCGGGAGCGCATCGTCCGGGTGGAGGAGGAGCTCAAGAATCAACGGGAGCTGATGAAGCAGGGCTTTGAGCTTATTGAGAAGCGGTTTGAGCAGATTGACAAGCGCTTTGAGCAAGTTGACAAGCGCTTTGAACAGATAGACGCTCGCTTCGAAGCCCTGACCAAACGAATGGACCGGTTTATGATCTGGTCTTTCACCTTGACAGTGAGCATGGCCGGGGTAGTGATCGGAGTTCTTAAGTTTACATAAGGATCCAGAGACCGAAATGCAGGCCAGCAAAGAGCTTATCCCCGCTGTGATCCAGGAATTAAGCCAGGACGACCGGGTTGTCTTTGCCTATTTGTATGGCTCCATTGCTGAGGATGGTATTGGCAACGATATTGATGTCGCAGTATATTCCCAGTCGGATTCTGATCCTCATCTCCTGTCCGCCGATCTGAAGATCGTCCTGCACCGGGAAACGGGTTTGCCTCCGGATATCTTCGATATTCGGATCATAAACAGGTTGGCTGAGGAAGGGGATATTTTCAGTCTCTTGTATTTAAGACGGGTTTTGTCCACAAATTTCTTACTGGTAGACAAAAATCCGGACATACGATCCGATTATTTAGAACGTTATGGGTCGCGATATAGGGAATGCGAAGGGCTGATACATGAGGTGCTGGCGTGAAGGTGGATGCAGTCCGGATAAAACAGTATTTGGCCGAAATCAGGCGCAAAAGCTCGGAACTGCAGTCTTTGCTCGATGCCAACGAACTCCTTCCCGGCTCAATTGCTTTGAAAGCGGCAAAATACATACTCATTGAGTTGGCTGAAGCAGTATCCAACACCCTGCAACATTTTTTGGCCAAGGAAAAAGGAGTTGCCGTTTCCGGATATGTGGATACCATACACAAGAGTTATGAATATGGGCTGATATCCCAGGATATGTATCAAAGACTCAAACCCTTTTTCGATTTTCGAAACAGCTTGATTCATAGGTATTGGACAATAGATGATTCCAAGTTGATAACCAACCTTGCTCAAGGGAGGGGGGATTTTGACAGGTTCATCGAAGAGATAGAAGAGTACATGTCCTAGTCAGCTTTGCCTCCGGCAAATCTGACATATTTTTTGGGCCAAAGCGCCAAAAAACCTGAAACTCTCAACTCCTAAGGACATCTTTTAACCCCGAAAACAAAGGAGTTCCCATGCCTTCACGTATTTTGTTATTCTGTTTTGTCTCCCTGTTTGTCTTATCCCTGGCTGCATGCCAGACAACCTCTAACCCTGGATCGTCCGGCAGTACGACCACTTCTGTGATTTTGGATGTTCCCACCTGCAGCTGACCGGGTACTGCTGACAGGATAAGTTATATCCTGAAAAGGCTGGATGGAGTCTATAAGGTAGAAGCCGATATAACCAGACATACGGTCAAGGTTGTGTATGATCATACTCAGGTAACGGTCCAGCAGATGGTCGCAGCCCTCCAGGAGGATGGGTTCTCGGTCAAGGGACATGAATAGCGGTAGCTGGACAATGAGCAAGTGTTTGTATATCCAGTTCAGGTGGGAGATGAGAATCCCATACAGAGTTTCTACCCCCAGTCTTTGCAAGGCTGGGCTTGGCATAAACGTAAGAACGCGGAGATCTAACACACTGAAAAAAATGGTTTGCGAATCATAAACACAATGACCCCTGCCCATACTTGCCAAGGAGTGGAGTCAAGAGGGCAGGGGTTGTTTATTCAGTTTTGACACCAACCATTTCGGGGGAGAGATGAGCTTGCGGAATTCAGCTATTGTATTTTGGGTAATTTTTCTGTTGCTAGTGGGGTCAGTCTGGGCTCAGGACCTGCCAAAAACTTTTGCCGTCCGGCCCATTACCGTCCACGGACCTGAAAAATTCCGCTATCTGGAACGGGGAATAGCCTCCATGCTCACTTCCCGTCTGACCTGGGAAGGCCACTTGGAACCTGTGCAGGACCAAAGCGGACTGGCGGCTGATGCAAGTGTCAATTCGAAACAGGAGGCTGAGCGTGTTTTACAGAGCCTGGATGCAGATGCTCTCTTTTGGGGCAGTGTAACCATCGCCGGCGATTCAGCCAGCCTGGATATTTCCTCCTTGGATACTCGGGAGGATGCGATGTCCACCTACACCCAAAGCACCAAAGTGGCAGACATTATTCCGGCTTTGGAGGACATGGTGGATTCTATCCATGCGGACATGTTTGACACTGAGGTTGCCCAGAATACTGACTCCGGGGCTGAAGAGCAGACAAATCAGCCTTTAAATACCCAATTTGTGCAAGAGGGCATGACCGGGCAGGAAGGCGATGGGCAAGCTGGGCTGAATCCTTCCTTTGAATATCAGACTGGAGTCGGACAGGATCAAGGACGGTGGCAGAGCCAGGCTTTGCCTTTTGCCAGTACGGGGATGATCGTGGATGATGCGGACAGTGACGGCCAGCAAGAGATTTTCTTATTAGGTGAGCACCGGGTTGAGGCCTATGCCTATAAGAAGCATAAGCTGGTCAAACTGGACTCCTTTGAAGTACCAAATAGAGTCAAACTGCTGAACATCAACGCCCTGGACATGGACCGGGACAGGCTTTCGGAAATTGTTATTTCCGGAATATTCACCGATACAGCTAGGTCTTATATTCTTGGTTTTCAGGACCAGAAGTTTAAGGTCGTGCAGGCAGACATCAATCTCTTCTTCAATGTGGTCTCCCTGCCCCCCAACTTTGTCCCCCGTCTGGTGGCCCAAAAGCATGGCCGCCAAGAGCTTTTTGCCTCTAATGTGCATGAGGCGGTGAAAATGGGCGACACCTATCAGTTGGGCAATAAGTTGAGTCTTCCCAGTGAGGCCAATGTCTTCAATTTTGTCTATTTGCCATTAAAGAATGGGGACTATAAAACCATTGTGGCCGACCCCCAGGATCGCCTGCGGGTCTTTTCTCGCAGCAACGACCGTCAGTACCGAACGGATGAAGATTTTGGTGCATCCGGACTGGGCTTGGAGGTGCGCAATGTGGTTCCGGGAATGGGTGAAAGCCGGTCTGCCGATCTGCCCAAACAATTCTATTATCTCCCAACCAGGCTTTTGCCTTGTAATCTGGATGGGGACGACCAGTTCGAGTTGCTGGTCAATCAGAGTGAGTCTGTGGCTGCTGATTTCTTCCCCCGCTACCGCCATTTCCCCCAAGGGCGGATTCATTATCTGAACTGGGATGGAGTGGGGCTGAGTACAGAGTGGAAGACACGGACCATCAAGGGAACCGTGGTCGACTACGGCATAGGCGATCCCAACAACGACGGGCAGGATGATTTGTACGTGTGTGTAAATACACATCCCGGGGCCTTTGGTACCGGCAAACGTAAGACCATAGTTTTGGCTTATGCTTTAAATCTTGCACAAGAAAGGAACAAATGACAAAGGTATTTTACTGGTCAGAAATTTGATCCTTTGTGCATGCCATAACTTGGCTTGGGGCGAATGTTTGGAGTTCTCCAGGGTTCAAGGTTTTAAGCCTTGTCATTGTAGTATTTTTTAAGATTTCTTTCCGGGTTTTTCAATGACAGCAGATGAATATAATGAGAACTCAAAATATTGACAATTGAATAATGTTCATGCATAAAAATGATTTCAAGGGCAATAATTTAGGTGAATTAGCAAAATCAGGGCGTGAAGAGTAAGGCATGACACTCATTAAGTTTGCTGATGTGTAGGCGTTGAGGCAATGTCAATAACTTATAGGAACAATATTTCAAAAGTATTGTTAAGTAATGTGTTTGACAATCAATTTGCAATACCAGATAGCCCTCCGTTTATATTAGAAAATATTTTAAAATGTATAGACAATTTGATCGAAATAACACATAAAAATTCTATTCAGAAGATTAAAATAGAAAAACCTATATTTATAATATCATTACCACGATCCGGTTCAACTGTGCTCCAAGACATCTTGTGCAGCCACAGTCATGTGTCTTATATTAACAACACAATGCATCAATTTAATAATTGTTTTCTTGCTGCCGATTGGTTAAGAAAAATATTGAGGCTTAACATACAAGGAGAGAGGTATTTACGAGACAGTATTGAGGTAGACCTTGCATCTCCCTCTGAAGGACTTGTGTTTTGGGGAAGGTGGCTTAAGGATGATCCATTATCTCTTGAATATCGAAATACACATCTTGGAAATCTTACATCAAAGCAAATTGATGACATTTATTATGAAATTAAAAAAATCATTTGGTGTCATAAATACAAAAGACGATTTTTTTCTAAGAATCCAGGATTGCTGCCCAAGATTAGTTTAATTTGGGAACTATTTCCTCATGCCAAGATAATACACTTAATACGTGATCCGAGGCAAACTGCCAACTCGTTGATCAAGTTATATCGGTTGAATATGAAACAGATTGACAAGATTAGAAAAACAAAAAAAAATACAATATTTCAAAATGAATATTTTGTACCGTATCCACGTCTGCCAGGACTTAAGAGTCTTGTTGATACGTATGGCGTTGACTCTATCCAGACCACTGCGCACTTATGGAACGAAAGCATAGACTTTTTTTATGAAAAAAAAGAAAAAAATAAAAGTTTTATGGACGTAAGATTTGAAGATGTCGTCACAGATCCAAAATACATGCTTCAATCTATTTTCGATTTTTGTGAGCTGCCATGGGAGACAGAAAATACTCAACTCATGGATAATATTGCAAATATAGGAAATGTCAGACATAAGAATACATATTCTTATTATGATGAAATTGAAAGCATCTGCCATAAGAACATGAAATATTATAACTACATATAGTTCCCATTCTGTAAGTTGCCAGATTATAGACATACAAGATGTAGTGTTGACTGTGTTTTTATGGAGCATCAGAGCCTTACGAAAAATTTCATATTCCCTGGGATCAAAAAACACATAAGTGATGAAAAAAAATAAAGATGTGAAAAGTGCTTATTCTGCTCGTATCCAACCAATACAAGGGTTTACATTAAAAACATTAATAAGACTCCTTCGTAAACATGGATGGGATAAAAATAAACAAAATATAAAGAGGGTTTCGTATCTCTTTTCAATGGGGTGCTTGCTGAGTGCTTTAGCTTGGAGGGAAAAAAGAATATTTCATGACAGAGTAAAGAAAACTCCTATTCAAAATGATCCTGTTTTTATCATTGGTCATTGGAGAAGTGGAACAACACATTTACACAATTTACTAATACAAAATACTCACTTCACATATGTTCGTAATTATCAATCTATATTCGCACCCTGTTTTTTATTGCCCAGAGTGAGGAAATTTTCACATCGTCTTGACAATATAGTCAAGTTAGATACGAGACCCATGGATAATATTCCCTTTGGCACTCAAGAGCCTTGGGAAGATGAATTCATTCTGACTGCATTGACTGGTATATCTCCATTGATTAGAGTTATGTTTCCACGCTATTATGCTCAAAAAGGATATAAATATAACGATGCTGAAACTGCATATGCCAAATCAATATGGCAGAAAAAATTTAAGTATTTACTTCAAAGGTTGACATTTTTAGAAAACAAACAGATTTTATTAAAGTCTCCAACGCATACAGCCCGAATAAATGGTATTTTAAGAAGTTTTCCCAATTCTAAGTTTGTTTTTATAGTGAGAAATCCATATAATGTATATAAGTCAAATGAAATATTATGGGAGAATGCTTATGCTCTTTCCCATCTGCAGGCTATCACAAAAGACGAAATAGATGAGTATATTTTATCAACTTATGAGTATCTTCATGATACATATATAAACGAAAAAGCAAATATACCAGATAATAATTTAATTGAAATAAAATATGAAGATCTTGATTTATATCCGAGACAAACAGTTCAAGAAATATACGAAACGTTTGAAATACCCTTTGATAGAATTGAAAAAGAAAATTTAAATAACTACATAAGTAGTATAAAAAATTATAAAAAAAATCAATATCAGATTGATCAAGATACCAAAAGACGTGTGTATAATAGATGGAATAAGTATTTCGATTATTTCAACTATTGCTCAAACTGATTTGATACATTGAGATATGTCCTTGTCAAACAAAACTGCATGTGAAGTCGCGATAACTGGAATGGGCATGATCACCCCGCTTGGGCTTTCAGTCCAGGAGACGTGGGAAAACATGGTCCAAGGCAAATCTGGAATCAGCAGCATTACTTCATTTGATGCCAGTCAGTGTTTGACTCAGATTGGTGGCCAGCTTCCGGCAGGTGTGAGTGAACTTGAAAACAGATTTTTGGATAAAGAACATTTACGATGCGCACCTCAAGCAGCAAGGATAGCTATCCTTGCTGCTTTTGAAGCATTAAATGATGCTCATATCCCCCACAATGACTGGAAAGAGCGAACAGCTGTAATTACTGGATGTGGCTCGGCCCTGGGGGACCCAAGAGGCAAGAAACAGTTTCATTGGTTTTATCATGAAATGTTTTCCTCACTACCAGCAATTGTGAGTGAATTAATTGGTTTAGGTGGACCTGCCTGTAATATTGCCACAGCATGCTCATCTAGCGGTTTCGCAATATCTTCTGCTTGTAATTATGTAATGGCTCATAAAGAGCCATGTCTGGTGATAGGCTTAGATACTTTATTGCATAAAGATACTATTGATGGTTTCAATGCAATAATGGCTCTTTCAGAGCTCAATGAAGCTCCTCATAAAGCAAGTAGACCCTTTGATAAAGAGCGTTCGGGATTTGTTTTGTCAGATGGAGCATGTGCTCTTTTTCTCGAACCAAAGAACACGGCAGAACAAAGGGGTGCTATGATATATTCAACAATTATTGGGCATGCAATGACATCGGAAGGTTATAATATAGTTGCACCTGAGCCAGAGGGTAAGGGTATGGCGGCTACAATAAGTAAAGCAATTAAAAGCGCAAATATTAGAGTAAGTGATATAAAATATATTAGTGCTCATGGTACAGCTACCATACATAATGATATAGCAGAGACAAAAGCTATTAAAAAGGTATTTGGCGACTATGCATATACAATTCCTATATCCTCTCAAAAATCAATGATTGGACATACAATAGGTGCAGCTGCAGCAATAGAATGCGGAATAACAGCATTAATACTCAAGAATTCGATAATAACTCCAACAATTAACTTAGACTATTTCGATCCACAATGCGATTTGGATTATGTCCCCCACAGGCCTCGGAAAGCAGAAAATCTGCGAACAGCAATATCGAATTCATTTGGATTTGGTGGACATAACTCTACAATAGTTTTGCATAAATAATACAAATTCTTAGTAGTTGAGAGCAATGAAGGAGGAGTTTTGAAAGAGTACACACCTTATATAGCAAGCATAAGCTCCTTTTCTCCAGGGGAACCTGTGCCATTTTCACAGATTGAAGAATATTTAGGCTATATTGAGAATGCCCCACCTAAAATGATGAAGAGAATCGAACGCCTTCGGAATGTAATGAAGGATATGCTAGGTATTGAATACTCATATTATGCTATGGATCCTGTAACAAGGGAAAGAACAGAATCTAATGTGAGTATGGCAGTAAAATCTGCAAAAAATGCACTCATTAAAGCTAATATTAACGCCAACGAAATAGATCTTATCATATATGCGGGGATACTATATGACGTTATGTGTCCGCCATCTAGCACTCTTGTACAAGGAGAACTAGGAATAGAATATTGTTCTGAAATGAGTATTCATTCAAATTGTACAGCAATATATAAAGCTATTCAAATTGGTTCAGATTTTATTAGATTAGGTAGGTATAAAAATGTATTGATAGTGACATCACAATTATCATCAACCTTTTTACGTTCTGAGTATTTTAATCAAGAAAAAATCACTGAGGAACAAGTGATTTTGAGATGGTTTCTAAGTGATGGTGCCGGCGCAATGGTACTTACTTCGAACCCTAAAAATACGTCTAAAATGTATGTTGAAGATACATATCTTGATTCTGTCGGTACGAACTTGCCACCAGCTATGTATATGAATATTGGATCGATAAATTGGGATATTCAAAAAATATATGAAAATGGATATCACCACTTAACGCAAAATATTAAAGATGTGGCACAAATAGCTCCCAAGCAATTTGAACATGGTATAAATAAGATGCTTGAGAAATCTCAATTGGATGTAGCTACAGTAAAGTGCTTCTTTGCCAATATTCCAACGAAACATTTAATGGATTTGACTATAGAAAGTCTGCGCAAGGATTGGGGCAGAGAAGACCTGCCATTTTATACAAAATTGAGTACACGGGGATATCAAGGGGCACCGTCAATATTGGTTGCTTTAGATGATTACTTAACGGACAATGATGTCTTACCTGACGAAAGACTGGTAAGTTTTGTTGCTGAGTCGAGCAAGTGGATGCATGCAGGATTTATATTGAATACACATGGGTAATTAT
>CAZUER010000066.1:0-20887 GCA_964619345.1 uncultured Desulfohalobiaceae bacterium
AAAAAATTTTTCAGCTTTTCCGTGCTTTCAGCGTATTCAGCGGTTTATAAATCTGCTGCCTTTTGTACGAAATGCGAAAGTTAATCCTTGTTTCATACGAGCTTTGCCCCCGGCGGCCTGTTGTTCGTTATTGGTAAGAAGCCGCCAGTTGGATCTCAAGATGAATCAGGCCAACGGCATGTCTCTTTTTAAACCACATCGCTTGCGCTCAAGTCAAGGTTTGCAGCATGTACCAAGCTGGTGCCGCGTCATATATACCTTATCAGCTTTGCTTCCGGCAAATCTGGCATATTTTTTGTCAAGTCATTCCTTTGATGATTCAGGACAGGCTCTGAATGAGTCTGCGAGCGAAGATCTCTATATTGCACAGGGGAGGGTTCTTTTGTGCGACCCCAAAAATATGCTTACTTTGGCAATGCAGAATCTCATTTCGCAAGGGTTTTATTTGGATTGCCCAACACGTAACTTTTGACACTTGGAGTGATGTTGGCTAAAAGTTCCTGCGGGACAGATAGGGCAGAAAATTCGTGCATGGAAACAGGCTCCATTTGAATTGACAATAATGGGCAACACCTGAAAGCAGTTTGATTCTCAAAACTTACGTGGCTGAATGTACAGTTACAGGACAAAAACCATGACCCAGAACAAATGCTTCATTATCCTTGGCATGTACAGAAGCGGGGCTTCGGCCCTGGCTGGTAGCATGAATCTTTTGGGCTTCAATCTGGGCGATTCCCTGGCTTCAGACTCTGGGGAGGCCCAAGCCGGTTCCTTTGAAAACCAGGATATTGTTTTAACCCATGATATTTTGCTCCGGGATTTGGGGTGCAGCTGGGACATGGTGGGCAGTCTGCCCCAGGGTTGGCTGGAGAGCCAAGCTGCGGCCAAGGCGGAAATGACCCTGAGCGGAATCTTGGAAAGGCAGTTTGTGCATCGCCCGGAGCCCTTTGCCATCAAGGACCCTCGCCTCTGCCGGCTCATGCCCCTCTGGGAGAGGGTTTTTACCCGGTTCAACATCCAACCGACCATGATTCTTGTTTTGCGTCATCCCATGGAGGTGGCCAAATCTTTACACAAGAGAAACGGACTGGATTTACTCAAAGGGCATCTGCTGTGGCTGGTCTATAACCGCAAGGCCCTGGCTGCATGCAAAGACCATGAGCACATGCTTATCACCTATGACCAGCTCCTGGCTGATCCGGTCACCGTCCTGGACAGTGCTGCCCGGCTCTCGGCCTTTTCCGGAACATCCCCAATGGATAAGACCCAGGATATTCTTAGCTTGGTCCGGCCGGAGCTGAAAAATTTTCACCAAGGAGAGGCCGAGGAAATGAAAGACGGGCTTTTCCGTCATTACGACTGGGTGTATACCCAATTTCGAAGTCTACAGGTCCAAAACCGTCTATCGCGTGCCCAGGATGCCGAGCACGGCCAGAATAGAACCACCTTCCCGTTGCCCGAAGTTATGGCCCAGTTTCCCCTGGCCGTCTCCGACACTCAGATTATTCCGGCCCAAGACGAGCGCAGGCATGCTGCAGAAATCCTGGACAATTTGTTGAGCGTTATCGGCCATTTTGAGAAAAAAGAGCTTGATCTGGGCATTCAACGCCAGAAACGGCTTCTGGCGGCGACCAATGCAGCTGAAATACTGTATGCTCAGGTCTTGTGTCCGGTTCAGAGAGCAGAGGGCAGAGAACAAACAGGTCAGGAGGGGACCAAAGTCCTGCTGGCCCCGGAAGAATGGCAGCAGGTCGTGGCCCATATTCCCGATCCCGGCGCCTTGAAGACCAAAGGTCTGCGGATAAGTCCCTTGAATACCAGAGGCCTGGTCAGCATATCCAACATCAGCCTGGTCAATACAGCTAACGGCCAGGAATGCTGGAGGGCTATGGAAGGGTTTAGCGGGATTTCAGTGCAAGGAGATGCCTTCCTCTCGGCCCAAAATTCCAGCCTGGAAATAGTGGTCACCGGCAACAATCCGTACCTGGTCTTGCCCGATATACCGGAGTTGCCCGATTGTCCCCTGGACCTGCACGTTTGGGTCCGGCCCAGCCGAAGACAGACAGCCCTGCATACCCGTTGGCAGGAACTGAAAAAGGAGAAAGAAGAGGGGGCAGTCACAATCCAGACACTGCAACAGCAGATTGCAGAACACGAGCAATCCGTGACTGCTCTGGAAAATGAGCTAAATAAACAAAAGGAATTGACTCGGGAGTATTTTTCTCTGCTCAGTCAGGCAGAAACCGAGCAGGAAAAAATTCAGGAGCAAAACAATCAGCAGTTGGGGAAGCTGAATAAAAAATTAAAGCAAGCGCAGGCCTGGGTAAAGGAGCTGGAAGAGCAGATAGAGGCCAAAGAGCAGACCATAACCGGAGTCCAACAGAAGCTGGAAAGCCAGAAAGAGTTGGGCGCGAAATATTCTGATGAGTTAGAAAGTGCTGAGAAAGAGCGGGAGCAGTTACTGGCCAGTGAAGATGAACTGAAGACACAATTGGCTACCTCCCAATACAGAAAGCAGGAGCTTGAAGAGCAGTTAAAGGCCAAGGATCAGACCTTGGCTGAACTCCAGGACCGGGTACAAAAGAAAGATGAGGCCCTGGAAAAATATGCGCATGAAATGCAGGTTCAAAAGAAGTTCCTGGAGCAGGAATATACTGCCAAGCTGGAAAGTGAAAAGAAAAAGCGGGATAAGCTGCATAAAGAAAACAATACGCAGATAGCTGAGCTCCAAAGGCAGATGGAAGAAATCAAGGACACAAAGCAGGAGATTGAAAACGATCTCAGTGATCAAAAAGATTTGACCCGAAAATATTACCAGGCCTTATCCGATGCAGAAAGTGATAATGTCCAGCTGCATAGTCAGGTTAAGGCCCTGGAGGAAAGCAACCGGCAGATACTGCAGGTGACCAGAAATCTGCAATCAGAGCTTCATGCCCTCCAGGCTTCCAAGCCATGGAAAGTCCGAAGTGCGCTGTTTGGAAGAGCCAAGGTTTTTGAATCGGTGCAGCGCATGGAGGACCTGTTCACCAGGCTGGAAAAACATCAGACCATGCTTCAGTCCGGAACCGGGTCTGAAAAACCGCATGCTGATTCCGATCAACAGTTGATCAGCTGGATGGAAAGGCTGGATAAAGATTTTCAGGCAATCATGCGTTCCCGGCGCTGGAAGCTGGGCCATGCCCTGATCAGTGGGTCAGTAAAAGTTGTGGGCCAATCCAGAGAGCCTATATCTGTCAACCGCATGTACCGCATATTTGAAGAATTTCGGGAATGGAAGAAGTCGGCCCAAAAAAGATCCATATCCAAGCAGGAAAGCAAACAGCTCCAAAAATGGATGGACCGACTGGAAAAGGACTTCCAAGCCCTGCGCATCTCCCGGCGCTGGAGGCTAGGAACTGCTCTGCTCCTGCCAGCCAGGTTGTTGTTTTGGCGGGAGAAGAAACCAAGGCCCATGGACCAGGTCCAGGAGATATTTGAGAAGTATAACGCCTCGGGGCGGGTCGTGTAAAAATTTTCCTGTAAATCCTTTATAAATACTCTTTTTTTCTTAATGAAGAGGATCACATGAAAGGAATAATCCTGGCCGGTGGATCAGTCATTCGACTGTACCCCATTACCAGGGGAGTATTCAAGCATCTCCTGCCAGTCACGACAAGCCCGTGATCTACTATACCCTGTCGGTGCTTATGCTGGCCGGGATACGAGATATTCTGATCATTGCCAGCCCACTATATTTTTACCCCAATGATGTTGTACACATTGCATCAACGGTAAATCCCTCTGACAGAGGAGAGCTGGAAATCACTTCAGTCAAAGAGGCCTACCTGGAACAAGAGAGGCATAAGGTGGAGCTCATGGGCCGGGCTATTCTTGGCTAGACACAGGCACCCACGAAAGTCTGCTGGAAGTTGGGAACTTCATCGTGACCATTGAAAAACGCCAGAGACTGAAAGTAGCCTGCCTGGAAGAGATCGCTTTGGAGATTGGCTATATTGACTCCAGCGCCATTATCCGGATGACAGAACCTTTGAATAAGAACCAGTATGGGCAGTATCTAGCTGAATTAGTAAAGAGACAGAAGTATTATTAATCTTGGACTCCCACGATAAATATCAGCTGATGTTACCTGTCAACTGAAACGGTTGAGTAAAGTGTTTTGGACGACATGGTTCATTTGCGATCTTTTGACAGAGAAGACTTTGAGTCAACGCTCAGGATTTATGGGATAAGTAAATGAGCAACACGCTCGATATTTACTTATAAAAGGTGTCCCTTTTAAATAATGAATCCAATATGCCTGGAGAATAAATGAAAGATGGAACATCAATAATTATTAGGGCAAATAGACAGATAGATTTAGATAAGCTTATTAAAACTATACTGCGGAAATATAATGAAAATCCTATAGAGATAATAGTACTAGTCCAAAATTATGATAAAAGTCACTATCAAAATATTCAAAAGTTTGCGACTGAGGTTTTTATAAGACAGATAGTAATATCTAAGCTTTCATGCACTTTTGCCGAAAGTGAAATAAAAACCTTCTATTCAAATGTGCATTATATTTCCAATCAAGATGACTTAATGAAGCTTGGGCTTTTATATGAGGAAAAGCAAAAAAGTGAAATGTTGGGTAAACATGTAGGTCAAAGTAATATCGATCTTAAAGACCAGGTTTCTAAGCAACCTACAATAAAAACTCATTCAACAAAGTATTTGAATGCTCCCTGCAATTATCATGTGTCGATGCAGAAAAGAAATTATTCTTGTGATATAGTCACATTAAAAAAGGAGTATAAAGAAAAGGGCTTGGATAAAATATCTGATTCCTTTGTCCTGTATCGGATTTTAGGCAATGACCTATATCCGAGGCATAAAAAAGGGCAGTCCAGGGAAAATCTCAAGTTTATACTGGAAAATGAGCTGGAATTTGAAAACTGCGAAAAAATATTTGTTGTCAATCGGATAATTGATGAAAAGGAAGAATACGCAATTATCGACCTCTTGAAGTATCATCAAAGACAATATATTCACATCCCGTTTCGGCCTGATGAATATATAAAAATTAGCTGGGATACAGACTGCTTGCCTGAGTCAGGATTTCTTGCAAGTAAAACTTTCGAGAATCTTGGACCTGAAAAAAAAGCCCGTGTCTTAGGTGCAATATATAGGAGAAAAAACAATTATGTAATGCATAATAATGCAGCACGGAACATCGCATTAAGAGATGGTAAAAAGAGAGGAAAATGGGTCCTACCTTGGGATGGAAATTGCTTTATTACCACATCTGCATGGAAACAAATCAGAACTGATATACTCAGCAATCCATATCTGAAATATTTTATTGTTCCAATGGCACGAATCACAGATAATAATTTGCTTCTTTCGGATGACTTTTCTCCCGAGCCGTCTGAAGAGCCGCAGCTGATTTTCAGAAACGACGCTTTGGAAGAGTTCAATGAGGAGTTTTGCTACGGTAGACGTCCCAAAGTAGAGATGTTTTGGCGACTTGGAGTACCTGGGAAATGGGATCTTTGGAAAGATGACCCTTGGGATATGCAAAGAAGGCCACTATCACCAGAGGCCGGACAATTTGGTGTTGCCGGGTGGGTTGCTCGCCTGTCCTCTGGTATGGAATCATTGGAAAAAGATTCTTACCATAGTTTTAGACAAAGAGGTCTTGTAAGACTAGAGGCTATATGTGAGACTCTTCAAAATGTTGATATTATGATTTCAGGCATGTCGCCAGATAAACTTACAAGTATTTGCCCTCATGTATTAGAAAATGAAAGAAAGAAATATAGCAGTAGTAAGAATAGTTCACTATTCGCTCTTGTCAAGAAATTAATATCATATGCTGAGGATGCACTAACACGCGGTCCATATTCTGTAGTGGATAAAACTACTCTTCCCCCAAGTGGAAATCCAAATGATTATTGGCATCCCGCACCCTACTGGTGGCCAAATCCGAATACTCAAGATGGACTTCCTTACATTCGAAAAGATGGCGAAAGGGTGTCAGGTACGAGAATGTACGAATCTGGAAGTGAAAAATATGACCGTAGCAGAATGCAACGTGTCTTTGATGATACTACAGTATTATCGATGGCTTGGTATTTTACAGGTAACATAAAATATGCAAATCATGGCCATAAAATTATACAGCGATTTTTTGTTGACCCTGAAACAAGAATGAACCCGAACCTAAAATATGCTCAAGTTAGGATGGGCCATAATAATAACATTGGATATTGTCATGGAATTATTGAAATGAAAGACATGTACTATTTTTTGGATGCGGTCCGCCTTATAAACAAATCAGGTGCAATTTCAAAAAAAACAATGAAAGCATTTGTGAGTTGGCTTTATGCATATTTAGATTGGGTACTTGATTCTCCTCAAGGTAAAAAAGAACGAAAAGCTAAAAATAATCATGGAACGTATTATGATCTTCAAGTAGC
This sequence comes from uncultured Desulfohalobiaceae bacterium, assembly GCA_964619345.1. Lineage (GTDB taxonomy): Bacteria > Desulfobacterota > Desulfovibrionia > Desulfovibrionales > Desulfothermaceae > Desulfovermiculus. The sequence goes on from CAZUER010000066.1 coordinate 6,462, forward strand.
ATCAATTGCAAGCTTCTTGGGAGAGTACTCAACTCTTTTTGAAGCTTTGGCACGTGCAAATTCTCGAATTCCACTTCAATTTGCATCTGATGGTTCTCAACCTGAAGAAATCAATAGAACAATTACTGCTCACTATTGTTGCTTCAATTTCCAAGGGTGGATAAATCTAGCTGAAATAGCGTATAGATGGGGAGTTGATTTTTGGTCGTACACAGCACCAAATAGTGCAAGCTTGAGAAAAGGAGCACAGTGGCTCATTTCACAAATGAATAAAACCTGGCCTTATAAACAAATAGAAGAATTTGATAATGAAAGATTGTTTCCAATCTTGCTTTCCATTCCGCGTGAAATAAGGCATGCGATATATCCTGATATAAATGTAACATCAAAGTATGGTATAAAATCAAAATTTTATCCTCATGATGGGATTAGACCTTTTTGGAACTTAGGCTTAGCTGACAAACATTACCAGAAAAATATAAACTCAAATCAAAAAAGTACTTCAGAATGTTTAGACAAAAAAAGTATATCTACGAATGAAGATGTAGAAAAAATAAAAATAAAGCTATTAAACCTTGGATTTACTGATAGCCCAATCAAGGAATTATCTGAAATAGCTTTACAATCATCTTACATAGATGCAAAAAAAATTGCTGCTTGGGAACTTGCAAGGTGGTATGCTAATCAACCCACCCCTGAAGGTGCAAAGCAAAGTTTGAAATGGATATATAAAGTTATAGAAAAACAGGATAATGTTAATAAAAAGAGATTGGCAACTATACTAGAAGTTGAGTCTCTTGAAAGACTTGGTAAACTATCAGCTGCAAAAGAGTCAATATCAAAAATGCTTACAGCAGCTCCACATGCAAATCTTTATCTAGCTGCTGCGAACTTAGAGACTTCCTTGACCAAGAGACTTGAATGTATAAATATTGCTCTAAAAAAATATCATATTACCCCAATATCAATCGATTTATCATCAGGAAAAAAACCATATGATTCACTTATAGTAAAACAAAAAAAACAGAAATGCCTTGAATTAGATGATTTTTCGACTAAAGTGTCTGTCATTATTCCTGCTTATAATGCAGAAAACACAATTGATACAACCATTAAATCTATCATTTCCCAAACATGGAATAATATTGAGATTCTTATAGTTAATGATTGTAGTACGGATCAAACTGAGGATCTAGCAAGAAAATATGCAGAACAAGACTCACGAGTCCATATATTAAAAACAGAAACAAATAGTGGTCCATATGTGGCTAGAAATATAGCGTTACAGAAAGCAAAAGGTGATTTTGTCACTTGTAATGATGCAGATGACTGGTCGCATCCGGAAAAGATAGAACGTCAGATTCAACATTTGTTAGAAAATCCATCGGTTATATGTAACATGTCACAACAGGCAAGAGCTACCTCTGATTTGCGAATATACAGAAGAGGGAATTATGGTTATCTTTTCTTTGAAAATATGTCATCACTATTATTTAGAAGAAAGCCAATATTAAAGAAGCTTGGATATTGGGATAGCGTTAGATTTGCTGCTGATAGTGAATATATACAAAGGATAAAAAAGGCATTCGGTAAGGATGCGGTTGCCTATCTTTCTACAGGACCTCTTTCTTTTCAAAGACAATCAGAAGATTCTCTTACAGGCAATCAAGCATATGGATATCATGGATATTTTATGGGTGCTCGAAAGGAATATAGAGAGGTATATAAAGATTATCACCAAATATCTAACAGTTTGTTTTATGATTTTCCACAATATCCTAGACCCTTTCCAGTCCCGGAGCCTATGTGGCCAAAGCGTGAGACAAAGAGTGATGAAAGAAGATGGTTTGATGTAATATTTGTATCAGATTTTCGACTTGAGGAGTATATTGCAGATAAAAATATTGGTGACATAAAATATTTGTATGAGCAAGAACAAAAGATTGGTTTGATACAAATGTCACTATATAATTATGATCCGAACAAAAATACAAATCCTCAAATACGTAAACTTATAGATGGGAACAAGGTTCAAATGCTTGTATATGGAGAGCTGCTGGCTTGTGATCTTGTTGTTGTTAGGCCACCTGCAATATTAGAAGAAAAACAAAGGTTCATCCCTAATGTTCAGTCTAAAAATATAATACTTGATATATGTAATAATCATATTAATGTCACACAAACATATACATGTGATATAAGTACTTGCAAGGCAAATATATCAGAATATTTTGGGAAAAAAGCTAATTTGTATAAAAATGAAATTGATATCAAAAATATATTTGATAAATATAAAAAAGTAAATAATACAAGAAGTAATTCATGCTCAAAGATAAATATATCAAGTGCTCATAAAAACAATACAAATAAGCAAAACAAAAAATCAAGCAATGACAAACAAACTCATATTTATAAAAAAAAGAATTATTGGGACAAGAGATCACACTTGATGTATTATAAATATATTGATAAAATGGTAAAAAAATTAGCAACTAATTGTAAAAGCATTATAGATGTAGGATCTGGAGACACACCATTGGTTGAAAGATTTGAATGGATACCGTATAAATATACATTAGACTTAAGAAAACCATATCATTCTGAAAACGTTACTGGGATCAAGCATGATTTTTTAAAATACCAAATTCAAAAAAAGTATGACTTTGTTTTATGTCTTCAGGTCCTAGAACATGTACCATCAGCTAAACCATTTGCACAAAAATTATTTGACATCGGTCATAATGTATTGATTTCTGTTCCGTATAAATGGGAACAAGGCAGCTGTAAGTTTCATATACATGATCCAGTTGATCTTGATAAAATGTACTCTTGGACAGGCCGTGAGCCGGATTACTACGTTATTGTGACTGAACCACTTAAAAACACAAGAAGACTTATCTGTTACTACCATTAAAATATAATACATTTTGTACGGCTATGTTCATCATGTTATCAAAGCATAATTAGAAATAATAAAAGATATAGATCTATGCATCTTATACTTCATATTGGCCAACAAAAAACAGGTAGTACTTCATTGCAGTCTTTTTTTAGACAAAACAGGAAAAAACTTATTAACAATGGAATACTATATCCCAAACCATGGAAAGGCAATTCTCATTCACATATTGTAACATCAATATTTGAGTATAATCGTTGGCCAAGATTGCTAAAAGATCTCTACCAAAACAAACCATATGAGATTGAACGGGGTGCAGAATTTATATTTAATCAGATATATATATGTAATAAAAATAAAATAACAAAAGTAATAATATCAACTGAGTATTTATTTAGAGAACTATCAGGATATAATATATTAAAATTAAACCAATACTTGTTGCAGTATTTCAATCAAACCAGCGTTGTATGCTTTATTCGAAAACCATCAGACCATTATCTGTCCGATTGTTTTCAAAAGATAAAACACTCTAGTAAGATAAAGAAACCAATTGCAGCTAATATAAAAAATGTTATATCGAGTTACGAGAAAATTGGAACCGTAATTCCTTTGAAGTACAATGCCAAATATAATGTAGAGGATAAATTCATTGAAGTGTGTAATATAAATGAAAAAAACTTAATAAAAAGTAAAGAGTCAGAAAATATATCAATATCCTCAGAAGCTGCTGCAATATTACAAAAATATAGATCAATTAAGTATCCTGAATATGATGATATGAATATACAAAATGTAAATAAATTACGAAAAATATTGGTACAAATTATTAAAGAAAATGACTTACAAAATAATGTTGAACTAAACGAGATTATAAAAATGTATATTGATTATGGATGTAATGATTTGTTTTGGCTACATGATAAATATGATATATCATTTGATGATATTAACTACAAATTGATAGGAAGTCCACCAGAAATAACATTACCAAGATTAGTTGAGGATATTTGTTATATTGACGAGGAAATCAAAGAAAAGTTATTATATGAAATAATTGATAGATTATTAAGAAATGAAGTAAATAGTTAGTATATTCGAATCACATCTCAGGGGATATTCCGATTAACATGAGTAATCGATTTCTTCGATCCAGGTCAAATCCGGTCCGGTTCTTTGCCATGAAAATTAGCGTCAATTGCCTCTACGCGCACCGGGTAGGAATGACTCTTTTGCAGATGCAGAAGACGGCAGGTCTGGGTCAAGTTGGGTATTTGTTCGACCCAGAGGTCACCGGTTTAGATTTCCGTTTCCAGGCTTCTTTTTCGACAGAGCGCCCCTTAGCGGTGCAATCTTTCGGCTTCTTGTAGGTCCCGTAGCACGCGCTGATGAAAATGCCTTCCCACTTGCATATAAGTGGCTAATGAATTGAATCATCTCAAGTGTCGCAAACAAAGAACCCTCCCCTGACCCCTCCCCCCGCCTGGAAGACAGGCGGCAGGGAGGGGAATCAGAGGAGAAAAGCTTTCATGTCGAAAACCAGACAGTGTACATATCGCGGCATTTGAAGGCCTCCTGGTCCTTCTGGCATGAACTATAAAATAGGCCAATTGGGGATTACATAAAAAAGCCAATGCAGGCAGCCCCGAGCTTGATACCAGGGCGTCTCGTCGACATTGTTCGCCGGAGTACGCTGGGCCTTGTTTCGAATAGCCCGGTAATGCAGCCAAATGGCTTTTGATGCCCGGTTTATAAGGAAAGGATCATGATATCAAAATGTTGCCCGCAAAAGGCCTTACTGTTGTTCGTCTGCGTGGTGGGGGTGATCCTGGTCAAGGCCCAAATCTGCCCAGCTGAAGACGAGATTGATCCACGTATCACCTGTCTGGAGTACACTATTCAGGACGCACAGACCGGGGAGAAAAAAGGGGAGGTGCGGATTAAGATTGACCAAAGCGAATCCTTCACTACCTGGCACGAGGTGCGTACGTTGGGTCATCGGGAAAAGGACGTCTTTGACGTGGTTTTCGATCCTCATACCCTGCGACCCAAACACTATGAACGTAAAAAAACAGGGCCAGAAGGCACCATGGTCCTTTACCTGACTGTGGAGGAGCGGCGAGTGACGGCTCAGATGACACATGATGGCGGGGAAGGCACGGCCTGCACTCCACCTTGGTCACCAGTCAGCTGCCTGTGGAAAAGTGGTACGACTACCTTGGTGATCCTACCCTTGCAGATGCCATATTGGACCGTCTGATTCACAACGCGCACCGGATCCCCCTGCGGGGGAATCCATGCGCAAACACAAGGAGGCATTGACTTGTACTGAAAACTCCAACTAACCTATGGCATCCCGCGTCGCTTCGCTCCGACTAAGAGGCACCGTTCTTTGACTGGCAACTGCCCATCATGGCGTGGAATCGCTGGTCACCATCATGTGGACTGGGTGGCCACCTTCCCGTGGACTGAGTGGCCATCATCCTGTGGATTGGGTGGTCATCATGCCGTGTACTGGCCGGTCACCATCGCGTGTACTGGCTGGCCATTTTGGGTGGAATGTGCAGCGGGTCCTGGATCGCTTTGAGCAGTTTGTCCAGGATAAAAAGCTTGTGTGGGACGACATCTTCACCTGGAAGACCATGCAGGCATTTTGCAGTCAAGTGAAGATGCACTATGCCCCGGACATGCTGTACGTGGCCTGGTCCGTTATCTGTTTGGCCAGGGCCTGATCAAAAGCCCCATATACAAAGAACCGCCGCCCTTGCCGGAAGTTTTTGAAGACTGTCGTGATGGCTTGGTCCGCCCCCCAGACCCCCAGCCCCCCAGCTCGATGAAAAATATAACCCACTCTGACTATTATTGACAAAAGGCAGACAAAAAGGTATGATTATCAAATGAAATACCTGAATTGGGATCAGGAAAAAAATGAGATATTAAAAATCAAACGAGGAATTTCCTTTGAGGAGGTTGCTCTTTTCATTGAGGCAGGGCAGATAATTGGTATTAAAGAAAATCCAAGCAGGCCTGATCAAAAAATATATGTCCTTGAAATAAATAAATATGCTTTCATTGTACCTTTCGTAGAGAAGGAAAATGAGATATTTCTCAAAACAATATTTCCAAGTCGTAAATTTACCCAACTCTATGATTTAAAGGGGGAATGATGGATAAATTGATTAAAAAGGCATTTGAGCCGGTTGATGAAGAAGAAAGAGAATTGATGGAATCCATCGATAATGATGAATGGCTTTCAGTCAAAAACTTCAAAAAAGAAAAAGAAAAAGCTGAATCAGCGGCCCGAAGTACCTTAAAAAAAGATAAGCGCATTAATCTCCGTTTGACTCAAAAGGATTATCATAAAATTCAGGTAAAAGCTATTGAAGAAGGTGTTCCATATCAAACTCTTATTTCAAGCATCATACATAAGTATTTAAATGGGAACTTAGCCCCAAAATCGTCTGAACAGAACAAAGGCATAGACTAGTGTTTGGCCGGAAACTCACTCATCTCCTTCGTTGCTGCAAAATTTCGAAATCCTCACGTATCCGAATACACTTATGAAGAGGTTGGGAACGTAAGCATGGATGGACCGTTTCCGGCCCCTTTACGCCAATGTGAGAGAGAATTGTACTGCTTCTTTTGGAATTGGTATGGAATCGTATTTTTTCTAAACCAGGCGACGAGATCGGTATTAATGATTCTGATTTGCTACCGTTGGCATAACGTTGACTGAAGCTTTTAGCCCACACACATGGGACACTCCCACCTTGTTCTTGGTTGGTTATCTGCTCTTGTTTGGTATGACCTTTATTTAGCGAACAAAAAACATTCTTGCCCTCCAATAATAGATAAGGAAAGGGCCATGATCTCAAAACTTTGTCTGCAAAAGGCCTTGCTGTTGTTCGTCTGCGTGGTGGGGGTGATCCTGGTCAAGGCCCAAATCTGCCCAGCTGAAGACGAGATTGATCCACGTATCACCTGTCTGGAGTACACTATTCAGGACGCACAGACCGGGGAGAAAAAAGGGGAGGTGCGGATTAAGATTGACCAAAGCGAATCCTTCACTACCTGGCACGAGGTGCGTACGTTGGGTCATCGGGAAAAGGACGTCTTTGACGTGGTTTTCGATCCTCATACCCTGCGACCCAAACACTATGAACGTAAAAAAACAGGGCCAGAAGGCACCATGGTCCTTTACCTGACTGTGGAGGAGCGGCGAGTGACGGCTCAGATTACACATGATGGCGGGGAAGGCACAACGCAGCACCTCCAGCTCCCTGAAAGCCCTGTAGTCATTGAACCATTAATGAAGTACTATCTCAGCCGTCTGGCCGACAGCCCAAAACGCGAGGGGGAATTCAAAACCGTCAGCCTGCGCGACGGTTCCTTGCAGATCATTCCCATAAAGTGGGAAGTTTTGGGGTCTGAGACTACTACAGTGCCAGCCGGAACCTACGCATGCAAGAAAATGAGATTCAGCTTGGCCTCCTGGTACTCGGGCATCCTGAACAAGACCACCACAGTGTGGCTTGATGCCGCTGGCAGCCATCATATTGTCCGTTCCAAGGTGCGCAAAGGCCTTTTCGGTGAGGAGATGTCCGTGGTTTTACGCCGGGTCTCCCATGATACTCGCTGCTCGGTTCGGGATACAACAGATGAGAAGTGATTTGGTTTTTTAGACCAGTGCCTTGACACATCTCAAGTGTTGCAAACAAAGAACCCTCCCCTAACCCCTCCCTCCGGCCCAAAGCGGCCGCAGGGAGGGGAATCAGGAAAAGACAGGTTTCGTATAGAAAACCAGACAGTGCACATATGACGCAGCAATAGTGTCTTGGCACACTTTAAATGCCGCAAAAGGAACCCTCCCCTGACCCCTCCTTGCCGCCTGAAAGACAGGCGGCAAGGAGGGGAATCAGAGTGAAGAACTCCCTCCCGCCTGAAAGACAGGCGGGAGGGAGGGGAATCAGAGGGGAAATTCCATTGACGATGGATACTTGGCGGATCACTAGTGGCCTCAAAAAAGAGCGGGCAAAAAGTTGGCAACTTTTTGCCCGCTCGTTTCGCTTACAAATCGCGTTTCAACCAGATACGAAAGGAAGTATGAAGGACTTATTGTCTTATTTGAAAAATTCAATGTCATCTACAACAAAGGAATCACCGGGGCCAAATAAGACAACCGCAGTGATACTACCTTGAATAGTGTAGGTCTCCCAGGTTTCTGTTTTTACGACTTCTAGTATGTCTTGGACTTGACCTTTGCCCAAGCCAATGATGGCCATGGGGGTACCAGGGTCCTCACCGCTGGAAATCTTCATTGAAACTTGCGAAGCTGCAGTTGGCAAGATCATGATTTGGGGAAGTTTAGGTATACCACCGTCAGAGTAAGTTGCGTTTGGATTGAAAGCAAGAAAGTTGGGTTCGGAGGATGCATCAATGCCAAACTCGCTGCATTCGTGTAATATGCCTCCCCCGTTCGCGTCGGGAGCTAAGAACGTTACCTTTTCTTGCCTTCCCCGCAAAGCGGTTGTTTCACTAAATACGCAGGGAGCCTCGACATTGTCAAAGGTCACGGTACCGTTGGTCGGAGGTTGGGGTTGTGTTGGGCTCACAAAAGAGTCCAATGTATTGAGGAAATCGGAGAGGGCTTGAGAGTCTAAAAAATCATTCAGATTCTGCTTAAACATGAGCTTATCAACAGCTTTTTGACCTCTTTGGGTTTCACTGTCCATTGCGCCAGTGGCCGATTGGCCATTTTGAATCATTTTGTTTGCATAGGCAAACCCAGAAAAACTTAAGAAAAAACACAAAACAAGCACACACACTCCATAGAGCCGAACATTCTTTCCAATCATAAAACCTCCTTAAATAGATTTATTTGACTAACCATTATTTTGAATTTGCCATGAGGAAAAGCAGATGTCAACACCCTTGCTCGAATAGTATACCTTAGGAAGGGGAGATGGTCGTGCAAAGCCCAAAATCAAGGACTACCAAGCAGCACGATATATTGTTTCGGTTTGCATCAGGGATTCCCGTTTCCCGTGCAGGGAGCTGAAGATCTGATAAAGGATCTGGGTTTAGAGGTCAAAAAGAGCTACCCCCCATGGAGGTGCTGCATGGGAGGGTTTTGTTGCTGGTTCAATCCCAGACATGTTCAGCGGTAGAGGTTGTTCCCCTTTTGCAGGAACAACCAGCTGTGCTGGATGCAGAAGTGAACATTACCCGAAGCATTTTTAATGAGTGATGGAAAGACACTGTATTCCATGACCCCTTAAGGGTTGTATGTGACTCATATTCCAGCCATTCGCGAAAACTGGTGTCATGAAACATCTCACGTGTCGCAAACAAAGAACCCTCCCCTGCCCCCTCCCTCCCGCCTGAAAGACAGGCGGCAAGGAGGGGAATCAGAGGGAGAAACCCCTCCCTCCCGCCTGAAAGACAGGCGGCAAGGAGGGGAATCAGACGGGGAAAGCTTTCGTATCGAAAGCCTGACAATGCACATATGACCCGGCACTAGTCAAAAGCCTTTTGCATGCCAAACTGGTCCAGTATTTCTTGATCTTGCAAGCTTTCCTGGACGTCCTGGATTAAGCTTTTCAATTTGGGTTCAGCCTCAGCGTGCATTGCTTCTAATAACACAAAGAGATCGTTAAATACAGGTTGAGAGAGAACTCCTGTGCCTCCCTGCAAAGCTTTCTCGGCTTCGGGCACTATCTGCCGCGTAAGAGTTGTAGTTTGCCCCAAAAGTTCCGGGTTCATGAGTAAAATCACGGCCACTTCATGTGAGCGGTCATAAAGTCGCTGCACAAGGTTTTGACCAAGGGCAGACTCCATGAGGATTTCGTCCCTGAATTGCCGAAGCGTTTGCAATGCCGGAGTTGATGTGCCGGAAAAGAGATGTGTGTAGACGGAATCCCAGGCTGGGGGCTCTTGGAGTACAGTGAAGGTATCTGTATACTGCAGGGCTTGGTTATAGTAGAATTTGACCTGCCATCTGCCTGGATTGTTTGGAATTCCGGCTTCCCAATAGCTTGAAAGACAATGCTCACCCGTGCTGTTTATTTCCTGCACAGGCTCTTCTGAAGGAGTCCCATCAGGGTAAATCCAAACCCATTGATATTGATCACCTGCATTACAATTCGGGATATAATTCCAGGCAGCGACTTGATCGCCCGGGCTAAACTGGATGACCTCGGTGGGGACTTGGGGACATTCCTCCAAATAGTCATACAGGGTCGTCACATGGGACTGAACCACAATGAGCTCAAAATGGAGCTCATTACTTGCTCCCTGGGCGGTCACCACCTGAACATCTCCGGACTGGGCGCTGTCTGGTACTTCGCAAACGATTTTATCGTTTCTCCATGAAATTATCCGGGCTGTGGTATTCTCTGCAAAATAGACCTGACCTGCAGTGTCCTGGAAATTGGCGCCCAGGATGGTGATTTGTGCACCGGCTTGAGCCCGGTCTGGATTGATTGCAAAGATTTCTGGTCCAGCAACAGTTTCGGTTAAGGCCTGGTGGGTATTGATTCTACCCTGGGTCAAAATCTGGCCTTCCAACTCCGGGATCTTGTCTGCGGAGCACAGAATACGATCCTTCAGCTGAGCTGGAGTGAGACCAGGATCATGGGCTAATAATAGCCCGGCCAGGCCGCTTACAAAAGGTGCGGCCATGGAGGTGCCACTGTAACTGCCGTATCCATCGATGGGTAGGGTGCTGAAGATGTTTGATCCCGGGGCAGCCACGTCTACAGTATACGGACCATAATTGGAAAATGAGGCCAATTGGTCTGAGGAGTCTGTGGCTGCCACAGAGATGATGTTCATCAGGTCATGATTTGCTGGGAATTGCGGATAAAGGTCATTGTCCTGGGAATTGTTGCCGGCAGCAGCTATAAAAAGGATGTCTTGGGCCGCAGCAATGGCGTCTTTTTCAATTTCTGAAGGGTAGCTGCTGCCGTAACTCATATTAAAGACCCGAACGCCATTTTGCACAGCATACTCAATGGCCTGGACTTCATCAGCCACACTGCCGCCAGTCATGGAAATAAACTTCAAGGCCATCAAGGAAACATTCCAGTTCACACCAGTGACCCCGAGCCCATTATTGCCCACAGCTCCAATTATGCCCGCCACGTGGGTGCCGTGACCCTGGTAGTCCATGGGGTTATTACTTGGACCGACGAAGCTTTGCCCTGGATTGGAGCACATATTGTCCAAAATATCTTCATGCGTGTAATCAATTCCGGAATCTGCCACAGCAATCAGTACATCCGGATGACCACTTTCGATGGTCCAGGCCGTGGTGCTCTGGATATTTTGATGCGCCCATTGCTGGGAAAAATAAGGATCGTTGGGAACCGTTTCCAGGAGATGGCGCTTGTAGTTTGGCTCTGCGTAGCGGACTGCATCCAATTGCAAGAGCCTGAGCATTGCTTCCTGCACGCTTTCTCCCTTCAGGGTCGGCAGTAAGGCCGCCGAGGCCAGGGGCAAATGCTTCATGGCTTTGAGGCCATGTGCGGAAAGGATTTTTTTCTGACTGGCTGCATCCCTGCCCAGGCCGGATTTGAACTGAATAAGTACTTGGTCAGGAACATAATCCGCGATTTGAGGAGTTGAGACCTGTTCGGCTTGGGCCTGGACCGCAGATAGAAATGGCAAAATCATACTCAGGCAAAGCAAGAGAATAAATGCTGAGCGCATGAGCGGTAATACAAAAGTTAATCGTGGATTCTGCTGGGTCTGATGCATTATATGAACTCCTGTAAACGTGTATCGTTCTTCAGAGGCCTGACTGTAATGACCACGTACCCCAAGCGGATCATAATCGGAATTGGCCTGGGGTACAAAGGTCATTTTGGGGAAGGCCTTTCGTAACACGGACTTGTCTACTACGACTGGTCTTGAAGGAATTGCTGGACGTCTTGGATCAAAATTTGCAATTTGGGGCCAGCCTCAGCGTGCATTGCGTCCAAAAGCGAAGACAAGTCATCTACAAGCTGCTGGGGCAGAAAACCAGTTTCTCCCTGCAGGAGGTCTCTGACCACGGGTATCAGCTGGTCCACAACAGACCTGGATTGAGCCAAAAGATCCGGGTTCAAAAGGAGGAGTAAAGCGACTTCATGCGAGCGGTCGTACAGCCGGTTCACATAGTCTCTTCCCTGCTCAGAGTCTAGCAAGACCTCGTCCCGGAATTGGCGTAGCAGTTTGAGATTGGAATTTTTATTGCTGGCAAAGATCTTGTTATAGACAGAGTTCCACTCATTGTTTCCACCGATCACGGTGAAAACATCTGTGTATTTGAGGGTGCCGTTGTAGTAGAATTTGACCTGCCAAGTGCCAGGTTTGTCCGGGATTCCATTGCTCCAGTAGGTCCAAAAGCAATAGTTTGATGATCTCAGTAAAGTCTCTACTGATCCAGTCCACGTTGTCCCATCCGGGGCGACCCAGATGAACTGAAATTGGTCACCAGATCTGCAATTTGCAGTGTAATTCCAGGCGGTAACATCCTGTCCTGCATAGAATTCGGTGACCTCCTGGGGAACGGTTGGACATTCTGTGAGATACGAATACAAGGTCGTCACATGGGATTCGACGGTTGCTTGCACGGAACGTGAAGGTCCACAATTCAGGCAGGGGGAGGCTTCAGTGGAAGGCCCTCCCGCCAAGGCTTGGGGTCCGGCCCACAAAATAAGGACCATGGCCAGCATACAACGCAACGCGAACACACCTGTCTTCTTCATACGTTCCTCCTGAGCTGGAAAAAGTGTTCTGGAAAAAACATCATCTCCGCCATTGGCTATCAAAAAAGGGCCCTCGTATGGGTGCAAAAGGCTTTTCTTTTTGCCCACTTCGCGGTGAAAGTGGCTTGAAAAATTTTGCTCAGCAAATTTGCATGAAAGCCTAAACTCATGTTTGAAAAAAAGCAAGAAGTTTTGTCAAGAAACTCTGAAGGAAAGGATTGACATTCTCAAGGGAATAAGCGAATCTATGAAAACGGTTATAATAAGCAAAAAATGTTCTCATGGCTAGGTTCAAATATTTTTATTCCTTATTTATTGGGGGACCACATGCCAGGTACAATCTATCAATTCGAGGTTTTGGCTCAAGCCATCGAGACCCTCAAGGGTAGAGGGGACGCACGTGGTCAGATCATGGAGCAAAATCCGGAATACGCCTATCTCGGGGCGATGGGGCCGGACCTGCTCATGTATACCTTTATTGACGATGCTGACCTGCGCCGTCAAATGGCTGAGGTTATAGATGATACCGTTGATATTAATGATCTCTCCTATACCGAGAAGCTGACAATCCATCGCAATCTGCTCATGGTTACCTATGAGACAGTCTTTTCACGCTTTATCGATCTTTGGCCCGTGCTGCAGGATCTGCATAATGTATTTGATGCAATGCAGGCGGCCATAGAAGATGAAGATCGGGACGCTCTTGAGGAGGCTGCAGATCAGGCTGAGGATATCCAGTCTCGCCTCGCCCCCTTAACCGGAGCAGGCACTTCAGGTTTTGATGTCTACGCCGCAATCAGTCAGCTTATCAGCCTGTTTCGCCCCAACATCCAAGCGGAGAGTGCGACGGCCAGTGCGTTTCAGACCCAACCCTTTACATGGCGACTGTATGAATTTCTGCGATGGCGGGGTGGGGGGGAGATGGCCCGCAAGCTCTTGGAGCTGGCCCGAAATGAGACAGATTCTGATAGGCGGGAGAAAAAGCTTGCCTTTGCCTACGGGTGGATGAGTCATGTAGCTGCGGCAACTACAGGAGAACCTTTTATCAATAATATCGTGGGTGGCCCCTATCGTACCCACTGGTGGCGCAATCGATTGATCCGTAACTATGTGGACAGCTGGACCTGGGGCTGGTTCCACACCAGCGGTGTGTCCATGACCGGAGACATCCCGTCCCCTGATTATCCAGATTGGGAAGACCCTTGTGCGGCCAACCTGCATAACCGCATTCGGGTCGAAGGGGCCCCAACAGGAGAAAGAGCAGTTCAATCCGTTATCGATGGCATTACCCCACCTGATGCCCTGCCGGACTTTATTGCGGACATGTTGTCTGAGGCAGTCCGAGATACGTATACCGATGGGCTGAAACCCATCCCTCCTGGCGTTTTTTCAGCCCAGACCTTCAACAATGCCTATGTCGGGGCCATCTCGGTCTTGTACTTTATGACCGGCGGAATGCCGCCAATGTGCTCCAGCCCCCCCGGTTCTCCCCCAAGTGACTGTACGAATCCACCCGATTGGGTCGACAGTGGGGGCACGCCGCCGGAAACTTCCCCAGATGATTTTGTAGACAGTGACAAGAAGGCGACCAAGATCGTTCTGGCTATACTGTCAGTTTTATTCTTTCTTGGGGGTGCATTAGCCGCAGGGGTCGCAGCGGCCGTTGGTTCTGCCAAGACCGATCCTGTCCGTTGGGACGAGCTGCGCTGTCATATATATTGGCTGCGCTATTTCCTTTATCAGATGGAAAAATCAATGCGAGACATGCTGGTGTGGGG
>CAZUER010000067.1:0-20708 GCA_964619345.1 uncultured Desulfohalobiaceae bacterium
ATATTCTTTTATAACTCTAATCGTGTTACGGCTGAGACTTTTTGCAGTGCCATCTACATAGGTGCGAGTGCCAAAAAGGACAGACATGGTGTACCAACCCTTACTGCAAGTTATCGATCTGGAAAAACATTTTTACCTTCACGAACAAAAAAAGCACATCCCCTCGGCTGCGGGTGTGCATCTCCAGGTATATCCCGGAAAGCTGACCGCCTTGATCGGGCCCACGGGGTGCGGAAAATCGAGTGTGCTCAAAAGCATCTACCGCACATACATCCCATCCAGGGGCCGGATTCTCTATCGCTCGGCCCGAGATGAGGTGCTGGATCTGGCCCTTTTGGATGAACACCGGATCATGGAGCTGCGCAAAAGAGAAATCCGGTTTGTAACCCAGTTTCTGCAGTTCATTCCCCGGCAGCAGACCCTGGATGTGGTGGCCGCGCCCTTGTATAAGCTGGGGTATTCCCGGGAAGAAGGGCGGGAGCGGGCCCGCCTGCTCTTACAACGCCTGGGCATTCCGGAGAGGCTATGGACACTTCCTCCGTCCACATTTTCCGGGGGCGAACGTCAGCGGGTGAATTTGGCTCAAGGGATGATCTCCAGGCCCCGCCTCCTGCTTCTGGATGAACCCACGGCCAGCCTGGACCCCAAAACCCGGCGGGAAGTGACTCGTATTATCCGGGAAATCAAGTCCTGGGGGACGGGTATTCTGGCTGTGCTGCACGATATGGAGCTTGTTCGCGACCTGGCAGAGCAAACGGTGGACCTGGAGCTGCCGGACGGTAAAGAGCCTTGTGATGATCAGCCCGTGTCCTGCGTAGTTCAGGTTTGCACTTGATGTCCGGGAAGCTTTTTTTGGTCATGGGCCCATCCGGTGTGGGGAAAGATACTTTGCTGAACTACCTTCGCCGGCATCGCCCTCCTAATGTGCTGATTGCCCATCGCTACATCACCCGGCGGATGCAAAACGGCCCGGAAGTACATATTTCCCTGTCTGAAGATGAATTTTTGGAACGTAAGGATCTGGGCCTTTTCGCTCTTACCTGGCAGGCCCACGGTGTGTGGTACGGTATCGGGCGGGAAGTGGACATGTGGTTGGAAAAGGGAAGTCACGTGGTATTAAACGGTTCCCGGGAGGCATTTGCCCGTGTCAGAGATAGATTTCCCGGGTGCATGGGCATCCTGATCCAGGCCGATCCAGAAATTCTCCGGACCAGACTGCAGGCCAGGGGCCGGGAAGAGGCCGAGGAGGTGGCCAGACGCCTGGAGCGGGCAACTCAACGTGACATAAAGAGCAGAGATCTCATTGTAGTGAACAATAACAACAGTCCAGACCAAGGCGGAAAAGCGCTTTTGCAGAGCATTCAAAAGGCTTTTTTGTTTCCAAGGTGAACTGTTGATTACGACATTTTCAATCCGCATCTTCCAGTTCCTCATGAAGGCTTTCAGGCGTAATCTGCAGGGGGGATACACTGGATTTGGACAACACGTCAATAAACTCGGCTCTTGAAAGGCCTGCTATCTCAGCGCCTTTATTTTGAGAAACTCTACCCATTTCATACCACTTTATGGCGGCAGCAATGCGCATTTATCTCCCAAGTTCTTTATTGTCTGCCTGGAGTGCAGAAAAGACATCTTCAGGCAATTCTATGGTAAGAGTTGGCATGGTTGCTCCTCATTTTTATAATTCTCAGCAAGTTATATATTTGCCACGTTTCAGTCATTTTAATGTACTTCATTAGCCATTGTAAATCAACCGCAGGTATTCAATCATGGAGGTATGTATGCTCAATTATTCAAAATGCTCCCTTTACTGCTCCTTGTTCCTTATCCTCATTGTTTTGTCTCCGCTCACCGCTTGGTCCGGACAGGGCAAGTATGTATTTGTGTTTATCGGAGACGGGATGGGCAATCCCCAGCGGAGCGCGGCCCAAGAGTACACTGGACGTACTCTGTTGATGAACACTTTTCCTGCTCAGGGGATCACCACCACCCAGGCGGCAGACAGGTTCATTACCGGATCCGCTGCCGCCGGAACAGCCATAGCCTGCGGACAGAAGACGAATATCGGTTTCGTGGGCATGGATCCAAGGCAGCAGGATGTGCTGAGTGTTGCTGAGCTGGCCAGGGAACAAGGCAAAAAGGTGGGCATTATTTCCAGTGTATCCATCGACCATGCCACTCCGGCTTCATTTTACGCCCATGTCCCTCAGCGCGGGCAGTATTACGACATTGCCGTGGCTCTGGCTGAGAGCGGGTTCGACTTTTTTGCCGGCGGTGGGCTCAAAGATCCGGACAACAGCGCAGGCAACTCCCGGGAATACAAAGGCAACGCTCTGGATTTGATTCGGGAAAACGGGTACACAATTGTGAACAGCAAGCAGGAATTTATGAAGCTCACACCAGATGCCGGCAAGGTTCTGGCCATCAATTCCTGGCTTCAGGACGGACAGGCCCTGCCTTATTCCATGGATCAGCGGGGGGAGGATATCAGCCTGGCTGAATTCACGGCCAAGGGCATTGAGCTTCTGGACAACGAAGACGGCTTCTTCATCATGGTCGAAGGCGGAAAGATCGACTGGGCCTGTCACGCCAATGACGGAGTGGCTGCAATCCATGATACCCTGGCCTTTGAACAAGCCCTGCAAAAGGCCTATGATTTTTACCAGCAGCATCCGGAAGAGACCTTGATCCTTGCCACTGGAGACCACGAATGTGGAGGGATGACCATGGGCTTTGCCGGGACCAGGTACGCAACCCATTTTGATGTCCTCTCCAATCAAAAGGTTTCTTTCCAAAAGTTTACCCAGGAGATCATTCCCGAATTTCAGAAGCAAGATCAAGGTTTTGAGCTAGTAAAGCCGGTGATCACTGAAATCTTCGGTTTAAAGTTCCATGGAGATGCGAAAGATCATATGGTTTTGAAACCGCACGAGGTGCAAAAGATCAAAAAAGCATTTGAGCGCAGTATGTCCGGGAAACAAGAGCGGGCAGATGCTGAAGAAACCTATCTCCTCTATGGCGGATACGATCCATTCAGTGTGACCCTGACCCACATTCTCAACCAAAAGGCGGGGATCGGCTGGACCTCCTACAAGCACACCGGGGTGCCGGTGACCACATCCGCAGTCGGAGTCGGAGCTGAGCGGTTCAACGGGGCTTACGACAATACAGATATCGGCTTGCGAGTTATGGACATCATGGGCTTAGAGCCCAGGGTGCACTATGCCTCTGATCCTCAGCAGGTTCTTGCTGTCAACTGACAAGCCCAAGTTCAATCTTCAGGGGCGTCTTGGACAAGACGCCCCTTTTTTCATTTGAAAACTCATCACCAGAGGCCCTCATGAAAAGAAATACACCCTGGTCCCGGGATCTTATCCTGTCCCTCACCTTGAGTCTGCTCTGTGTTGCTCTGTACTTTGTACCCACAGGGTTTGAAGCTGAGGTGGATGAACAGGCGGTTCGCTGCACAGCCGAAGTGGTGAAAGTGAATAATGACCAGGTCCAAAGACACGGATTGGTTCAAACCGGGGTCCAAGGCCTGGATCTGGAAATAACCAGCGGCCCCAAAGCTGGTCAGGAAATACGGGCCAGCAACAATTTCCAATAAGCTTTGCAAGCTTCCTTCTGAATTGACCTTCTTACTTCCAAAGCTCCAAGAACGCCTTGACCAGTTCCGGGTCGAACTGAGAGCCGGCGCATTTCTTAAGTTCCTGAAGGGCCTCTTGAAAGGAAATGGCCCTTCGGAACGGCCGGTCATTGGTCATGGTCTCGAATGCATCGGCAATAGTGAGGATGCGACATTCAATGGGTATATCATTGCCGCTGAGCCCCAATGGATACCCCTGCCCGTCCCAACGTTCATGGTGCTTTAAGATCAAATCGGCAATCACGGCCAGATCAGTTGTTTCCTGAGCTATACGATACCCCTTTTCTGGATGCTGGCACATGATCTTCCATTCATCAGCAGTTAGGGGACCAGGCTTAAACAAAATATGATCCGGTATACCCACTTTGCCCAAGTCGTGCACCCGGGCCAGTAGATTCAAACGCGAAAGCTTGTTTGAGGATAGGTTTATTTTCCGGCCCAGCTTTTCACACAACTCCCGCAGTCTGTGCGCATGACCACTGGTAATGAAATCCCTTTCTTCTAAAGCAGCCAGAAGAGCCTTGATGATCTGAGATCTGGAATTCAAATTCCGAGTCAACTTGTCCTGGTACATCAAATCTTCAGCTTTTTTCAAGACCTGGTTCAGATCCTGCCCTTCGTGCTCGGCACAGGCCAAACCAATGGACAGGCTCAAGGGGATCTTGGCCATATATTCGCGGTTATAGCTCTCCACCTGAGCCCGAATCCGTTTCACGATTTGCTCTCCACCTTCAAGATCTGTTCTGGGCAGCAGAGCCGTAAACTCATCACCCCCCATTCGGGCCACAATGTCTGAACTCCGAAATGAGTCCCTGAGAATCTGGGCGCAGGCTGTAAGCTGCCTGTCACCATGCTGGTGTCCCATGGAGTCATTCACCAACTTCAGTCCGTCCAAATCCATGTAGATCACATTTGTCGGATATTCCCGGCTCCTATTCAGACGCTCCAGCTCGGTTTCCAGGTAAGCCCGGTTATACAGCCCGGTCAATTGATCGTGGAGGCTCAAATAGTGCAATTGCTGTTCATACATCTTGCGCTCAGTTATATCCTGAATAGTCACCAGGGCCATCCGAGAGTTGCCGAATAAAACGGGTGTAGTAGAGACCAACAGCGTCAATTCCCAGGATCCGCCACCATTCCAGTACAAATACGGGGCTTCGACTTGAAGATGGGACGAACCGAATTCCAAGGTGTCTATGACAGTGTTTCGAATAACACAGCTCTGGCAGTATTCCCCAAATCCACATCCTTTCGGGTGGTCTAATGCATGCAAGCACATCAGGGCTTCCCCTGGGTGCAATCCCAGCATTTGCTCGGCCGGCAGGTCAGCAAAATACGTAGCGTATCCATTTATCTGCTGGATCCTGCATGCATTATCAACCAGCATCAGGACCAAGGGGGCGTTGCGATAGATCGCTTCCAGGAGAGCCTTCTGCTCAGCTTTGGCTTTTTCGTCTCGGACCCGATCGGTGATGATCTCGCTATAAACGATGAAACCTCCAATGGAATCGTCGGCTTCATACCAGGGAAGACACTCCCATCGCGTCCACTCAAGGCTTCCGTCCGGGCCGTAATACGGGTCTCGGTCTGCCCTGGAGATCTCGCCTTTGAGAGCCCTTTGATGGGCGTCTCTCCATTTCTGGGGCAATTCCGGAAAGATCTCATAGTGATGCTTGCCTATCACTTCTTTTTCTTTGACCTGAAATTGATTCAGATAGCTCTGACTCACATATATGTACCTTAAGTCCCGGTCATGAACAGCCACTGCACTGTTGGCATGCTCGATAATGTAGCGCATCAGGGAATGCGAATGAGCTAAAGCCTCCTCGGCTTGCTTGCGCTGGGAAACGTCGAAGGCAACAGCAAGTATGACGGGTTGTCTGTCCAGGGTTATCGCATTCATATATATTTCGGCAGGGTATTGGGAGCCATCTTTTCTGATATGGGTGGACTTTATCATCAGGGATTTGCCCTTTTCCATCTCCTGCCATAGATTGGTGCGGTCATCACGGGTGACAACGTGGGGATCTATGTCCTCGACCCCCATGTGCAGCAGCTCTTGCCTTGAATAACCTGTATTCTGACATGCAGCTTTGTTGACCAGCAAAAAATGTCCATCAAGGTCATGGGTAAAGATACCACCTGGCAAACATTCCAATACGGTTCGAAAGCGTTCCTCACTTTCACGCAGGGATTCTTCAGCCTGCTTGTGCTCGGTAACATCGGTTGAGTAACCTTGGATCTGAGCAACGTTTCCAGCAGTGTCTTTGATTGCCCTGGCATTGGTGGAAACCCAGAGAAAGGATCCGTCCTTTCGACGGGCCCGGCCTTCATAATTGACAACTTTCCCTTCCTGCTGCAAGAGACGATAAAACTCGATTCTGTCTTCAGGAAGGGCATAGAACTGAACACCATCCTCATTTGATGAATGGATAAATTCTTCAGGGTCGTTGAGGCCATACATTTGGGCTAAGGCAGGATTGACAGCCAGAAAACGGCCATCAGGGGTGGATCTAAAAATACCGATAGGGGCATTCATTAAGATATCCTGACATTCTTGCATGTTATTCACAAGCTGAATTTTCCCGTGCCTTTTTTCTTGGTTATTGTCTGATATTAAAGACATAGAAGACTCCATTTTTAGTCACTGCCTAAAAGCTATCTCAAGTATACCAAGACTGAACAGCAAAAAAATCGCCTTACATTTATTTTTGTCCTTCTTGATTTATACAAGGTTTGATCGTATACATAAAATAGCAGGCAGACCAAACACTAACTTACAAGGAGGACACCTTTATGCGAACCTGTTTTATAATCCTCATCGGCCTTTTATTGTGTGCGCCTGTAAGTGCACATGCTGATTACGAAGACGGACTGTATCTGTATCTTCAGGGGCAATACGACAAGGCAATCAACGAATTTAAGCCCTTGGCCCAGGAAGGAAACGCCAAGGCCCAATACATTCTTGGAAGTATGTATGCGAATGGGCAGGGAGTCCTCCAGGATTATGTTCATGCCCATGCCTGGCTGAACCTGGCCGCTGCCCAGGGTCATGAAAAAGCTTCCCTCTACCGGAATGAAATTGCTCAAAAAATGACCTCCAACCAAGTGGCGGAAGCACAAAAACTGGCAACACAATTTCAATCTCAACCAGAAAAGCAAGAACCAAAGGAAACCGACAAGGAACTCATCGCCTCCATTCAAAAACATATGCAGGATTTGGGTTATTATTCCGGAGCGATTGATGGATTGATGGGGCCGAATACAAGCAGCAGCATCCGTCAATTTCAAAGAGACGCCGATCTGCAGGTAACGGGTCAACCCTCTTTGTCTCTTCGCAATACACTTGAACAGGCCGTTTCCCAACAGAAAGCACAGCAAAGAAAAGAAGCCGAACTGCAACAAGACCCCTGGACCCAAGTTCTGCTTCACGATGAATTTGCTGATGGGAATTACAACAACAATCCGGAATGGATTCTAACTACAGGCATGTTTTGGGTGGATTCAAATTATTTCCTGCGAACGGAAAGAGAAGTCCCGAAAGCACAGCAAGAAGCTGATCAACAGGACAGTCAGGAGCAACGGGTTGCAGAGATCCTTGGCCAAGTGGTCAAAGAAATCATGAAACCTCAAAAAGGAGGACAAACGAAAAGCATTCCAGAGCTTTACACAAAACTGAAGTTTGGTAATGACTTTGCCTTATACATTGACATACAAATGCTTTCAGATCAACAAGGCCAAAGCTTTGAGCTGAAAACGTATCATGGTCAAGATCGGAGTTCCGGATACGTGCTCAGATTTTTAAACCAAAAGGAACAATCTTTGGCTTTGATCCGCTTTGGTCAATCCGGTTCATCGGTTATAGATATTATCAATCAGGAGACACTCTTAAATCCAAAACGTTTCCAATCCCTTTCCTGGCTACGATATCAAGACGGAAAAATGAAGGTCCTCATGAACGACCAGGAGGTTTTAAGCACCCAAGACAATATGTTCAGGGAATTTGACGGTCTTTCGTTTATAAACCATGGTGGGGACTATGCAGTGCGAAGTATTCGGCTCCTTGGATCAAGCACCTAATTTCACAGGAGCATTGTCAAATCTGCGTATAACTTCAGGTTCAAATAAAAGGGTGGCGAGGATTGGAAAGACTGGACTTTTTTTGCCTTATAAGTTATAGACGACATTGAGTCGATCAACTTACATTCAATGGAGGTGCAATATGTCTGAGAGTCAGGCTGAAGAAATGAGTCTGCGAGATATGATGGCCAAGGCTGCGATCAAACAGAAGTATATCGCCCAAAAAGCTAAAGTCTCCCCTGCCGCTGTTTCCCTCATTGTGGCTGGCAAGTCTAAATCAAAGCGAATTGAAGACTTGATTCGGGAAGAAGTGAAAAAGGCCCTTGCTAAGGAGCAGGAAGCGTAAAAAACGCCAAGGGGGATCAAAAGACCGATTTTTATGTTCAGTTTTGATCTGAAATTGTCCGGGGAGTCCGGTCGTGCAGACCGCTTTTTTCTCTACAGCATCCGCCGAAATCAATGAGATGCAATGCTCAAGTATTTCCCTGATGGGCAGGGGCTGCCAAGCCCCTGCCCCAACATTTATGCATTTTTCCTTCTCTTCCACAACTGCATCTCCTGCATCTTCTGCTTCCGCTGCCTGGCCAACTCCTTGGCAATAAGGGACTGGTTCTTTTTGTAGCCCCATTTTTCCTTGTACTCGACAGGGGTAAGGTCATGCTGGGCCAGATGTTTCTTGGACAGGACCTTGAACTTCTTCCCGCACTCTAGACAGACCACTGCCTTTTCCCTGATGGCTTTTTTGGGATCCACAGCTGGTTCCTGGGGCTTTTCCGTTTCAGCCTGAGCCGCGCCCCCTTCCATGATCCCTTTGAGCTGTTGGGACAGGCTCTGAACCATGGAAGTGATCTCATCTTCGGTCATGTTCCGAACACTGGCTTGGGCTTTGACAATATCCAGGGCTTGCTGAACATATTCTTCCATTCTTCATCTCCTTGGGTTTGGATAATTGAGCTATGATATGCCAAATGAATACGGATTGAGAACAACTGTAACTGCATTGAAGTAAATGTCAAGAGGTGACGCAGGAGAAAAGAGGAGTGGACAGATAAAGATCATCAAGAAACGATCTTCCCCCTTAAAGCAAGGTCCCATTGAGAGCTCTATTTATGACAGCTTGAAAGAATTCGGCAATTGCATTCCATATGCGCTCGGCAGCCTAAAGTTATTTTTGCCAGCCAGTGGAGTCGGATTCAGGCTCCTTTTTTTGATCCTCCAAATAGATCTGGGCATCTTCTTCGCTGAATTCACATGATAATTGATTTTTAATTGTGTCCAGACTTGACTCTTGTTTTCAAATAGGAAATATACGCTGATTTACATTGAGCACTCCTTATCTTTGAGAACTGAGGTCCCACATTCAAAACTCTTTTCCTTGGGGATAAATGACTGATGAACTTTTCCAAATTCAGCTTACGCACTAAATCAATGCTGGCCCTGATCATAGCATGTCTGGTGGCCCTTGGACCCACAATATGGATGGGACTGGAGGTTCTGGAGAGAATCCGTGATCAGCTGGGGCAGGCCTATGCTCAAAATTACACCCTGCTCAGCGCCCAAAAGATCAAAGCCCCTGTAAGCAGGGAGCTGGCCCTGGCCCAACGCTTTGCCGATTCTGTTCTTCTCCGGCAGTGGCTGATGGATGAAGACTCCAGGCCAAAAAAGAGGTTATTTTTTGAGGAAGCCGAAGGTTTTCAGGAGGCCTTTCAAGGGCAAAACTATTTTGTGATCAACCGGGACACCCTGGCCTACTACTTCAACGGTCCGGACAAGGACTACAGTCACAAACCACGCTATTATCTCGATCCTGACAATCCCGACGATACCTGGTTTTTCACCACCATAAAGGATTTCGACACCTTTACCATTAACGTCAATCCAGATGTCCATCTGGGAAATGTCCAGGTCTGGATTGATGTGATGGTCTGGAACGAGGGTCAAAAGATCGGTATGGCTGGGACGGGTCTGGAGCTATCTCAATTTTTACAGGAGTTCATCACCGCCCAAGAACCGGGGGTGACTCCTATGATACTGGACTCCCTGGGCCTTATCCAGGCCCATCCAGACACCAGCCTGATAGCTTTCGGCTCAGGGGCCAAGGCCGGTACGAGCAAATCTGGGGCCCAAGAGAAATCCTTCCTCAAGAATCACCTGGCCGCCTCTTCCGGGGCCGAAGAGTTGAGCCAAGCCATGCACACTGTCCAAAACAAGCCGGGAAAGGTCGAAATCTTCTGGGCCGAGCTTGACGGCACCAAACAGCTTCTGGCCTTGACCTGGCTCCCAAAACTTAAATGGCATGTACTCAGCGCAGTGGACTTGCAGGCGGCCCAGGTCTTGGACGGTATGTGGATTGTCATCGCTCTTGTCGCTTTGGCGGTCATGTTCGGTATATTGGTTCTAGTCTTCGGTTACGGGGTGGATAAGCTCGTCCTCAGGCCCCTGGGCACCTTGCATGAGTCGGCCACTGCCCTGGCTCATGGTGACTATCAGGTTCCCCTGCCCTCCGGCAAGAAAGATGAAATCGGCGATTTGAGTCGAGCTTTCGCCAGTATGGTGGAAGAGATCAAGAGTCACACCAACGAGCTTGAAGACAAGGTCAAAGAACGCACCAGTGAGCTGGAACACCAATCCATCCTTCTCCAGGAGGCCAAGGATGAGGCGGAAAAGGCCCATCAGGCCAAGACCGAAATCCTGGATAAGGTCATGGAGAGCATCCATTATGCCCAGACCATCCAGCAGGCCATTTTGAGCACTGAGTCTCATCTGGAAAACATGGTTTCTGAATGTTTTACCATGTGGAGCCCCAAGGACGTCATCAGCGGAGACATGATCTGGAGCAAGGAGCATGATGACGGCTTTGCCCTGGCCGTTATTGACTGCACCGGGCACGGGGTCCCGGGAGGGGTGATGACCATGGCTGCTGTGTCTTCTCTCAATCGGGTAGTCAGTCAGATCGGAATGCAGAATCCGGATCGGATTCTGCAGGAGGTCAGCCGGGTGGTCCAAAGCATGCTCTCCAAGCACGATGGGTCCAGATTTTCAGAAGACGGGCTGGATATGGCTCTTTGCGTGTATTGCCCCTCAAACACAACCCTGTATTTTGCCGGCAGCCGCCTAAGCCTTTTTTACGAACAAAACGAACAAGTTATAGAGCTCAAGGGCGACAGACAGAGCCTGGGTTATAGATCCTCGGATCCTGATTTCCCTTTTCAAACCCATGCAATTCAGCTACAAAGCCGCATGACTTTTTACTTGGCCACTGACGGAATACTCGACCAGATCGGTGAAGAAACCGGATTTCCGCTTGGCAAGCGGCGATTTATCTCCTTTTTGAGCGGCATCCGGACAAAAGCCATGCCCGACCAAAAAGAAGACCTCATCCAGATGGTACAGGACTTTCAGGGCCGAGAAGAACAGCGCGACGACATCACGGTTGTCGGCTTTCGTATCAGGATATAGGCCATAAAAAAATGCACCCTCAGTCTGATCTGAGCCAGGAGCTGACATTGACCGAAGATTCCATATTTTCCGGTGAAACACGGGTCATAGAGCAAGCTGAATGCATTGCCAAGAATGATCATTTCTCAGGGAACCCACTCCTTGAGCCCTATTTGAACCTGCTAAAGGAGTACAAAAAGCTCTTCCGCCAGACAAAGCGGCTGGTAAAAATGAGCGACCGCATGCAACAAAGCCTTAATGAACTTAATGAAGAGCTCCAATCCCATAAAGAAATCCTGGCCCGAATGTCCTATGTGGATGGTTTGACCTCCATAGCCAACAGAAGGCGCTTTGATGAATTCATGGAAGCCGAATGGAAGCGCAATCTTCGAGAAAAACTCCCACTGGCGGTCATCCTCCTGGATTTGGACTATTTTAAGCAATTCAACGACAACTATGGACATGGTGCAGGGGACAAGTGCCTTATTCAGGTCGCCCAAGCGTTGTCCAATTCAGTGAAAAGACCCGGTGATCTCGTAGCTCGGTTTGGAGGGGAAGAATTCATTGCTTTGCTTCCGGGAACAGGCTTTTCCGGGGGCATGCAGGTTGCCTCTGAGATCCAGGAGAACATTCACAATTTGGCTATTCGACACGAATACTCGACTGTTGCCCAGATTGTAACTGTGAGTATTGGCCTTGCCGTCATGATACCGGAGGCTGAATCAACACCTCAAAAGCTTATTCATGAGGCTGATAAACAGCTCTATACAGCTAAGCAAGCGGGAAGAAACCAGATCAAAGGAAAGGTGGTCAACAATGATGCATCAAATCCAAATATTTTATGAGCAACTTAAAGAGCAAGGTATCATTTTCAGCTTCAGCGGACCTGTATCCCAAAGCCTTTTAGAAGGTATTGGAGAAACACTGAGGCAGAAAATGTCATTGGAAGAGACAAGCACGACTGTGACCCAAAAAGTGTTTTCCATTTTCGTTGAACTCATGCAAAACGTAATTAATTACTCTGCTGAAAGAGGATCTGTCAGACATGAAGAACAGGATCTCAGGTTTGGTATTTTAATCATCGGAAAACGAGATGATCATTTCTATATTCAGTGCGGAAATTATATAACTAAAGAACAAAAAGGTCCGCTGATCGACATTCTGACTAAAATTCAAACTATGAATACTGATGAACTCAAAAGATACTATAAGGAACAACGACGAAAGGAAACACAAAACGAAAGTAAAGGAGCAGGCTTGGGCTTTATTGAAATGGCCAGGAAGGCCAGCAAACCCTTAACCTTTGATATCATTCCAATCCAGGCGGAAAAAGAATTTTTTGTGGTTACCGCGGAAGTATGAGGTGAGTGCAAAGAACAGTTTCAAATTCCCTCCAGCATCTGTACCTGGAGAATGGGAGTCAAGAATGGAAGCCTTTGTACGCGAAAAGACAAAATCAACTCCGTGGATCAAACTCGATCCAAATAATAACTTATTAGAACTCAAAGGAGAGTCATATCCGGAGAATTCGGCCAACTTTTATTCTCCTATGCTGGAGTGGCTGGAAACATATTTGCAATCCGTTGAAGATCAACCAATCCATGTGGATATGGAGCTTATATATTTCAACAGCAGCAGCTCGAAAATATTGATGAATTTTTTCGACATGCTTGAGGATGCAGCCCGAAAAGGGGTACCGGTAACCGTTGAATGGAAGTATCACAAAGACAACGATATCGCCCTGGAATGCGGAGAGGAGTTTCAGGAAGATCTTGAACATGTCGCTTTTCATTTAATGGCATTGGATTCGGAGGGGTAACCAGCAGCCCAGGGATATTTCCGAACACAAGAGATATTCTTCACTCCAAGACTCGTTCAGAATGACAAATCAGAGCTGTCCATGAAAACCTCCAGCACCACAGAAGGCACCCTGGGCACTTTTGGTGGAGTGTTCACCCCCAGCATTCTGACCATCCTGGGCATCATCCTCTTTTTGCGCCTGGGATTTGTAGTGGGTCAGGCTGGGCTGATGCAGGCCCTGGTCGTTATCTGCCTGGCCAATCTCATTTCGGTTTTGACCTCCATCTCTTTGGCGGCCATAGCAACCAATCTTCGGGTCAAAGGGGGAGGATATTACTATATCATATCCCGCACCCTGGGCTTGGAGTTCGGTGGAGCTTTAGGTATCGTTCTTTTTCTGGCCCAGTCCATATCCATCGGCTTTTACTGCATCGGTTTTGGAGAAGCGTTATCCGTTATTTTGCCTCCAGGCCTATGGACCACTCCCCAACTCCTGGCCCTGTATGCATTGATTCCCCTTTTTTTTCTGGCCTGGTTGGGAGCTGACTGGGCCACCAAGTTCCAATATATGGTCATGGCCTGTCTGACCGTAGCTCTGGGCTCCTTCTTTCTGGGAGGAAGCATGAAATGGGAAATGACCATGGCCATTACCAACTGGACAGTCCCTGGGGGCGGACTTGGCTTTTGGGCCGTTTTTGCTGTTTTCTTCCCGGCTGTAACCGGTTTTACCCAAGGAGTAAACATGTCCGGGGACTTAAAAGACCCCGGGCGCAGCCTGCCTGTAGGGACTTTTGCGGCCGTGGGTCTGTCCATGCTGGTCTATATTCTGGCGGCAATCATCCTGGCCGGGACCCTGCCGGCCGGGACCCTGCAAACGGAATACGAGGCTATGCAGAAAGTGGCCTACGGCAATTGGCTGGTTCTGGTCGGAGTAATAACCGCCACCTTATCTTCAGCCATGGCCTCTTTTCTGGGCGCTCCCCGCATCCTGCAATCCCTGGCCTCTGACCGCATCTTCCCCTGGCTTTTGCCTTTCGCCCAAGGTGTGGGGCCCATGCACAATCCCCGGCGCGGAGTTTTGCTCAGTGCAGGTATTGCCCTGGGGGTCATCGGCATGGGAAAGCTGAATGCCATCGCCCCCTTAGTCTCCATGTTTTTTCTGTTGTCCTATGGCCTGCTGAACTACGCCACATTTTACGAGGCAAGATCCCAAAGCCCTTCTTTTCGTCCCACGTTCCGCTTTTTCGATTTCCGCTTCAGCCTGATCGGAGCCTTGGCCTGCCTGGGAGTGATGCTGGCCATCAATCCGGCCAGCGGCATTGCCGCCGTGGCAGTGCTTGGAGCCTTATACCAGTACTTGCGCCGAACCAGCGGACCGGCTAGATGGGCGGACAGTCAACGTTCCTACCACTTGCAACAGGTGCGGACGCATCTTTTAGCTGCTGCCCAGGAAAACGAACACCCCAGACATTGGAGACCGCAGATTCTGGCCTTTTCCGACAATGCAGAACGCAGACCACAACTCCTGCAAATTGCCCAGTGGCTGGAAGGGGGGAGCGGACTGACCACCTTGGTGAACATCACTGCAGGTCAGGGTTTGAAGGTCTTAAAAGAAAAAAAGGCCCGGCAGGAAACCCTGAGCAAAGACATTCAGGCTGCCGGGTCCCATGCCTTTGCCCTGGGCATCGCCGCCCCGGATCTGCGGACCGGAATTCATATCTTACTTCAGTCTTACGGGGTGGGACCTTTACAGGCCAATACCGTGCTTTTGCATTGGTTGGAAAACAAGAATCATGCCGGAAGAGTGAGCAAAGACCCGGTTTTGAACCTGCGCACCGCCTTCCGCTTGGGGCATAATATTCTGATGCTTGATGCCGGAGAAACGAAGTGGCAGACCTTGATGAAGGACAGCCAGGGTTCCCAGCACATCGACATTTGGTGGTGGGGGGAATCCACCAGCCGGCTCATGCTCCTCTTGGGCTATTTGTTGACCCGGGATTCGTTTTGGGAAAGGGCCCAACTCAATGTCCTGGCTGTACAGGGGGCAAAAGACGTAAATTCCCGGGCGGAGGACTTGCAGAATATTCTGGAGAGTTATCGGATTCAAGCAGAGTCTTCCTGGGTGGAGGATGCTGACGCTTCGGCAGTAGTCAAGCATTCGGCGGACGCTTCTTTGGTTTTTCTTCCTTTCGATCTGCGCAAATCAAATATTGTGGATCCTTTCGGTGGGGACCTGGATTGGCTTTTGCCCCGCCTTCCGATAACCATTCTGTGTCTGGCCGCCGAAGATCTGGACTTGGATGCCGAACCGGAGGAAGGTCCTGCGGCCGAGGCAGCCAAGGCCCTGCACGACTTTCAGGACGCTGAAAATAGGCAGGACAAGGTTGAAAAAGAGATGGAAAAGGCTTCAGCAGAGGTCCAGGCCTTAGGCCAAGAATTGAATTCAGCCAAGGCATCCGGAGCTGACCAAGAAGATCTACTGGCCAAGCAAAAAGCATATCGAGAAGGTGAAGAGAGCCTGGAACGGGCCAGAAAAAAAGCGGCCAAAGCCCGGCTCAAAACAGAACAAGCCAAGGAAAAGGCCGAGGACCTGGGGGCATTGCCTCAGGACTCCGAGGCGGAGGAGGGCAAGGAATGAAAAAAATAACCATCGAAACCATGTCCCCATGTGAAGCAGAGATGATAAGCAGGGACGTGACCGGGGAAGGCAAATTGATAAAGGCTATGGAAACCCTGGAACGCCTTCGCTGTCAAAGCTTTCAAGCTGTGGCCTGGAAGGGAGATGAATATATCGGGGGCGTCTGGTATAATCCCAATTATGAGCAATGGGCCGCTGAATTCTTGGCTTTAGAGTGGATTGATGGTCCGGGAGCTGCCCAGGCTAAAGAACAGCTCCAGTCCATGGCCAAAAGCTGAAACCTTGTTTCAGCTTTTGGTACCAATTTGTTAAGGTAGCCAGGACTGCACCAGCTCTTGATGAGTCCGGATATAGCGTAAGGCCTTTTCATAGGGGTACATCCCTTCATCGTCATGGATCCAGACCATCATCTGGCCCATATCCTCCGGTTCCCAGTGAAAATTATCCAAAAAGGCATACACTTCGGGCATGTCTTCTTCCAGTCCTTGGCGGACGACAGTATTTATGTGCTCTTCCCCCCCAAAGACATTCTTGGGATCATCCAGAAACTTGAGTTCCCATCTGGCGAACTTCCAATGTGGGATCCAGCCGGTGACCACAATCCATTCCTGCTTACTGATAGCCCGGCCCAGAGCCTTAGTCATAGTCTTTTCACTGCCCTCTATCAACCGAAAGTTATCCAGCCCATAGGCCTCAATGGCTTCCCGCGCATTATGCATGACCCCGGCTTCGGGATCGATACCCACGATCATATGGTGGAACTTGTCCGCATATTTTGGCAGGTCGGCAATGGATTCAGCCTTGATATACGGTTTATTTCGCAACCCGGTAGCTGCGGTTTGGCGTCCTAAAGTTATATTGGGGACCACCAAACCGGTCCGGGCCCCTTCCAGGTTCGGACCCAAATCCACGCATTGGGAGCCGTACTCCTCATAATATTGTTTTTGGGTGTTTGGCAGCCAAGCCGAGACCATGCCGTCCACCTCGCCTTCAGCTACTGCCTGCCACATCTCATCGGCCGGCATGGGAACGATCTCGCATCTATAATCCATCTCTTCCTGCAATACGGCCTGCATCAGGTGAGTGCTGGCTATCTCCGAGGACCACTGCACATAGGCCAGGGTAACTTTGCCTTTGGAGGCCAGAGCCGGCATTGCAAGACAAACAAGCAGGATGGGAATGAAAAATATCATCCATAATCTCTTACTTTGTGGATAGGACATAAAGATTCCTCCCTTTAAATAATACAATACGAATAATGCAGGTCCAGGACTGGACCTGCATTATTAATCATCCCAACCGTACTTTTCAACATAGTTCTGCAAACCGCGGACCACTGCCCAACACATCAAAAGCACAACCAGGGCAAAGGGTAATCCAGTGGTAATGGCCGCAGTCTGCAAGGCCACCAGACCCCCGCCCAAAAGAAGGACAGCCGCCACCAGGCCCTCGGTTATGGCCCAGAACAGCCGTTGCGGCTTGGGTGGGTCTGGGTTCCCACCGGCCGTGATGATATCGATAACCATAGATCCTGAGTCCGAGGATGTGACAAAGAAGGTGATGATCACAATAATGGCCAAAAGGGAAGTAAATAAACTCAAAGGAAATGTTTCTAAAAACACGAACAAGGAGACCGGAATGTTATCCTGGACAGCTTTAGCCAGTCCACCCATACCGAATTGCTCTATGAAAATTGCGCTGTTGCCGAAAACCGTCATCCATAGAAATGTGACCGCGCATGGGACCAAAAGAACACCAAGCAGATATTCCCGGATGCGGCGCCCGTAAGAAACTCTGGCAATGAACATGCCCACAAAAGGTGACCAGGCAATCCACCATCCCCAGTAAAAGACGGTCCATCCATTCTGCCATGAACCTCCGGTATATGTCTCGTTCCAGGTAGCCAGGGTGGGAAAATTCTGGATATAGCTGCCGACATTTTCAATTAATCCATTGAGCACAAATAAGGTCGGGCCCAGAATAAGGACAAAGATCATCAAAGCGGCGGCAAAGGCCATATTCACTTGGCTTAAAAATTTAATTCCGGCATCCAGCCCGCGGACGACAGACCAAGTGGCTATGGCTGTGATCCCGGCGATGAGCAGAACCTGTACCCAAGGGTTTTGGGGGATATCAAAAAGGTGAGTCAAGCCGGCATTGACCTGCTGCACACCAAGGCCCAGGGAGGTGGCCACCCCGAACAGGCAGGATACTGTGGCCAGGATGTCGATAAGATTGCCCAGTGCTCCGTATATTCGATCCCCAAGCAGTGGATAAAAAACATTGCGGATCGACAGAGGTAATCCTTCAGAAAATCCAAAAAAGGCCAGGCCAAGGCCGACCATGGCGTAAATTCCCCATGGATGCAGTCCCCAGTGCAGGAAAGTCAAATCCATGGCCTTTTGCGAACTGGCTGCAGTGCCGGCTTCAGTGAACGGGTTACCCACAAAATGAAACATAGGCTCGGCCACGCCATAAAACAAAATTCCGATACCCATCCCAGCGCTGAACAGCATGGCGAACCAGCCTACGGTGCTGAATTCAGGTTCTGCATCCGGACCACCTATGCGCAGACTGCCGTATCTGGTGAAGAGAATGCCAAAACAAAAGAGCAAAACCACATTCATAACTAATACAAAGAACCATCCAGCAAAATTGGCGATCCAACTCTGCATATTGCCAAAAACGGCTTCTGCAGTTTCGCCCATAAGAATAGTCAGCAAGACACAAAGGATAATAATCCCCGCCCCTCCAAAGAAAACCCAAGGATGCACATCGTACTTCAATATTTTGTTGTCCAGATTTTGAATGGTACGGGTCGTGCGTCTAGTGCTGTGGTGGAGATCTTCAGCCATATGTGCTCCTTTAGTTCAGTTTCACCAATACGATCCGCCCGTCTTCATCCTCGTGCATTTCGAAAGCATCGGCGGGTCTAAAGTTCGGCAACACTAAAGTGGCCGGAGAGCATACCGTGCCTCTCCGGCGGCGAATAATGCGCAAAGCGGCTTCTTGATCCTCTAAAAGACCTGGAATTTCATAATATTTTCTATCCCTTTGTTGGAGCAAAAGGAGATGCTCCTTGAGAGTGAACCTGGAAATGCCAAACTCTTTCATGATTTCTCTGGCTGTTTTACCTTCCTCAATTCTTCTGCGTAGAAGATCTGGGCGGTATTTGGTGGAATAGTCACCTATGGCCATGCAACTCTCCCTTTGGAGTACTACTCAATGATGTCTTTTATGAAACGGTAGGGGCCGAAGATATTCTGCGGACGAACCAATTCAAAAAGTGGTTGGTTTTATCCGGAGAGGATATGAAATACAAGATATTATGTGATTTTCGTTAGGATAATTTTATCTTTTTCCACCGTCATTTCAAACCGATCACCAGGTTTAAAACCGGTCTTATCCAGCATCTTGGGCGAAAAAATAATCCCTTCCCGGGTGTAGGATGGGTGTTTTTCCCGCTCCTCATCATGGAGACCTGGGATTTCATAATACTTCTTGTCTCTATGCTGAAGCATGAGCAAATGCTCTTTCAAAGACCAGCGAGAAATAGCCAATTCTTTCATGATTTCCTTGGCTGTTTTTCCTTCCTTGATCAGCTCCCGGAGTTTATCCGGGCGATAATTGTGACTGAAATTTCCCATTGGCATTCCATCAGCTCCTTCGAAAGTTACAATTTGTCTTTGAATTTTCCATCCCCATTTGGAGCCGTACAAATGAGGAAGATATCTAATAAAGCAATCACCAAATTCCGAAAAACAATTTATCCATTTGCTACCAAAGACCCCATCTGATGTCAAAAATGATCTTCAACCAAAGGTACTCTGGTCCACATCCAGGAGGACGCTGTCCTGAATGCGGGGAGGTAAAGTGTAGATAGCCGCGTACATGCTCTGTTCCGGGGAAGAAAAATCGAGATGTTCCTGGACAAAGGAATCGATCTGGGCGGCATTTTCAGAAATTAATTCGCGGACTACAGAATGAGTAGCTAAAGGAGCACCTTGGTACTTATTAAGCACAAAGGCAAAAGAAAGAGCGGTACACAACATGGGCATGACCGTTACAGACGATAATCCGTGCTCCAAACAGAGATGGGCCGCATAAATGGCATCCACAGCTGCGTGTTGGAGCATAAACCCCTGATCCCAGACATTATGGCGCACCCCTTTACTCAAGGCCACATCCCACTGTCTGGTACCTCCTGCCCCGGCATTTAAAAAATCGAAAAATTCGGCCTGCTCTGAGCCGGACAAAGGTTCCTGAAAACACTCGGATTTGAGGGCCGCTGCGGAACAAATGCCGGTCAGCCCATTAAAAACCATAAGCTGACCAATCAGCTTGACCTCTGCTCCGGCGGTAACTTTGGGGCCGAAGTATTTGGGGTTGCCTATTTGGTTCAAGGCGGGCTCCAGACTGTGAAACACATCCGGATCTCCACTGGCCAGGATGAGCATTGAGGCCGCCTCCGCCCCAGCCGGCCCGCCGGTTAAAGGGTAATTCACGTAGGTGATATCTTGTGACTGCAAATACTCATATGCTGCCTGAACAAAACTGGAGCTGACTGTGGACAAGTGGAGGATGAAAGGCAGAGAGGAGCATTTCTGCTTCAAAAGAGGAGTTAAGGATCGCAATACCTGACAATCATCTCCGTTTTTCCCGGCGCAAATGACAACTCCATCGAAATCACCGTCTCCTACCAGGGAATCCAGATCAGGGACCAATTGAGCCCCGTGAGCCTGCCAGTCCTGTCGGCTGGCATCCCGGCGCGTATCTTGAGTGCCACGATCATGAATACGAATAAATTGAGCCGTCTTGGAACCAGATAAGTGTTTGGCCGATGGGCTGAGCATGAGCCCTAAACCGCCGACCCCTACCAGCCGAAGAGTCATAGATCACCTCCTGTAAACAATATCTACGTAAATCACTGAACAAGAGTTCATATCTACCTGCTTTATGATATATTTTATTATTTATCTTCGAATGTTATTGACAATGGACAGCTCTGATCATATGTATTGAGTCTTGGAAATTTCGATCTGATCTCATGGATAACACTACAGCGACACTTAACTCGGGGTAGACAAGCGGCCTGACTTCAGGTAA
>CAZUER010000068.1:0-1607 GCA_964619345.1 uncultured Desulfohalobiaceae bacterium
GGAACCGAAGTCGGCTTAAGCAACATACGTTTTCAGGCCCCTCCATCTCAGCAGCCAAGGAGCACTCTACCCGAATACATGTTCCAGGCTCAAGAGCAGCTACTCGAATATCTGCAAGGTCAGCGGACCACATTTGCAATTCCTTTGGACTATGCCGGAACCCGGTTTCAGGTTCGGGTCTGGCAGACCTTATGCCAAGTACCCTTTGGGCAGGCTGTCAGCTATGGAGATATCGCCCGGAAAATCGGGAATCCTCGAGGATGTCGGGCGGTGGGTGGTGCGAACAATAAAAATCCCCTGCCGATCGTTATCCCCTGCCACCGAATAGTCGGCCACGACGGCCGATTGGTGGGCTATGGGAGCGGTTTGTGGCGCAAGATACGGCTATTGGAACTTGAAGGCATGGCCGTGGACCATAGCAGGAAGCGGCTCATTGATTGGTAGAGCCTTTGTACTTGAAGCTGCCTTGAGATTTCATCCCGATGAATGTATGCCCAGGGCGGCATTGATCCGGTCGTAATCCAGAATGGAATTGACCAGCTGGATGCCGTGGGAGATTTTTTTGGGATCCCGCAGCTTGCTGCTCTCCAGAATGTTTTCCATCTTTTTGGCTACGGTATAGGTGTCGTCCCTGACCACCATGATGGGCACTCCCAAAACTTCGGAGCGGGTGAGGATGATGTCGTTGGGATAGAGGTTTCCAGTCAAAATAAGACAGGGGCATTTACCCTCCAGGGCCACCAGCTGCAAGTCGGATCTGTCACCGCCGACCAGAACGGCCGAATTCTTCCGTTTTCTAAAGTGGATCATGAAGTTTTCCACCTGCATGGTGCCGATAAGGAAATCTTCCACTATAACTTCCTGTTTGCCGGGGACGGAAATGATCTTTCCGCCCAGGCGTTGGGCCAGGTCCCCGACCCGGATGGCGTTTAAAAGAGAGTCTTCCGGTATGGTCCCCAATAAATTGATGTCCCGGCGTTGAAAAAGGGGGGCAATCAAGTCCTTGACCTCTGAAATCCGGGATTCGGGAACACAATTGAAAATGGCTCCGATCAAATCCGGCCCCAGGAGCTCTTTGGCGCTGATGATATAGTCGTAATAGAATTCCTTGATAAAGCGGTCGATAAGAATAACTTTTGTTCCTAAGGAACCGGCCACATCCAATCCGGCCACATTGCAGTATTTTCCGGCGTGAAGGAAGCTTCCGGAACCACAAACCAGCATAATATCCACTTCCCGGCTCAATTCCGAATACGCGGACACAATCCGGTCCAGGATGTCCGGACATCCCTGGGTAAAGGCTTCATTGCGCATTTCCGGAGTGACCAGGACCGGAGTGACCAATTCCAGATCTTGACTCAGACCCAAAGCGTCCTGAACGAAGAAGGCATCCTCGTCACCCATTTGGTGCTCCAGTTCTCGGGGCAAGGTGCCTACGGGCTTCATGTACCCGATTCGAAATCCTTGGTTTTGAAATTTCGATCCTATAGCCATGGCCAGGAGATTCTTGCCGGCAAAGCCGGAAGTGGATCCGATATACAGTCCAGGCATTCTTCCCTCCTTACGTTTCCTTCCCGGAGCCTTAGCAGAAATATCCTGCGGCTGTC
>CAZUER010000068.1:1617-20708 GCA_964619345.1 uncultured Desulfohalobiaceae bacterium
TTCACAATTGAGCAAATGGAGTCTAACTGTTCGATCCATATTTGTCATTGGGTTTTTCGATGCGAGTGCAAAAAAAAAAGGGGAAGGCAGACGTGCTTCCCCTTGTTGGATAATTTTTTACAGCCACGCCTCCGGCCTTGGGCGTGGCTCCTCAAGGGAGTGAAATGTAAAATACACTTCGCTCCCCTGAGTAAGTTCACTGGCATCAGGACCCGGATCTGCCGTCGTCACAGGCATCACCTGTGTCCGGTCTAGCCTGCTCCGGGACGTCCTTGAGTTCACATTGCTCTGTCTCCTGATCCTGAGAGCTTCCTTGACCTTCAGAGGGGCTTACTGAGATTTGGATCGGTTCTTCTTCAGCCATCCGCCGCAGAACCTCATAGCGCTCATATATGTCGCGTTCTATCTGGGCCCGCAAGACCTTGGACTCCTCAGGGAAGGATCTCTCCAACAGATTGTATCTGTTTTCACCGCTCAAGAACTCCTGCAGGGTTCCGTCCGGAGCCTTGGAATCCAGAGTGAATGGATTCTTGCCCTCATTGGCTAATAGAGGGTTATAGCGGTACAAAGGCCAGTACCCGCATTGAACGGCCAGCTTGGATTCTTCCTGGCTCTTGCCCATGCCCTTTTTGATCCCTTGATTGATGCACGGGGCATAGCAAAAGATGATGGATGGTCCGGGATAGGATTCGGCCTCGTTCACGGCCTTCATCAGTTGCTGCTTGTTGGCTCCCATAGCCACAGAGGCCACATAGACATAGCCGTAGGTCATGAGCATGCGGCCCATATCTTTCTTGCCCGTTTTCTTGCCTGAGGCGGCAAACTTGGCAATGGAGCCCAAGGGGGTGGCTTTAGAGGATTGTCCGCCGGTGTTGGAGTAGACTTCAGTGTCCATGACCAGAATATTGATGTCCTCGCCTGAGGCCAATACGTGATCCACCCCACCGTAACCGATGTCGTAAGCCCATCCATCTCCGCCAAAGGACCAGACTGATTTTTTGGTCAGCATGTCCTCCAGGCCCCAGATTTCATCCAGGAGCGGGGTGGGCGGGGTTTGGACCAGGAGCTCTTTGATCTGGTCCCCGTATTTTCTGGACCCCTCGGCTTCGTCCTTATGCTGCAGCCAGTTGTTCATGGCTTCTTTCAGTTCCTGGGGTATATTGGTCTCCAGGGCCTCCCGCATGAGATCGGCCAGCTTGTTCCGGCGCTGGGTGACTCCCAGAAGAATGCCGTAGCCGAATTCAGCTGAGTCCTCGAACAGGGAGTTGCCCCAGGTCGGCCCGTGCCCGTCCTTGTTGGTGCAATAGGGTACGGATGGGGCTGTTCCACCCCAAATGGAGGTGCAGCCGGTGGCATTGGCGATGAGCATACGTTCCCCAAACATCTGGGTCAGGAGCTTGACATACGGGGTTTCTCCGCATCCGGCGCAGGCCCCGGAAAACTCCAGCAGGGGCTGTTGCAACTGGGAGCCTTTGACCGAAGTGCGGGGCAGAATAGTGTCTTTAAAGCTCACAGTTGTGGAGAAATCGTAGTTGGGGACCTGTTCCTTGGTCTGGGTATGCAAGGGCTTCATGACCAGGGCTTTGTCCTTGGAGGGACAGATGTCGGCACAGTTGCCGCAGCCCTGGCAGTCCAAGGGGTTTACTTGAATGCGGACATGGTAGCCTTTAAAGTCCTTGCCTTTGCCAGCGATGGTCACGAAGCTCTCCGGAGCCTCTTTCAGTTCTTCGTCGGTAAGGAGAATAGGTATAATGGCTGCATGGGGGCAGACAAAGGAGCATTGGTTGCACTGGATGCAGTTGTCCGGGATCCATTCCGGAACATTAATGGCTACGCCCCGTTTCTCATATTTGCTGGTTCCCGTGGGCAGGGTACCATCCGGTTCAAAAGCACTGACCGGGAGTTCATCCCCTTTCAGACTCAGGATGGGACGCATGACGTTTTTCACGAAATCCGGCTCATCGGCATGGGCCATGGGAGTATCTGTGGCCTGGATCCAGGAGTCCGGATATTCAATAGGAACGATATTCTCAATGGCCTGATCCACGGCATCTATATTCATATTCACGACTTTGTCGCCCTTTTTGCCGTAGGTCTTGCGAATGGAGTCTTTGAGCAGGTCTATGGCCGTTTCAAAGGGCAATACTTGGGAAAGCTTGAAAAAAGCGGTCTGCATAATCATGTTGATCCGGCCGCCCAAGCCCACGTCAGAGGCGATTTTGACCGCGTCGATGGTGTAGAATTGCAGTTTCTTTTGGGCAATGTTCCGTTTC
Organism: uncultured Desulfohalobiaceae bacterium; assembly: GCA_964619345.1. GTDB lineage: Bacteria > Desulfobacterota > Desulfovibrionia > Desulfovibrionales > Desulfothermaceae > Desulfovermiculus. The sequence goes on from CAZUER010000068.1 coordinate 3,891, forward strand.
ATGATTGCAGGCAAATTTTCTTCCATGGCCTGTACCGAGGTCCAGGGGGAATTGAGCACAAAGGTACCCCCGTTTTTGATTCCTTCCAGGACATCGTATTGATGGACATAGGCCGGCTGGTGACAGGCCACATAGTCGGCGGCATTGACCAGGTAAGGGGATTGGATGGGCTCCTGCCCGAAACGCAAATGGGATACCGTGTATCCGCCGGACTTTTTGGCGTCATAGGAAAAATAGCCCTGAGCGTAGAGATCGGTATTGTCTCCGATGATCTTAATGGCGCTCTTGTTGGCACCCACCGTACCATCCGATCCCAGGCCCCAGAACTTGCATTGGACCGTGCCTTCCGGGGTAGTATCTTCAAAGGAGGGGTCCAGCTCCAGGGAGGTGCGGGTCACGTCGTCGGTGATGCCCACGGTGAAGTGCTTTTTGGGGCCGGCTGAGTTCATGTTGTCGAACACGGCCTTGACCATGGCTGGAGTGAACTCCTTAGAGCCTAAGCCGTAACGACCGGCACTGAGCACAGGTATCTCCTCCCGTTCCATGAAGGTCGTGCACACGTCCTGGTACAATGGATCGCCCAGGGAGCCGGGCTCTTTGGTCCGGTCCAGAACTGTAATCCGTTCGGTGGAGGCCGGCAGGACCCGTAAGAAGGCTTCCGATACAAAGGGGCGGTACAAACGGACTTTCAACAGGCCCACTTTTTCATTATTCTTATTTAAGTGCCGAACCACTTCTTCGATGGTATCACAGGAAGATCCCATGGATACCACTACCCGGCTGGCCTCGGGATGGCCGACGTAGTCAAAAAGCTTGTACTGGCGGCCGGTAAGTTGGGCCACCTTTTTCATGTTATCTTCTACAATGGCCGGCAGTTGTTCATAGAACAAATTGGCCGCTTCCCGGTTTTGAAAAAAGATGTCCGGGTTTTGATTTGTGCCCCGCAAGTGGGGGTGCTCGGGATTCATGGCCCGGGAGCGAAATTCTTCCAGGGCTTCATAATCGACAAGCTCAGCCATCGCCTCATAATCGATCATATCCACTTTCTGGATTTCGCTTGAGGTCCGAAAGCCGTCGAAGAAATTGATAAATGGCAGGCTGCCCTGCAGGGCGCTCAAGTGGGAGACCAGGCCCAAGTCCATGACCTCTTGCACTGAGGCACCGGCCAACAGGGCGGTTCCGATCTGGCGGCAGGCCATGACATCGGAATGATCGCCAAAGATGGACAAAGCATGAGTGGCAATGGCCCGGGCTGAGACATGAAAGACCCCGGGCAGAAGTTCTCCGGCGATTTTGTATAGGTTGGGGATCATGAGCAGCAGGCCTTGGGAGGCGGTAAAAGTAGAAGTCAAGGCTCCGGCAGCCAGGCTTCCGTGCACTGCTCCGGCCGCTCCGGCTTCAGATTGCAGCTCGCGAATGGAAACCGTCTGGCCGAAAATATTTTTCCGGCCCTGGGAAGCCCATTCATCAGCTGTTTCCCCCATGGATGTGGATGGGGTGATGGGATACAATGCGGCCACGTCGCTTAAGGCATAGGCAACATGTGCCGCAGCAGTGTTCCCATCGATGGTCTGTGTTTTTTTGGCCATATGATTTCTCCTCAAATAGATGTGTTGATCCAAATGGATCGTGTTTGCATTTCAGCTTTGCCTCCGGCAATTTTTTTGCGTTTTGACGCAAAAAAATTGCCGGATTGATTCATAAGAAGACAGCATCTTAATAACAAAGTACATGGAGGTCAATGTAATCGCCCGAATGCTTTTTCCTATCTCATCTGTCGGCTTAAGGCCTCCACGGTATGCAGGACCTCCATCCCTTTGCCCCGCTTTGCCGCCGTGCCCCGCAGCTGCATGATGCATCCGGGGCAATCCGTGACCAGGATGTCCACCTTTTCCTCTTCCAATCTTGTAAGTTTTCTGTTCACGATTTCTGCAGAGACTTCAGGAAATTTCAGGGAATATGTCCCTCCCAAACCGCAGCAGGTTTCCTCGTCTGGAGTTGATGTATATTCCAGACCGGCTTGCTGCAGAAGTTCCCTGGCTCCTGTCTTGATCCCCAGTCCCCGGCACAAATGGCAAGGGGCATGGTAGGCGGTACGCGGTCCTTGCCCTTGGAACATAGACCGGGCCTGTTGGAGGCGGGTATAGACGAAAGAACTGAAGTCGATGATTTTATCCGCAAATTGGTGGGCCTTGACCTGCAACCCGGGCTCCTGCTCCAAGAGGAGGGGATAGTTCTCTTTGAGGTGGGATCCACAGGAGGCACAGAGGGTTAGGATAATGTCGACCTCGTTAGGGTCAACGGCCCGAATATTGTGTCTGGCCACTTGCCCGGCGGCTTCCTTTTCTCCGACCATGAGCAAGGGCAGGCCGCAACAGCCCTGATCTGAGGCAAAATCGACCTGGATGCCGTGATCGGTGAGAAAGCGTACGGCCTGGACCAGCTGCTCGGGGTAGACAAAGTCCTGCAGGCAGCCGGAAAACAGACCCACCTTGTATCTAGGACGGGAGACAGAGGTCTTCAGCTTGGGCCATTGGTCCCGAAAGGACCTGGGTGCCAGGGCTGGCAGGGCTTTGAAATCATGTTCCCGGCTGATGACAAAGTGGGGCAGATGCCGGAGATACGGACCTTTCTTGACCGGTTTCTGTCCCAGCTTCCCGGCCCGAAGCAGCCCGTGGAACAGGCGGCGATGGGTGAGGACAGAGGCCAAGCCGATGTTCATCATTGATCTGCGGCCCTGGCCTTGGATCAGGCCCTGGACCTCTTTGATCAACCGGGGCAGGTCGATACCAGCCACGCAGACCTCCTTGCAGGCCTGGCAGTTGAGGCAGTTTTGGACCAGGTTTTTATCCGCTTTCAGACCGTGCATAAAATAGGTCAGGATGAGGCCGATGGCCCCTATGTAAATATGACCGTATTTGTGGCCTCCGACCAGGCCATAGATGGGGCAGACGTTGGCGCAGGCCCCGCAGCGGACGCAGCGCAGAGCCTGGGAAAAAACGGGATCCCCGGCCAGAGCCCGGCGTCCGTTATCCAGAAAGACCACGTGCATTTCCTTGCGGCCGCCGGGTCCAGGGGCACACTCCACAGGCCCGGTGATCCAGGTCACGTAGGAAGTGATGTCCTGCCCGGTGGCGTTGCGGGGCAGTCCCTTGAGGATGGTCAGGGCCTCATCCAGGCTGGGCAGGAGCTTGTCCAAACCCAGGAGAGCCACATGCACCCGGGGCAGGGTGGTCACCAGCCGGGCGTTTCCTTCGTTGGTCACCAACCCCAGGGTCCCGCTCTGGGCAATGGCAAAGTTGGCCCCGCTGATGCCCATATCCGCGTCCACGAAGCGCTGCCTGAGCTCCCTTCTGGCCACTTTGACCAGGGACTCGATATCCGTTCCCTGCTCTGTACCTGTAACTTGTGAGAACAGACGCCCGACCTCTTCCCGGGACAGGTGGATGGCCGGCATGACCATATGTGACGGCCCTTCATTGCGTAGCTGTATGATCCACTCCCCCAGATCGGTTTCGGTTACTGTCAGGCCTTTTTCCTCCAGGGCATGGTTCAGGAGGGTCTCTTCAGCGGTCATGGACTTGGATTTGACGATGTTTCGGCATCTGGAGTCCCGGGCAATGTTGCAGATGATCTCATTGGCCTCCCGGTCTGTGGCGGCCAGATGGACGTGAACTCCTGCGGCTTCGGCCCGGGCCTTGAACTGGTCGAAAAGCTCGTCCAGGTCCTGCACGGCCTGGTCCTTTATTTGGGCAATGGTAGGTATGAGCTCCTGGAGGTCAGTTTGGGCAAAGGCCTTGGCCCGGCCGGCGGGATAAGCCTTGGCAAAGGCATCCAGGGCCTGACGCTGAAAATTCTGATCCAGGGCCTGCTTGAGTTCCTGGCGGTATTCGGTGAGGGTGGCGGCTTTTTGCATGGGGGACTCCTTCTCTATCAAATAGGCCGTCTACAGCCAGAGGCGGCACTGAACACCGAACACTGAACACTTTCATCTTTCCTTCCCGATCACGTATATATGCACCTGCAGCGGCCCGTGAACTCCCAAAGTCAGGACCCGCTCGATATCCGCAGTCCGGCTGGGGCCGGTGATAAAGGCCGTAAAATTGGGGCTGTTCTCAAAATTGTCCTGAAGTCTCCGGGTTAGGGAAGATGTGTCGGGAACAATGGACGATGCCGGAAGGAGAATGGCGTGGATCTCGCTGATCATCCCGGCCAGGCGAATGTCTTCCCGGCTGGAATCCATGACCACGGTTCCGGTCTCGGCCACCCCGTATTCAGCCCAGGTCAAACCCACATCTATGCCCCCCAGGTGCTGTCGCAGTCCATCCTGGATCAGTTTGATGGACTGCTCCTGACACAGGGGAACCAAAGGGTGCACCTCTTGGCTGCTGAGCCCCGGAGCGGCCATAATCTTGGACCAGCTCTTCAGGGAACAGAGATCAGCGGCCGCCTCGGAGAGATCTTGCTCGCATCCGCTGGCCAATGGGGTGCAGGCCTGTTTGTGGGCGCAGCTTTGGACCACTTGGTGCAGGGCCTGCTCCAGATCGGAGACAGGAAAGACCTGGGCGGAAACTGCCTCTGCCTTTGTGGTGAAGGACTGAAGCAGGGATGATTGGGCGGGATCCATATTCCTTCCTTATGTGTGGTTCGAGGCTGAGGTCGGAGTTTTTTCCGCTTCGAGCCCCTGGGCATAGATTTCCAGGACGTGTTTTACCTCCACACTGGCTTTAGCCCGGGAGAGAAGGTCGGTTATCTGCATCATGCAAGCCGGACAGCAGGTGGCCACTACATCTGCGTGGGTGTCCAGGATAGATTGAAGCTTCTTGTCCCCAATGCGCTTGGAGAGGTCGTAGTGTTGTAAGTTAAATGTGCCGCCCATGCCGCAGCAGCGATCGGCATCTGTCATCTCAACCAGTTCAAAATCAGGGTTGCGCAGGAGGAGGTTGCGCGGCTCTTCGGACACAGCCAAGGATTTTTTGAGGTGGCACGGATCGTGATACGTCACTTTCCGTAGCTCCGAGGTCCGCTCGGCGACTGGAGATGAAGAGAAGGTTTGGGCCAAAAACTCGGTCGCGTCTCTGGTCTTATCAGCCAGGGCCTTGATCTTCTCCTGCTCCTGTTCTGGATACTCGCGGGCCATGAGCGGCCATATCTTTTTGATGGTTGAGGTGCAGGTAGCGCAGGGGGTGATCAGGTAATCGAAGTCCATATCGGAAAAGAGGCGGAGGTTGTCCTTCACCAACCGGTCAAAGGACTGCCGGTCTCCGGAAGACAGGGCCGGGATTCCGCAGCAGACTTGACTGGAAGGCATATAAATGCCCACTCCATGGGTATTGAGAATTTGAAATGCCGCCTCCGCCACCCGGGGGTAGACCTTATCCACCACGCATCCGGGATAAAAGGCGATCTTCACGTTGCTCATCCCCCGGGGGGTGTCCACGGTCCCTTGCTGCTTATGCCAAGAGGTCTTGGCCAGGGCTTGGAAATGACGATCTCCCAGCAAGGGGGACATGAACCTGGCACACGAGGACCCCAGAGTATCGTTGACCGGTTTGGTGAACAGTCTTTGGAACTTGGGGGCCAGATCCAAAACAGCATTGAACAGCTTGGGATTGGCCAGCATGCCCCGAAAAATGGCCTTCTTGACCGGGGAAAGGCCCAGGTAGGCAGTGATTATGGCCCGGGCCTGCAGGAAGATGTCCAGGACCTTGACCCCACTGGGACAACTGGCGGCGCAGGAACCGCAGAGCAGGCAACGGTCCAGGCGTTCTTTGACCGCCTTGGGATCGCGCAGGATTTCACCGGCCAGGTTCTCGACCAGGGCCAGCTTTCCCCGGGCCACGTCTGTTTCCCGGCCGGTTTCAGCATACAGAGGGCAGGCTGCCTGACACATCCCGCATTTCATACAGGATACCAATTGATCGTCGAGCTTTTGCAGGCTTTTGGCCAGTTCATGTACGTCGGCCATATCAGCTCCCGATGATCTTTCCCGGATTGAGGATCAAATTGGGATCCAGGGCCTGTTTGAGCTTGCGGGAATAGGCCAGGGTGGCGGCGGTGACCTCTTTGGACATAAAGCTTTGCTTGGCCAAACCGATGCCGTGTTCGCCGGACAGAGTACCGTCCATACTTAAGGCGGCGTCGAATATCTCTTCAATGGCCTGTTCCACCCGCTGAAACTCCTCTTTGTTCCTGCGGTCGGTGAGAATGGTCGGATGCAGGTTGCCATCCCCGGCATGGCCGAAGGTGCCAATAGTCAGATCATACTTGGAACCGATATCGTTAATGGCCCGGATCATAGCCGGGATCTTGCTTCTGGGAACGGTGGCGTCTTCCAGAACCGTGGTCGGTTTGAGCCTGGCCAGGGCAGGCAGGGCGTCGCGGCGGGCCTGCCAGATGGCCTCTTTTTCGGCCTGGGAACCCGCCACCTGAATCTGGGTGGCTCCCAGCTTGGTGCACAAGTCCCGGACCTTTTCCGCATCCTCGGCTACCTGGGCCGGATGGCCGTCCACTTCAATGAGCAGCAAGGCCTTGGCTGAAGTGGGCAGGCCGGCCTGGCGGAAATCCTCCACGGTTTGAATGGTAAATTGATCCAAAAACTCCAGGGTGCAGGGCACGATCTGGTGGGCGATGATGGCTGATACTGTCTCTGAGGCCTTATCCACGGAATCAAAGACAGCCATCATGGCCTGGCTGGCCTGGGGAGGAGGAATGAGTTTCAAGGTGATCTCGTTGAAGACTCCCAGAGTTCCCTCGGAACCAACCATGAGTCCAGGCAGGTTCAAGCCGGTGACGCACTTGACCGTCCGCCCGCCGGATTGAATGAGTTGGCCGTCCACGTCAAAAAAGTCCACGCCCATGACGTAGTCCTTGGTTACCCCATACTTTAGCCCGCGCAGGCCGCCGGCGTTTTCAGCCACATTGCCGCCCAGGGTGGATACGGTCTGACTGCCCGGATCCGGGGGGTAAAACAAGCCCTTTTCGGCTACGGCCCGGGCAAAGGGGGCGGTGATTACCCCGGGCTGGACCCGGGCATAGAGATCTTCGGTATTGATTTCAAGGACTTGGTTCAGGCCGTTGATGACCACAACCACCCCGTGCTCTTTGCTGGGGATGGTGCCTCCACTTAAGTTTGTCCCTGACCCGCGGACAGTAAGCGGGAATCGGTTCTCATTGCACAGGCGGACGACCTGGCCCAGTCCTTCAGAACTTGTGGGCCTTACGACCAGTTCCGGAATCACAGGATCAATAACCGCCGAGTCATAGGCATATACCTGGCGGTCGGCCTCTTCGGTCATCACATTTTCCGATCCCAGGATGGATTGGAACTCTTTGATCAAACTTGGTGATGCCATATACGGATCTCCATTGTTATACGATAGGGTAGTGACCTCAACATAGGCCAGCTGTGTGTGTATGACAAGCAGCTGCAAGTTTGCACCGATTTCGGAAAGAATGCAGTCACTTGCGGGTTCAGAGTTTAAGATTTGCGGTTCGAGGTTATAGGCATAATATCAACAAGATATGATAAAACCTGTCATGCTCAACTTGAACCTTTACGATGAACTTAAAAGATTGTCGGGAAGAGAATATAGCTAAATATCAAACCCATGAGTCCAACAATACTCCCGTATACAATAAGGGGGATGACGGTGCGTCGCAGGATGAGCCCCTCCAGGCCGACCAGGCCCACAGTGGCCGAGGCGGCCACAATGTTGTGGATGCAGACCATATTGCCCATAGCTCCACCAACTGCCTGCAGGGCGACAATAATTTGCCGCGGCAGACTCAGGGCTTCGGCAATTCCGTATTGGAAATCGGCGAAAAGGAGATCAGAGACTGTATTGCTGCCGGTTATGAACGAGCCCAAGGCCCCGATAAAAGCTGCAAAAAAAGGCCAGCTGGCTCCAGCCACCGAGGCTACTGATTGAGCCATGGCCAGGGGCATTGAGGCGTAATCGGCTGGATTCATGGATGAGTTTTTAAAGATCTGGACCAAGGCCACGGCAAAGAGGAGGGCGATGGTGGGGTTTTTCATGCGTCTGAATGCAGTCCCCCAGGCCTTTTTTACTTGTGCTGCCTTCATCCCATGCAGGGGAATGGTCAAAATGGCTACCAGGATGAAGGGGATGACTCCTGGATTGTATAGAGGCTGCAGAGAATAGGTTATTCCAGCCTGGCCCAGGATATCCGGGATGGTGATCTGGACTGATGTGACCAGCTGGCCAAAGGGAAGAAACTTCACTCTGGTCAGGACAAGAAAGAATCCGACCAGGACATACGGAAGCCAAGCCCGAAATTGGCTCATACAGCATTGAAATTCAATTTTTTTGGCTGTGGAGATTTCACCGGTCCAGGATTGTTCCCATTCCGACTGGGGGCCGAAGTCCCATTCTTGCTCAGGTAAAAAGAGCTTTTTGCGGGCGATCCAGACCACGACACCTGTACCAATGAGTCCTCCGAGCAAGGCTGGAAATTCTTCCCCAAAGAAAAAAGCGGATCCTAGAAAGGGGATGACGAAGACCAAAGAGGCCACCACGGAAAATTTCCAGGCTGGGAGACCTTCCCGCCAAGAACGGTTCTGCCCGAAGAACCTGGTCAAGAAACAGATGACAAAAAGAGGAAGGATAAAGGCCATAACAGAGTGAAATACAGCAGCCCATTTGCCTATGAGCATATAAAATCCATCTATGCTTGAAACCCCGAGTTCGTGGGCGGAGGAGCTCACAGCGGCCTCAATTTTACCTTCCAGGTTTTTGAGCCCAAACCAGATGGGGGTGCCCACAGCACCGAAGGTGACCGGCACTGAGTTGAGAATTAAAGCGACCAGGACGGCGGCCAAAGGAGGAAAGCCCAGACTTAAAAGCAAGGGAGCGGCGATAGCTGCAGGTGTACCAAAACCAGCCGCTCCTTCTAAAAAAGCGGCAAAGACAAAAGCGATGATGATGGCCTGTATTCGCCTGTCCCTGGTGATGCCATGGAAACCGTGATTAATGGTTTCCATCCCTCCGCTCTCAGTCATAGTATACAGGATAAGTAAAGCCCCAAAGACAATGAAAAGGACTGTGATCGCACTGCCAAATCCTTGCAGGGTAGAGGCCAAGACCACAGCCAGGTCCATACGCCATACGAAAACAGCCAAAACTGCGGCAGTGAGCCAAGCAACGGGCATGGCCCGTGTTGCCGGCCAGCGGAAGCCGACCATCAGAACAAGGGCAATGAGAATGGGTACAAAGGCCAGAACACCTAAGAGACCGACAGGCATAAAGTCTCTCCTTCAGTACAAGTTATAAACAAAATTCGTTAATGGTAAGACCAATTTAGCTCAGACGGAAGTCAAGAAACGATGGGTACAAATCAAAAGTTTGAAGGGTGAAAGCTGTTTATTATAACCTAAAAACATATGAATTTGAATTATTGCGTTGCAAGAAAGCCATATTTTGTCATATCCATTTATTGGTAATACCATTAGACTTTATGCCCTTTGTTTGTCAAGTGGAAATGGAAAATTGCTATTCTTGAAATAAGACTTTCTCTATCTATTTGGAACTCATGCAAATCAAAAAGGGTTGACCAACAACTTCCAAATTGGTTAGACCATACATGGAGTGAGGGCAAAAAAATTATAGAATACAAGGCAGCCACAGGCGGGACTGAATTGAGAACAAACCTGGAAGGCACCAACTGTTTTTTGAAATGGGAAAGGTTATGAATGTGCTTTTAAGGCCGATTAAGCCAAAACGTCTTTCAGATCAGATATTTGAGCAACTTCGAGATTCTATCTATCGAGGACAGTTAAAGCCTGGGGAAAAGCTTCCACCGGAGCGGAAACTGGCAGACGCTTTTAATGTGAGCCGTCCTTCCTTGAGGGCAGCCATGGACAAGCTGACTCACATCGGGCTCATTGAGCAGCGACAGGGGCAAGGCACATTTGTTCGTAGCCTTCAGTCCAGATATGAACAAAATCCATTGCGTAAGGTTATGGAAGGGGAAGAGGTCAGCTTGGTCGATCTCCTAGAAGTTCGACTCGGTCTTGAGGTGCAGTCTGTAGCCATGGCCGCCACACGGGCCACCGATAAAGACATATCAGCTATGGAAATGTGCGTACAGGATATGTTGTCCAGGGTTGATGAAGGGGAGGTGGGTTCAGAGGAGGATGTGGCCTTTCATATGGCTATAGCCTATGCCACAAAAAATTCAGCCCAAATATACTTGATGCGTAATTTTTATGAACTCTTATTTCATGCTATCAATGAGAGCCGATTCTATCTCTCGGAGGCTGGAAATTTATCTCGAATGGGCCAACAGCATTCCGAGATTTTGCAGTGTATAAAGGGACGTGATCCAGAGTCTGCTCAAGAGAAGATGAAAGATCACATCAATTACGTTATACGTTTTTGCCAGCAAAAATTATTCTAAGAGACGCTGGTTTGGTTTTGATGAGGAGGATGTAGGAGACCTTTATAGGCCACCCACATCCCTCCAGTTATTCAAGGTCTTCCATTCTGTCCTTGGGAGTGAACACGGTGAGCACAGGAATAGTGGAAACATTGACCACTTTTCGGGCGGTGGATCCCAAAATGCCGGAAGTCCCTAAGTATTTTCGGCGGTGGCTGCCCAAGATGATGAGATCCACATTCAGCTTCTGGCTTGTTTCAACAATAGTTTCAAATGGCTGTCCCTCAAGAACCGAAATGCCATGGATAAGATCACTGCCTTCAGCCAAGGTGCAGGTTTCTTTTTCACAGAAAGTGGCCACTCTTTTTTCGATGCGCTCTATAACGTTCTTTTTGGATTGTTCATGAATCCCTTCGAGTTGTGTAGGGGATAGGTATTGTTCAACCAGGCTCTTGGCAAACGACCCCATAGGTTCGACAACGTGCAGGATATGAATGACTCCTTGGTAGTGTTGGGCTTGACTGAGGGCATGCCGGAAAACATGAGTCGCTTCCGGTCCCAAGTTTGTACAATAAAGGATGGTTTTGAATTCAGGCATCATGCTGCGATCTCCTTTGTTAGAGCACATGGGGGAAACTGCTGCCGAAAGTGGTAGCAGGCACTCTCTGGTTACGTTTTATATCTTCGGACCCTTATGTCGGCTTGAGCTTTGTGCCCGGAGAAATGTTCTACAGCACAAAGGCGGGAGCAGTACTCCCCAATGAAGGCACTGGCTTCCGGGGTGCACTCCTGATAGGTAACAGTCTTTAAGAACTTGCCAACCCAGAGACCACCGGTATACCTGGCACCTCCCCTGGTGGGCAGGGTATGGTTGGTGCCGATGACCTTATCCCCATAGGCCACATTGGTGGCCGGGCCAAGGAAGAGAGACCCGTAGTTTGTTAAGTCATCCAGAAACCTGCGCGGATTTTGGGTCAAGACTTCCACGTGTTCGGCGGCAATTTCATCTGCCACAGCCAGCATCTCATCTTCACTTGAAACACAAATGATCTCTCCGTACTGGCTCCAAGACTGGGCGGCAATATCTGCTGTAGGTAAGATCTTGAGTTGTCTGTCGACTTCCTCAATAGTCGCCTGGGCCAGAGATTCGGAGGTGGTAACCAGGATAGCCGGGGAGGTCGGACCGTGTTCAGCCTGACCTAAAAGGTCAGTGGCCACCATCTCGGCATCTGCTGTATCATCGGCCAGGACGAGGATCTCGGTTGGACCGGCCAAGAGGTCGATTCCCACCCGGCCAAAGAGCTGCCGCTTGGCTTCAGCTACATAGGCGTTTCCTGGTCCAACGATCATATCAACAGGAGCGATCTCCTCAGTGCCAATGGCCATTGCAGCCATGGCTTGAACCCCGCCCAGAACATAGATTTCATCCGCTCCACCTAAAGACATGGCAGCGATTGTGGCTGGATGAACCTCCTGTCGAGTGGGAGGAGTACAGGCTATGATTCGTTTGACCCCGGCCACTTTGGCCGTGACCACACTCATATGGGCTGAAGCCACCATCGGATACCTGCCGGCCGGAACATAACAACCCACACTTTGAATGGGTATATTCTTATGGCCCAGGGTTACTCCGGGGAGAGTCTCGATTTCCAGATCTAGCAGACAGCCCTTTTGAGCCCTGGCAAAACGACGCACCTGTTCTTGGGCGAAAAGAATATCATCCCGGGTCTGCTGGTCCAGGGCTTGAATACAAGATTCAATTTTGGCCTGGGAAAGGCGGAAGGTACTGGGATCCCATGCATCCAATTTTCGAGAATATTCCCTGACTGCCTGATTGCCCCTTTCTTCTATATCGGAAAGGATTGTGTTCACTGTTTCCTGGACTGAGGCTTCGGCTTTTCGAGCTTCCGATCGTTCCATTCCCTTTTTGATATAGTGTTTCATACATACCTCTCTGTTGGTAGATCGTTTTGGGGATCTTACACGAATCGCTAAACCTTATATATACTTAGTGCTTGGAGGTGAAAACAAGTTTGAAACAATCAAGACAATCAGATAACACAAGGAAGCAGCCATGAGAGCTGTATTATAGCCATATGTGAGTGCCAAAAAGATGGTCAGGGTTGAACCGAAAACAGAGCTGGCTCCGTTTATGGCCAGCATCCAGGGGATGATCGTGTTCATATGGTAACCTTTGATCAACCTGATGGCCAAGGGGAGGGGAAACCCCAGGACGAATCCAAGGGGAAAAATAAGCACAAAGGTAAATATTCCTCTAAAAAAAAGGGAATCTATGGTCAGAGAATCAAAAAGCGGTGATAGGCTCAAAAGGTAAAAAATTGTAAGAGCAATAATGCAAATGCATGAGATAGCGATGGCTTTAGACAGTCTTTCTGCAAGCAACTTGCTGCTCGCCAGACTGCCCAGGCCCGCTCCAACAAGTATAGTAAATATAACCGTGGACATAGAAAATATTGGGTTACCTAAAACGAGCATGAAACGTTGAATCAAGGTGACTTCAAGGATCATGAATCCGACACCGATCATAAAAAAATAGATGCTCAACAGAAGAGTATGTTTGAGGGTGCCGGGAGATTCTCGGAGATCATGCTTCTTTGTGAATCGTGTATAAAAAAAATAGATGAAAGGAATAGATATAAGTAGTGCAACTGCACCAATAGAAAAGCAAAGAATGGTAAGCAAGGAGCGTGGGATGTTGTTTGTAAAATGATAGAAAAAAGGACTCAGGTCTGAGACTGGAGTTATGTCATAGCCCCTGGCAGATGCTTCATCTATAAGATTTTGCACCGATTTTTGATTATTTTCAAGACCCATAAGCATGTTGTTTAAGTAAGGAATTTGCAAATGCGGGAAAAAAGAGGATCTTGGAAGAAACCATCTGTGTCGCATCCCTGCGGCCAAAAGTTCTTTTGATTTTTCTTTGGAAAATGTATCTTCTTTAACCACCAAAACTGGATAGTCTGCAGAGCCAAGTACATATAAATGCTGCATCGCATCAGGAACAGAGATGTCCTCTTTCTGGAAAACTTGTAAAGTAATGGTCAATAGCCTGAGGAGTTCTATGTCGTTGTGGGTGACAATAACTAATTGTCCGCCCGTGTTCAGATGGCGCAAATATTTATCTATGGCCTCATGGGTATAGAGATAGTTTTCAGTCAGAGCATAGCTTCCCAAGCCCTGACTTGTATTGGTCACCGGAAGGCTGAACATGATCAGATCATATTGTTTACCATTGTATTTCAAAAAGTTTCGCCCTTCATTTATATGAGTAGTCAAGCCGTCGGCCATGTAAATATGCCCATTAAAATCGGAGTAGTCCTTAGCCAGGCTGACGATATCAGGGTTGATTTCCACGGCTGTAATTTTTCGGAAACCGGACATTTTGGTTAAGAGTATATCCCTGCCTCCTCCTGGACCGATGATCAAAGCGGTATCCTTTTGCTTACTATCTATGGCGGCCAAGGGGAGATAGCCGGGAAATTCTTTTTGCAGATTTTGGATTGCCGGATTGGGATCGGCAAGATTCCCGTTAAACTTGTACATGGGCATGCCGGCAGTGCCGTCCACGTACATATCCATGAGTTGGGGATAGTCTTTGAATTCAATCAAGTTCAATCGGCCCAAAGCGCTGTCCTTGGACTCGATAATCTGTCCTTTGAATGTGTGAAGGGCATCATAGATTTCTTTATTAGGATTTTTTCCTACTGAAATATCTGGGAGATATAAAAGCGAGACACTCATTACAAGTGATGTGCATATCACTAGGGCAGTGACTAATATTTGAGTACCACTTTTTGGAATTCGTACTTTCAAAGTTAAAATAATAGTTAGTAATGCTAGAGGAACTATGATGATATATAAGACAGCATGAGATAGACTTATTCTGTTCAGTAAGTATATTATTCCTATGCAACCAGAAGCGGCACCAATTAAGTCAGAGGCATATAATTGACCACATAATTCAGGAAAAGTATAAAATAGGCGAGCCCAGTAACTGCCTGCAAAGAAGAAAGGCAAAAAAAGAATGCATGAATATATGTAAATATTTGCATGAAATGCATGCATGTTATTGACTAATATACAACCTGTATAAGCCATGGACAGGGCAAGGTAAAATACATAAACAAGAACAACAAGTACATAAAAGGAATCATACTTAGCTAAGCTTTTTTTGGAAAGATGGGCAAGAAAACTGCCCATACTTAGTCCAAAAAGAGCTAAAGAGACAACCACAAACACAAAATGATAGGTCAAGACAATGGATAGGAATCGTTGGGCGATGAGCTGCAAGGAAATGACGCTCGAAGATACTACAAAAATGCTAATAAGCAAGAAAAGATAAGACTCTTTCGGCTTAGAGTTATTTTCAATACCCATAACACCCGTTATAAAGGAGAGGGTCCTTCAGTGCATGTATGGCAAGTTGCACATCAGGACCCCCAGGTAAGTTGGTTACGAGCGTCTTAGCCGAGAAAGCTTGGGAGGTAGGTGACGATCGAAGGAAATATAATGCATATGATCAGTCCAATCAATTGGAGAAATATAAAGGGCACGATGCCCTTATAAATATCGGTCAGGTTGATCTGACTGGGATCTACACTGCCCTTGAGATAAAAGAGGGCATAGCCTACCGGGGGGGTCAGAAAAGACATTTGCAGGTTGATGGCCAGCATGACAATGAACCAGGTTTGATCAAAACCCAATTGCTGGGCAATGGGCAGAAAGATGGGAAAAGAGATATATATGATCCCAATCCAGTCGATCATGAATCCGAGCAGGAAGATGATGAGCATCATCATGAAGAAGATGCCCCATCTGCCAAACCCTTCCAGGCTCATGATGATGTCGGTGACCACTTCGTCCCCGCCGAGGCCTAAGAAGACACCGGTGAAAATTGAGGCCCCGATGATAGTGGCCATGACCATGGCATTGGTTCTTAAGGCCTGCATCAAGCTGGCATACAGAGTGCTCCAGCTAAACTTTCCGTACACAATCATGAGCAGAAAAGCGATAAAGGCACCCACACCTGATGCTTCTGTAGGGGTAGCGATGCCCATCCAGATGGTACCCAGCACTCCCAGGATAAGCACAATAGGGGGGATGAAGTTCAAAAGCAACATGCGAAGCAATTGCAGGGTGGATACTTCGCTTCTCTCTTGGGCACTTAAGGCAGGAGCTTTGTCAGGGTTGCGAAAAGCTGTGAAAAGGACGTAGATAAAATACAAACCGCCCAATACTACCCCTGGAAACAAAGCCCCGGCAAAGAGCCTGCCCACTGATTGTCCGGATTGGTCGGCCATCAAGATGAGCATGATGCTGGGGGGGATCAATATGCCTAATGTTCCTCCGGCTGTAACTACTCCTGCGGCCAGTTTTCTGTCGTAGTTGTACTTGAGCATCACCGGGACAGACATCAAGGCCATGCTGACCACGCTGGCCCCAATAACCCCGGTTGTAGCGGCAAAGACCACACTGAGTATGGTTACCGCCAAAGCGACTCCTCCATTGAGTTTTCCGAACAGGTACATCATGGAGGTGAACAAGCCCTCGGCAATCCCGGATTTGTCCAAAAAAACAGCCATCAAAACAAAAAGGGGAATGGCAATGAGGATCTGATTGGTCAAAGTGGAATAGGTACGGGCTACTATCATGTACAATGCACCAGGGCCCCAGCCCACAAACCCGACAATGGCCCCGACCCCGCCCAGGACAAAAGCCAGGGGGTGACCGGAGAGAAGCCCGATCAGCATCAGGGAAAACATCAAGAAGACGGCCATTTCAGGGGACAAATCAATCATAGCTCTTTTCCTTTAATGGCGATTACGATGTTCTGGATCAGCTGCACCAGTCCAATAATCAGGAGTAAGGCGGCACCAACGGGCAGTACGGTCTTTACCGGATAGACAATAGGATTCCAGGCAGTGCCGGCTGTTTCCTGCATGGCCCAGGACCTGGCCGCAAACTTGGTGCCCAGACTGAGAAAGATATAACAATAGAGAAAAAGGAAAGGGAAAAAAGAAATGATGTTCACGACGGCTTTTGTTCTACGTGAAAGTCGGTCATATATGAAGTCGATATTCACATGCCCATAATGCAGCTGGGTGTAGGCCAGGGAGAGCATAGTTATCCCCGCCAGAAGAAAACCGGACAATTCAAAGGTCCAAATGGTGGGGCTGCCTAAGAGTCTTCTGGTAATGACCTCGAAGACGGCCAGGAACATGAGAAGCAATATGAGCCAGCAGACAATCCTGCCGGTCCATTCGATAAAAACTTCAGTATAGTGCAGGATGCTTTTTAGAAATACCATCATAACACCTTATGTCAGGGCATTGATTTCTCATGGATAGACACATACGCGCTGGCCGCCCATTCGGGCGGCCAGCGCGGGATCAGAGTGAT
>CAZUER010000069.1:0-20393 GCA_964619345.1 uncultured Desulfohalobiaceae bacterium
GGAGGCAACCATGAAGTTTATCATAAAAGTAGCAATAATTGCGATATCGGCAGTAATCGTTATCGTGCTCTATACCGGCCTTTACACTCTGGAAGAAGGCCGGCAGGCCATAGTCGTGCAGTTTGGAAAACCGGTGGGAGAAACCGTCACAGAAGCAGGGCTTCACATGAAACTGCCCTTTATACAGGAGGTCAGGCGATTTGAAAAGCGTCTGCTGGTCTGGGACGGTGATCCCAACCAGGTTCCCACCAAGGGACGCGAATTCATATGGGTGGACACCACGGCCCGGTGGCGGATTGCAGATGCCAAAAAATTTCTTGAAAACGTGGCCAGCGAAGAAGGCGCCCAGTCCCGCCTAAACGATATACTCGATTCAGTGGTACGCGATCAGGTCTCCAGCAGCGAACTCATTGAGCTTGTGCGCAGCGCATCATGGGAAGTCCCGGAAGACGAGGTGCTCAAGGAAGTGCCCAAGGAGCGGGAAGAAGAGCTGAAAAAAGAGATTGCCCGAGGCAGAGAGCAGATCACCCGAACGATACTGGCTGAGGCCCAAAAGATCATTCCTCAGTACGGAATCGAGCTGGTGGATGTGCGTATAAAGCGCCTTGATTACGTAGAAAGCGTGCGGAAAAAAGTTTATGAGCGCATGATTTCCGAGCGCAAGCGCATCGCCGCCCAGTTCCGCTCCGAAGGAGAGGGACGCAGTGCCGAAATACTGGGTACAATGGAAAAAGAACTGCGCGATATCCGCTCTACAGCCTACCGTCAGGTGCAGGAGGTCCAGGGCAAAGCAGATGCCGAAGCCACCAAAATATACGGCCAAGCTTACAATAAAGACCCTGAATTTTATGCCTTTTTACGTACAATTGAAAGCTACAAAGAAAAACCGAACCAGAACTCCGTACTGATCCTGACCACAGAAAGCGACTTTTATAAATATGTCAAACAAGCAAGTCCGGGAAAAACGCAGATCCCAGTAGCCCTGGATTGATGCGAGTGCAAAAGCTGTTTTTGCACTCTCCAGAGATCAGATATCAAACGTCAGCGCCGCCTCTGGCGGAAGACCGCCAGTTTGCTCCAGTAAGAAACTGGTTACAAAGAGGACTGGCCCGGCACTCACTTCCAGTTTGAACGTCACTGCAAAGTACAAATGACCGGCCTACAAGTGAGTGCCGGGCAGGCCATCTTCCAGGTAAATCTAGCTCAAAATACAGGAAAATATAAATGGCGCTCAACGATCAAGATCCAATCGGAAACCTCAAGAATAAGCTGCGCTCTCTTTTCGGCTCCAGCGAACAGAAAGACAAAAACCCACAGCCGGGCAAGGCGCGTTTTAGCATCTGGTATGTGGTGTTGGCCATCTTCCTTTTTTCGTATCTGCAGCAGTCCATGTTTACTTCAAACACTGACACCATTCCCTATAGTTTATTTAAGCAGTACGTTGAACAGGGTATGGTCAGCGATCTTGTGATTGGACCGGAGAATATCAAAGGCAAGTTGGCCGGAACGCCGGAACGAGAATTCACAACTGTTCGGGTAAATGACTCAGACCTGGTCAAGGACCTGGACAAACACAAACTCAGTTATTCCGGACGATATGAAAATAAATTTCTGAGCAGCCTCCTTTCCTGGGTTATTCCCCTTGGCTTCTTTTTCCTGATCTGGCGATTTGCCATGAAAAAGATGGGCTCCGGCATGGGGGTTATGTCTTTTTCCAAAAGCAAGGCCAAGATCTTTGCAGAAAGCGACACCAAGGTCTCTTTTGCCGATGTTGCCGGCATTGATGAGTCAAAGGAAGAGCTTGAGGAGGTGGTTGAGTTTCTGAAGACACCGGAAAAATTCCAAAAACTTGGAGGCAGAATCCCCAAGGGAGTCTTGCTGGTCGGTCCCCCTGGAACCGGCAAAACCCTTCTGGCCCGGGCCGTGGCCGGAGAGGCCCAAGTACCTTTCTTTTCCATCAGCGGGTCCGAATTCGTAGAGATGTTTGTGGGCGTGGGGGCGGCCCGGGTTCGGGATCTCTTCTCCCAAGCCGCGGCTCAGGCCCCATGCATCATCTTCATCGATGAACTCGATGCCCTGGGTAAAGCCCGGGGGATGAATGTGATGGGCGGGCATGACGAGCGGGAACAAACCTTAAACCAGCTTTTGGTGGAGATGGATGGATTTGCAACCAATAAAGGGGTCATCATTATGGCGGCCACCAACAGGCCGGAAATCCTGGATCCAGCCTTGCTCCGCCCCGGGCGTCTGGACCGCCAGGTCCTGGTGGACCGCCCGGATATCAACGGCCGGGAAGCCATTTTGAAAATTCACTCCCAAAATGTGGCTTTGGGTCCAGAAGTCGATCTGCACAAGATCGCCGGCCGCACACCTGGATTTGTGGGCGCGGACCTGGCCAACATCGTCAATGAAGCAGCACTGCTGGCAGCCCGAGACGATAAAGAAACTGTCGATCCGGCGGAATTCGATGAAGCCATAGACCGGGTGATTGGGGGGCTTCAGAAAAAAAACCGGATGATGAATGCCCTGGAAAAAGAAACTGTGGCCTTCCACGAGTCCGGCCATGCCATCGTGGCCGAATCGGTCGAACATGCCGATCCTGTGCATAAGGTCTCGGTTATCCCCCGCGGCATTGCAGCACTCGGATACACCCAGCAGCAGCCTACAGAGGATCGGTATTTAATGACCCGCTCTGAGCTGGTCGATCGCCTGGCCGTTCTCTTGGGCGGCCGGGTGGCAGAGGAACTGGTTTTTAATGAAATTTCCACCGGGGCGCAGAACGACCTGCAGCGGGCCTCGGACATTGCCAGGGCCATGGTCACCGAATACGGAATGAGCGATCTCCTGGGCCTGGTAAGCTATGAGCGTCCGCGTCAGGCGATGTTTCCTCAGGAAAGCTTTTCCTCCGGGAAAAATTACAGCGAAGCCAAAGCCGCTCAAATCGATGACGAAATAACCCGGTTTGTCGATGAAGCCCATCAGCGGGTACGTAAAATCCTCTTGGAACGACGGCCAGTACTTGACGACCTAGCTTTTCTTCTCTTGAAGCAGGAAAGTGTGCAGGGCGAGGAACTCAGGCAGATGTTGTCTGCTGCCGGACCATCGGCAGCGTAAGAAGCATTTTCGGGGTTGGCGACTATAGCCGCCATGCTTCCCCAAGACTGGAACCTGCGCCTGGTGGACTTAAACATCCGGGGATTGTCCATAGAAGATTTGGGTTGGGCTGATTACGCGTTCATTAGCGCCATGACTGTGCAGCGTGAATCATCCAAGAAGGTAATCAGTGAGTGCCTGGAAGCTGGTCTGAAAGTTGTTGCCGGCGGACCATTGTTCACGGTTGAGCATGAGCATTTTCCTGAGGTGGATCATTTTGTAATCAACGAGGCCGAGCTGACCCTTCCCGAATTTTTGAAAGATCTGGATCAAGGACGGGCAAGACGGATTTATTCCACGGATAAGTTCGCTGACATGGGGCATACGCCCATTCCCCGCTGGGACCTGCTGGAACTTCAACACTACGCTACTATGAGCCTTCAGTATTCCCGGGGATGTCCTTTTAACTGTGATTTCTGCAACATCACGACCCTTTTGGGCCGAACGCCGCGAAACAAAACAGCGTCTCAGATAATCACCGAGCTGGACAGTCTCTACGTTACTGTTGCCTGCCTTGATCAGTTGGAGAAAAGATAAAAAAGGCGTGCCCTTTGGCACTGAGGCTTCCATTAACTTGGACGATGACCAGGAACTGATGGCCATGATGGCTGATGCAGGTTTCGATGCCGTATTCATCGGCATTGAAACCCCTAACGAGGCCAGTCTGGCCGAATGCGGCAAAGGGCAAAACATACATCGCGATCTGATCCGGGACGTAAAACGCATCCAGGGATTCGGAATCCAGGTCCAGGGCGGATTCATCGTTGGTTTTGATAGTGATGATACTGGAATTTTTACCTCTATTGTGGAATTTATCCAAAAAAGCGGCATAGCCACCGCCGAAAGCTTGATGGCCCTGATACGTTCAATCATCCGCCTGGGCATCCTGGGCAAGGAGCGGTTTCATTACTGGAAACTTTTTTTCTGGACCCTGTTCAAACGGCCAAGGGCCATGCCTCTGGCCGTCACCCTGGCCATCTACGGCTATCACTTCCGGCGTATATGTGAACTGCGGGTGTTGTCGCAGCACTTGCCAATCCTTTGAGAGCAGAGCAAAAAAACCTAAAAAAATAAGCCAGTTTTCAGCGTACTACACCTAAACTCACGTCAAAGAGATTTGACGGGATCAGGGAGGAGGCCACAATGCTTTGGACCATATTTGTCATTTTATTGGTGCTCTGGCTGCTGGGATTGTTAACTGGCTACACCTTGGGCGGCATTTTACATGCACTGCTGGTGATTGCCATCATTGTAGTGCTGATTCAGGTCATTCAAGGTCGCCGGCGGGTGTGATCCGCAGACGCCATGCCACCCAAAATGAACCATCTTCAAAAAGGAGCTTCGATCATGAATACGAAACGCACGCTTATCAGCAGTTTGGTCTTTTTCGCCCTTCTGTTCACCTTAGTGGGCTGTGCATCGACATCCACAAAGTCGAGCGCCGGGGAATATGTCGATGATACGGTCATCACGACCAAGGTCAAATCGTTGCTGGCAAAGGACGATTTTCTCAAGTCATTTAGTATCAGCGTTGAAACTTACAAAGGTACGGTACAACTGAGCGGATTTGTCAATACACAGGATGCCAAGGACAAGGCGGGGCAAATCGCACGCAGCGTGAAAGGGGTTCAGTCCGTCAAGAACGATCTGATCGTCAAATAGACAAAGGAGAGCTACTATGCCGTTGCTTCAATTGATCATTTAGAAAACTGTAAGGAGAAAACAATGAGTGAGAAAGAACTGTATCAACAGAAGAAGCAGGCCCAGTTGGACGAATGGGAAGCAGAGGTCGACAAGCTCAAAGCCAAGGCGTCTGGAGCCAGTGCGGATGCACAATTGGAGTTGAACAAGGAGATCGAAGAATTGGAAGGCAAAATTGAACAGGGCAAGTCCAAGCTTGCTGAACTCGCGGATGCAAGTGAAGGCGCGTGGGGGTCGATCAAAGAGGGTGTGGAATCCGCATGGGATTCGATGAAGTCTTCCTTCCGTGACGCAACGGCTAAATTCAAGAAATAACAGTGCATTCCAGGGTGCTTTGCTTCCATTTTGAAGGAAAAAACCTATTAACCAAGATGGCTCAAGACCTGCACCTTCTTCATTATCTTGAAAGAGAAACATTTAACACAAACAGGAGGAAGACATGAAAAAGCTTTTTGGAACTTTCGTAGTAATTTTGGTGCTTCTCTTGGCCGGCACAGGACTCGCCCAGGACACCTGGGGCTTTAACCAAGGAGACAATGAGTTCAGCCTGCTGGGCAGCGGCACGAGCGACAACGATCTTGATGGCACGACCCTTTCCGCCGAGATCAGTCTCGGTCATTTCCTGACCGACGCCTTCGAAATCGGCCTGCGTCAAGGCATCAGCTATGCAGACATCGAGAGCGGCAGTGACCAATGGGATGCCTCCACGCGGGGCTTTGTGGACTATCATTTCGACTTGGACAGGTTTCAGCCGTTTGTTGGTGCCAACTTTGGCTATCTGTACGGGGACAATGTCAATGAAACCTTTATCGCCGGACCGGAAGTAGGCTTAAAGTTCTTCCTGGTTGAGTCGACCTTTCTCTATGCGCTGGCGGAATACAACTTCACCTTTGATGACGCCGACGAAGCTGACGATTCATTTGATGATGGGCGTTTTGTCTATGCCTTGGGCATGGGCTTTAAGTGGTAGACGGCAGATCCGGTTGAACGAAGGTTCTTGAAGTCAACTCTCGAGAACCGGCAAGGGTCCTTCTCACGGCTCAGTCAAAAGGCACAGGTCGAGCGCCTTCAGGCGCTCGACCTGTGCCTTGCTTCCCCAAGCCTTAAAAATTATTTCAAAGTGGATTAGGCTTTTTCACGGTGCAGCCAATTACATAGGCAGAGATATAAAATAGAGAGTTGAGAGCAGTAACTAAAGCGGCTGTAAGCACTTGATGCCTAGCATAGAGATTGCATAAGTGAATGCAAGGAGAAGAATATAAGGAACTTAAAGGAGTTCTTCAATGCGAATGAGGATTCTGGGCCTTTTGACCCGGAAAGGCCGGCTCAGATTTAAGCGCTATCGCAAAATTCTATCGACCCTGGCTGCCTATGGTTTTGATGAAATCGCCTACCAGACCGGCATCGGCAAGATCCTGCGACTCGGGGGCAAATTGTTCGGGAGAGCATCACCGCGTCAAGCCCAATTTGTGGGTAAGGCCAATACGTGGGAGCGAATCCGTATGGTTGCCGAGGAGCTGGGTCCAACTTTCATAAAGCTGGGGCAAATCCTGAGCAATCGCCCGGACCTGATTCCCAAAGAACTGCAGAAAGAGCTGGAAAAACTGCAAAAAAGCGTTTCGCCCTTCCCTTCCAGTCAGGCTGTGCAAATCATTGAGAAAGAACTGGGCAGGCCGATCCAAGATCTTTTTTTGGAATTCGACCAGACTCCCCTGGCTGCGGCTTCCATTGCCCAGATACACCGGGCGGTGCTGCCAAGTGGGGAAACTGTAGTTATGAAGGCACAGCGTCCCGGGCTGCATGAACTTGTAAAGGTCGATATAGATATCCTCCAGGAGTTGGCTGAATTTCTTGAACGCTTTGTGCCCCAAGTACAAAGATGGGGACCCCGGGGGATTGTTGCCGAGTTTGAAAAGGGCATGTTCCAAGAGTTGGACTTCCGGCGGGAGGCGGCGGCTATCCAACGTTTCGGCACCCAATTTGCCGGGCAAGATGAGATCAAGGTACCTCAGATTTATCACCAACAGAGTACGCAGAAAGTGCTCACTATGGAGTTCATACCCGGCCGTCCTCTGTCGGAACTATTGGATGACGCCTCCCTGAGCCCTGAGGAGAGAACACGGATCGCTAAACAAGGCGCTGACCTGACCCTGCAGCAAATATTTCGTTACGGCTTTTTTCATGCCGATCCTCATCCCGGAAATATCATACTTTTGGATGACGGTCGGCTGTGCTATATAGATTTTGGTCTGACCGGCAGCCTGATACAAAGAGATTTGGAAGTGGTCAGTGATCTCCTGACCAGCATTATGGCCCAAAATGAACAAAAGGCGGCCAGAGTGGTGGTCAAGCTTGCTGGAAGCCGGGATTTTGCAACCGCCCAAAGCATAGAACGTAACATCGCGGAACTTATTGAGCGCTTTCAAAGCGCTCAGGCCGGAGAGTTTTCTTTTACTGCCCTTCTGGGAGAACTCGTCGAGATCCTGGTGGCAAAAGGCCTCCGACTGCCCCAGGATCTCTTCTTACTGGTCAAATCTCTTTTGACCATTGAAGGTATCACCTCTGCCCTGGACCCCAAATTTGATTTTACCGCCCAGCTAACCCCTTTTGCTGAGAAATTGGTCAAAGATCGCTACGACATGGATCGGTTGCAGACCAAGGTAAGCACCTTAGCCATTGACTTTGCTGAACTTGTCCAGAACTTTCCTGGTGACTACTACAAGGTCATTGAAACTTTCTCTTCGGGCCGGCTCTCTCTGAGCCTGGATGAGCAAAGCCTGGGTAAGGCCCGGGAAAGCATGTTCAAAGCCAGCTCCACCCTGGCATTTGCCGTTGTACTGGGCTCCTTGGTCATCGGTTCAGCCATTATTGTGCATTCCAGGGTCCCACCGCTATGGAAGGAGGTCCCGGTCATAGGTATCATCGGTTTTATTGTCTCCGGCATGATCGGGTTTGGTTTGTTGATTAAGATCATCCGCAACCGAGGGCTTTGAGAATCAAGACCATGCATTGCTTCGGCAATATCCGTGCGTAAGGCTTGCCAATAAGAGAACCATGAATATAATTGGTTTTAGAAGCAAGCGATAAAAGGCAAGCAGTGGGCAAGCATGGGATAATCAAATGCCAAGAGCCTTTCTGGAAATATTCAACAGCATCCTGGGGTCGATCCGCGAACCCTTGATCGTGCTTGATCAGGACCTGAAGGTTGTAACGGCCAATAATGCCTTTTTCCACACCTTTGATGTCAGCCCTGATGAAACAAAGGGTGTCCTGATATATGAGCTGGGCAACCGGCAATGGGATATCCCCGGGCTCTGGGAACTCCTCGAAAACATCCTGCCTCAAAACACCACTTTTCATGACTTTGAAGTGGAACATGACTTTGAGACCATCGGCCGCAAGATCATGCACCTCAATGCCAGGCGGATCTATAGCCAGGACAGCCAATCCCAGCTCATTCTGCTGGCCATAGAGGACGTGACCGAACGTGAATATTACAGAAGAAACCTCGAAGAAATGGTTGAACAACGAACCGCCGAACTGAGTGCGGCAAAGCAGGAGGCGGAAAAAAACCGACAGGCCGCAGAAGATGCCCTTTTTGAAATCAAAAAGCTCAAAGACCAGCTCGAAGCTGAAAGGGCCTATCTCCAGGAAGAAATCAAACTGGTATACAATCATGAAAATATCGTTGGCCAAAGCGATGCAATCAATTACGTGTTGTACAAGGTTGAACAGATCGCCGACACGGACACAAACGTATTGATTCTCGGAGAAACAGGAACGGGCAAGGAACTTGTAGCCAGAGCCATTCACGGCACGAGCCAGCGTAAGGAACGGGCCCTGGTAAAAATGAATTGTGCAGCATTGCCTTCCACCTTGATTGAAAGCGAACTCTTCGGCCATGAGAAAGGTGCTTTCACTGGGGCACATTCCAAACGCCTGGGGCGCTTTGAAGTTGCCAACGGAGCCACCCTGTTTTTGGATGAAATTGGCGAGCTGCCCCTGGAATTACAGCCCAAGCTGCTGAGGGTCATAGAAAACGGCGAGTTTGAGCGCCTGGGCAGCTCCAAGACCCAAAAAGTCGATGTTCGTGTCATTTCAGCTACCAATCGCAATCTGGAAGAGGAAGTCCGCAAGGGCGCTTTCCGGGAAGATCTCTGGTACCGGCTGAATGTTTTTCCGATCACAATGCCTCCCCTGCGCGATCGATTCGACGATATTCCACTGCTGGTAAATTTTTATGTGCACAGGATTTCAAAAAGACTGGGCAAGGTCATAGAGATTATCCCGTCAAACGTTATGGACGCGCTGCAAAAGTACCACTGGCCGGGCAACGTTCGGGAGCTGGAAAATGTCCTTGAACGGGCGGTAATCAACTCTTCCGGTCCCAAGCTGAGGCTGGTGGATGAGTTGAAAAAGCCTGCTCAAGCTACAGTACGGACTGACAAGACCCTGGAAAACGTAGAACGTGACCATATTATTCGTGTACTTGAACAGGTGCAGTGGAAAATAAGCGGGAAAAACAGTGCCGCTGAAATCCTGGGCTTGGACCGCAGCACCTTGCGCGCCCGCATGCGCAAGCTCAATATCCGCAAAACCTGAAATGCTCATCCCGATTATTGAAAATGAAAAGATTCAGTTAAAGCAGATTCAATATGCAGTTAACAGGACAAACTGGTCCATGTCTCAGTTAGACACAGTCGTTTTCAACTGATAGCAAGTGAAAAATAAGCTTATGGCAAAAAAAAAGAAAGCTTACTCCTGCTCAAAAAAGAGAGAAAAAACGGCGTCGAGCTGAGTACAAGACCGTCTTCATAAACGGCAAGCAGAAACGGATCAAGCGAGAACCCACAATAGACGGGATGAGTGTGGATGAGTTTATCCGCCGCAATGCCGATCCCATATGGTTGCATCAAAACCAAATGTGGGAGTATCTCCATGAACAGGAAAGAGAGGAAAGCATGAATATCAATCCAGATCTTGTAGCGCCCTGCGGCCTGTACTGCGGCGTTTGCGCCGTGTACATTGCCCACCGGGACCAGAATCAAAAATTCAAGGAGCGACTCCTCAGCCTTTACAAGGGAGAAATCCCAGGCAAAGGCAAGCTGCCCAACAGTGAGAATCTGACTATAGACGACATCCGGTGCAATGGTTGCCTGTCCGATGACATTTTCATGCATTGCCGGCAATGCGCCATCAGGGACTGCACGCAGGAGCAAGGGTATGACGGATGTCGCCAGTGCGAGGAATTTCCCTGCTCGTATATTGACGACTTCCCCATGACCATCGGCAAAAAAGTGATTTTACGGGCCATTCCTTACTGGCGGGAGGTGGGGACCGAAAAATGGATTGAGGATGAAGAAAACCGCTACATCTGCCCGGAATGCGGAAACATACTCTTTCGGGGCGTGGTGACCTGCAATCGGTGCAAAACCGAACTGGATCTGGATTGATGCGAGTGCAAAAACTGTTTTTGCAGTTCGCCTGAACTGAAGCCATGAGTCAGGGTATTGTACACCCACATGGGTCGTGGGTATACCGCAGACAGGAAACCTTGAAGAGCACTTGGCCAGTCCGGCAACTTATTGTTCACGGGGAGAACTATGAGCTTGAATCATGGCGTAGTCGGTCAAGAGATCGGGCCCTTAACCCACACATACACCTGGAAGGATGTCATTCTGTATGCCCTGGGGGTCGGTGCTGGAACTGAGGAACTGAGCTTTGTGTATGAAAAAGACCTGCAGGTCATTCCCAGCTTTGCCATTGCTGCGGTTTTTGATTTCTTTTTCCAGGCCGGGACTCAAGCCAATGTCAACTTGCAGGGAATCCTCCATGCAGAACAGGAACTCACCTTTCATCATCCCCTGCCCATTCAGGGCACACTTATAACCCAAGGGGAGATCGTCAACATATATGATCTGGGCCGGGAGCGAGGAGCCCTTATTGAGGCCCGGGGAATCACCCGGAATGCAGAGGGGCTCAAGCTATTCTCTAACGTGATGACCATCTTTGCCCGCTTGGACGGTGGCTTTGGGGGGAACAAGCCGCCCAAGCGCCAGGTAGAGATCCCCAACAGAGAGCCGGATTTTGTAGTTAATGAGCAACCATCAAAAGACCAGGCTCTGTTATACAGGCTATCCGGAGATACCTTTGAATTGCATGTGGATCCTGAGTTTGCCCGCAGATCCGGATTTGAAAAGCCGATCATGCACGGCCTGTGCACTTTTGGCTACGCCTGCCGGGCCTGCATAAAATCCTTGGTTCCTGGTCAGCCTGAAAAGGTTCAGAAAATGTCCTGCCGCTTCACGAAGCCCTTATACCCCGGTACTCCTATCCAAACCCGGATATGGAGCCTTTATCCCGGTCGGGCGGTCTGGCAAGTAGTTAATGACCTCACCGAGGAGGTTGTTATTGATCTGGGTGTCTTTGGATACACATGTCCTGAATAAGCCCCCGGCGTTGAAGTTCCCCCAAGAACTTTTTTTCTCCCGCTTTGACCTATCGCCTTTTGCTCCCCTAATATCTGACCATCTTTCTTAATAAGTTATCTATAATACCAAGCCGAAACGCGCTGGGCTGAAACAGCCGCTCGGGCCGTGCTAGGTAAATAAAAAAATATTTTTTCTATAAATGCGAGAAAATGAAACATCATAAGCAAAAACATACTGTACAAGGAAAGAAATAAACATACCTCAATAGTATAAATTTAAAAGGGAATTCTATAAATTAATTATTTATATAAAATATGCTTTTTACAGGTAACTTTTCATACTTGCATCTCAAAATATTTTATGTTATATAATAACTGTTTGTTTTTGGTTCATTTAATCACAAGGAGGTTTGCCTTATGAATCTTCAAATCAAAGCATTGAGACTGGTGACGATCTTCTTTATACTTGGATGCATCACAGTGTCCCAAGCCTTTGGTGCTCAAATGCGTCCAGCTCATCCTGAGGCCCTTGTTAATGCCCAGTGGCTGCAGGAGCACAGCCAGGACGCCGGTGTCGTGGTCCTGGATGCGACTGATGTCAAGGACGATACGTATGTCCCGAAGACAGTGAAGGGTGCGGTAAGCATTTCCTACCGGGATCTGCGGCAGGACAGTGGACTGATGAAGGGGGTCACCTATGGACTGGAAAAACAAGACTTCCATCCTTCCGATCTCCAGCAGGTCTTTCAGCAAGCCGGGGTAAATAATGACTCAACTGTGATCCTTGTAGCCCAATACCGGGTGGATGATGCAGCCATGGTCTTCTGGGCATTGAAATGGCTGGGACATGAAGATGTGCGTTTGTTGCCGGTCAATTATCTCAAAGCCTTGCCTGAAGATATGCTCACTTCCAAGATTCAGCACTGGTCCGACCGCAATGCCGGCGAAGATTTTCAGGTCCAGACGGATTGGAGCTGGTATGCCACCAAGAAGGACGTGCTGCAGGCCATGCACTTGTCCAGGGCCGTGCTGTGGGACGTCCGTCCCAGTGCCTACTTCCAGGGGAAAAAGACAAAAACCCTGCGCGGAGGGACCTTGGCCACAGCCAAGAACTGGCCCTTTAAGAACATTTGGTCTGACCAGAGCATGTCCAAAGTCGACTGGGACCGTGCTGACAGCAAATTGACAGAGATGTTTCCCTGTTCAGAGAAAAAGGGCCTCACAGTAATCACTTTCTGCAATTCAGGTCATACGGCCGGTGTTGGTTTTTTTGCCTGGCAGTGCGGGTATGATTGGGCCCTTTGCGATGCAAGCTGGAATGTTATGGCCTATGATGGAAATGTTCCGGCCAAAAACCTGAATCTGTATATCAAACCGTAACCAAAATGAAGTAATATGTGATGTTCCGCGTGCAGGATAGTGGCTTTCAAGTTGCTGGTTTCCTGCACGCGGAGTAATTCAGCTGGATTTGACAATCCCGTATGATCAATGCAAAATGATTGTAGATAGATAAAAAAATCTTAGAACATAGGACAACAGCTGAAGGATAGGTAAGTGAACAACTGATTGTGAGTGATAATGTGGATATGCAGGAAAGGTGGAGCAAGGCAAGACAATGAACGAGGAAAAAACCTTGTTGGAGGAACTGGATAAGCTGGTGAGGGAGTCCGATGTGACTGAGGAAATCCACCAAGCTAAAGAAATCCTCAGACAAGAGCCTTCCCTTCTGTCCGGAACGGTTCCTGTACAGCTGAACAAATTGAACAGGCCACTCCCTTCGGGTATCGGTTCGGCCCGTATCTTCGCCCTCAGGGCCAACACCAGCTTTACAACCGAACGTCACCCCAACAGCCGCCAACGAGTGGTCTCCCTTGAGGGCAGGGGAAAGATCGTGGTCAAGGAACCGATCACTCCGAGAACAGAAACCTTGACCAGCGCCCCAGATGCCCCCCTTGCAGAGCGGTGGTCATCGGTTCCGCCCAACGTGTGGCATCAGCCCCAGGCCGGGAACCAAGACTGGGTGGTCCTCACCTTTCACCAAGTGCCGGAAGATGAACTCATAGACGAATATCAGAATGAAATTTTACACCCACGCGGGCTTTAACTTCTTTTTCGGCCTCTCAATTGGATTCTCTCCCTTGGAAGCGGCCATAGTTACCGGCGGCGGAATCCTACCAGATGCTTTTGATCGCATAGTGTCCCTGGGAAGTCGAACCGTGTGGCAAAGTATGCACAGAAAACTCTCTCATTGGCCCTGGCCATACCTCTTCGGCACCTTCCTCCTCCAGGGTCCGGCCCAAATCCTCGTATTCGGGGCCTTGCTGCACTGTGTTCTGGATGCCTTGACTCCCACCGGAATCCCCTTTGGTCACCCCATGGGCGGGAAGTGGAAACGGGGACTCGGATTGATCAAAACCGGATCCTTCATGGAGTTTACACTCATAGCATGTGCCTTTTTGCTGTGGCATTTCGGTATGGCATAAGCAAAGTTATCCATATCCGTTCAGGCTGCCTTCGATAGAAAGGCGCTGACCAGCCCTTCAGCTCAGAACCTCATATGCAGCGATTTTCCCAGTCAACCTTGGGCGAATAGACAGTATGGCTTGCATTACAGCCGAATGAATCCAACCTATTGCACCAACTCCCACCGCCCATCCGATGTGCGACAGGCCTTGGCCTGGACGTCCTGCCGACGGCCGTCGATCCAGGCATCAATGACCACATTTCTGCACACCTGTCCACTGGCTTGATATGCCGGCCGGGGGGTGGCCTGAAAACTGTTCCGGGTGTCGGGATTGACCCAGCTATTGGTCTGATAGGACGGGGAGTATTCCAAGGTGTTGCCGATTTGGGATCGGTCGTACTTATCCAGTTCATTCCCGACCGCATACCCGAACAGAGCTCCGACCCCGGCCCCAATCAACGCATTTTGCCTCCGATGCGTGTCGTCCTCCGGCCCCAGATGGGAACCGATCAAAGCCCCGGTCAATCCCCCGGCCACACTGCCCTGCTGAGCCTTGTTCCCGCAGGCGGAAAGACACATGAGACCGACGAGTAATGAGCAACAAATAATTATAATTTTCTTCATATGTATTCCTCCTGAATTGTGTTCGCTTATGTTGAAGATTTTTTTTCCACCCCAGTGTACTGGAAGAAGTACACGGGGCAGGCGAATCTGCCCGAATCTTCACAAATTTATCCTCGTGCTCATCCCTTCGTGATAATTTGTGTCAATTCGTGGACAAATTCTTTTATGCTATGGTTATTCTGTGACAGTTCCTTAGGCCCCCAGTTCCCATTCAAATCCCACCAGGTCTCGCTCTGCCTTGGAGAAATCCATGCCCAGTAAGATAACCTCCCGACCGGCCTGGACATACTGCCTATGATAGCCCTTGTCCTTGATCTGGTGTATGGCCTTTAAGCCATCACCCTCTAGTTCCACCACCTTAAACTCCAGAACATAAACAACTTGTCCACTGTCTATAATCAAGTCAGCCTTGCCGTGGCTGGAGCTTGGCTCAGGATTGACCAAATAAACCTGGTTTATTACGCTATTGGATTAACATGCCGGATTCCAGAAAACCTTTTGAAATCATTATCGGCTGAATATATCCGGGCGCCATACTCAATAGCCAGGGCCGCAATATGGACATCTGTTGTCAGATTGCCGCCAGTTCCATGCACAAACAGCAAGTTACGCAAAACATTCCAGTGCCCCTGGCCTGGACCAACGATGTTGACCACGGGCTGCTGAAGCCACTCATCGATGTATGCGACTGCACTTTCAATAGGCAATGGCTTTTCAAATATCCTCTTGTTTGTGGTGATACGCAAAAAAGCCAATAGAACCACCCAGGGCAGACCCACTCTTTCAGTTCCGGACAAAGTCTGCTCCAACCACATCCGGACCCGGTTATGGCCGGGAAGGTCCTTATTAACGGCATAGAGGAGCAGATTGACATCAACCAGAATCATTTTCTCTGCTCCAGTTTGCTGCAAATGGCCTCGTTTTCAAGTTCATCTGCCAAGTCCAATGCCTTGTCAATATTCAGCCCGGGACCAGGTTGACCCAAAGAAGATGGACAGAGAGAATATGGGGTGGGACCAGGTTGTTCCAGTTGTTTTAGCCCAAGCGACAAAGCCTCGTTCACCACCTGCCTCAATGGCTTTTTGCTATTATGAGCCATTTCCTTGAGCAAGGCCAGGGTTTGATCGTCAATACTTAAGGTGGTACGCATCATGATGCCTCCTATAAAATCATCTTGATGATAAATTATAAGGACAACAACACCATGTCAACAAATATCCTCAGATTTAAGAGAAGAGCTCCTTAAGCCACTGAAACGTAAAGCGATTTTTTGCAGTGATGTTAAGCATGCAGAACCCTGCATTCTCAGGTCCAAGAGGCCCCCTTGCTCTTGGTGCTCAAAATGGCTAGGTAATAATTATTCTCTGCATCAATGGTGATAACATCAGAGACAAGCTAAGAGGAGGAACACATGCAAGTAAACGTTGAAGAATTAAAGCAAAGGATTCTGACCCTGTTTCCAGAAATCAAACAATACGGCTTGAACATGGATCTCAATTATGATGCTGACCAGGACGCCTGGTTACTCACGGTGAGCAAAGGGCAGGAAACCTTAAGCACCCATTTGGAAGAACAGGATGTGGAGGCCTGTTTAGGTGGGAAGGAATGCTATCACGTAGCCATGCAACTCGGCCGTTTCATCCGCCATTACTGCGAGGGCGGGGAGGCCTGCACTTTGGGTCAGTAGATCCCTGGCTGCTGCATGGAGGGGGCAAAAAGCCGGATGCTTTTTGCCCATACCTACTTCCGCCTGCCAAACAGACGGCAAGGAAGGGAACCAGAAAAGAAATAGATCGATGATGGATATTTGAAGGACCACCACCGATAATCAGGTTCGAACCGTATGTATTTGGCCCGCTTCATTTCCTCCGGCCGGTTCTGGTATCAAATCCGGCAGTCTGTTCCGGACAACGGGGTGTATGTCAACATTATCCTGTATGATCTGGGTCCCGACCCGGGCACTTTCATTGTCTATCCCGGCGGAAACAGCTTCTATCTGGACCAAGACATGGTGGAGACCATTGAACAACGGGGCCGGGATATCTCCTACCAAGAACTGGAGAACATTTTCTGGCCCTTTGTTCACTTCAGCATCCGGCGTAAGCTGCAGGGCTTTCACAACCGGGCCCAGGCCAGGGCCAGGCATAGGGCTCCGCCCCTGCATGAGGCAGAAAAGGAGTTCATTCGAAACAAAATCCACCTCATTGACAAACGCCGGATGAACTATCTGCGCCTGGGTGTCCTGGATCAAAGCAGGCTGGGGGTGGTCCCGCCCCAGCTCTACCGTCCACTCCTCAATGCCTCCAGGGATGAGATCGAACAGCGCTTCTTGCGAATGGAGATGGAGCTCAAAGCTCACGAGCGAGCCATGTATGTTTACTCATTCCTGCATCTGCGCCGTTTCTTTTCTGAAATCTGCGCTGGAAGCATGCCCCAGGGTCTGGACCAGGACAAGCTGGACCAGGTCTTTGAAGAACAGCTCTGCGCCTTGAACGCGGATCCCGAGTTCTGGGCCCCGGAGACTCCGACCTCCTTTCTGCATCCTTACTTAGTCCGCTATGCCATCATGTTTTTCGATCATCCCTTTGGCCCCAGCCCCTTCCTGGACCAGATTCTGCAGGACTACATCGCCAGACACCGTTTCCACAACCCGCCGCCCAAAAAGCGGGACATTACCGGTGAGGAATTACGTACCATATTCGAGGTTCCGCAAGAAACCCTTCTGTCCATGTCCGCCCGCCAAATCACCCGGCGTTACAGACGACTGGCTAAAAAACATCATCCGGACCAGGGTGGAGATCAGGAGACCTTCATTCGTCTCAATCGGGCCTACAATTGGCTCTTACGCCGGATCAAAACCGGATCTGGCAGGAAATAACCCTACACTATCCTCCCGCCGGGAACAGACCCCAAGCACGATAATTTTGATCTGTGGACAAAATATGTCATGACTCTGATCATTTTGATCTTGGATTGCGGGCGAAGATATCTATAGATAAACTATTCACTTTTTTTGACCGCCACCTCTCTTTGCACCCCGAATTTCTCCAGGAACTTCATCATCGGACAGGAATCGGTAAATGCCGATTGCAGCAGATTGGCCCCGACAAAGGCGGTGAACAACAGCCACCAGTAGGAATGGACAACGGCCAAGAGCAGGCTGATAAGTATAAATGTCCCGGCGATGCCTCGAAGTATCCTGTTCATACCCATAACGATCTCCTTTTAAAATGAATAGCGCACTGCGGCGTACAGGTTGGAATTGTCTTCGAACTGGCCGAAAAAGGTCCAGTCATGATCTCCCTGAAAAATGTTCCCCCCGGCCTCTACAGTCCACGCATCGGTGAGCTCATAGCTGGCTTTGGGCCGGATATAGATGTCCTGGTCCGTGGGGGAATAAAAGGTGAACAAAGACAAGGTCAGGTCCTGATTGAGCAAAAGTTTGGTCAGACGAAGAGTCAGGACCTGCCTGTTCTCATCTCGGGCCTTCATCCCGGAAGGCAGGGCGTTCCGATACTCGCTGTAGTCCACCAAGTGCTCCAGGTAGTACTGTACTGAACCGGTCAGCTCATGAGCCAGCTCCTGTTCATATCCGGCCAGTAGGCGAAGCTCGCTGTTGTTAACAAACGGATCATCCCCACTGCGGTCTTCTCGGGAATCGTAATATCCAATCTCGATATTGCCGATGCCCGGTCCTAGAGGGCCTTGTACACTGGCCCCATACACATTGAGTTCAGGAAAAGTGCTCTTGCCGGTGTCCGGATCGGTCCCGGCCGGGCTTTTCCAGTATCCAAAATAGGCGTACAAGGCGGCGGTGTACCGGCCGATGGTGCGGTAGGCTCGCAGTGCCCACTCGTCATCATCAAACCAACCGTCCGGCTCCCTGGTTTGTATTTCCTTTTCAGCTCCGGCAATCCGCCCCAACCCGGGATGAAAAAAACTGAGCCTCTCTCCGCTGATATACCGGTCCGGATCAAAACGCGGGGTGTAAACCACATTGAAGTTGAAAGCATCGGTGAACCACCCTACCCGCACCGCATCACCGGGTGCCTTCAAATACTCCACGTCCCGGCCGATGAGAAAAGATTGCCAGTCCTTGGGAAACAGATCGTTAATAAAGAGTTGGTCTCCCGTTCCCCAGGACAGAACCTGCCGACCGGCCCGGATATCCACAGATGGGATCGGGGTCCAGGTCAGTCGCAACTGACGCAGATCGATGTCCCCCTCTTCCGTGATCCCGTCCAGGACGAAATCCGAGGTCACATCCAACTGCATATCGGCCGTATCCCAGTACTTTTCCGTCTCCAGCTGCAGCCTGGCCTCGGCCAGGGTCGCATCCTCGGACTGGGTAGGATCCGAATGCAGCCTGGGTCCTCCCCGGACGTCGAAGAAGCCATGAACTGGCCAGTCCAATGCCTGCTTCCAAACGGATATGCCCTGGGCTTGCTCAGGCTTTTCCGTCTCTACACCTTCCCCGGTGTCTGCCAGTCCCTGGGGCAAGGCCGGCTCGTCATCTTGTTCTTGGCCGGCCTCCTGCTCCTCTCCGAGCCCGGCTGGAAGCTGTGGTTCCCGGCCTTCGCTCTCTTCCTGCCCTCCACCCAGTCCGGACGGCAGGGCCGGCTCGGCGGCCATGGTTGGACCGGACAAAATGAAAAGCACTAGCAAACAAAAAAGAGCCATATTGCTTGTTTTTGCTTTGCTGATCACTCCGTTCCGGATGAATTGCAAAGGGAAAAGAATCCCGCTCCCAGAAAAATACTTTCCCACCTTACCTTCCTTCACAGACCAGCCTTCATACTTTATATACATTTGATACTACCAATGAAGCATTGCACAAAGATACGCAGCACATCACTTTTTGTTTATAATGCATTGACTTTTCTGTACTCTGTCTTCTGTCTCCTGTCCTCTGTCTTCTGTCCTCTATGCCGGCAATTCATATTTTGCAGGCGGATCCGCCTACCGCAGATACTTCCGCGGAGCCCGGCGCAGGTAGCGTTCAGTGAAGATATCTTCGGGCAGCCCCAGGTTGTACTCCACCGAGTCATAGGTGATCACCGTCTGGCCTCCGGAATCCAAATCAGCCATCTGCTGCTTGGTCATGGTAGTGAAGCCCTGGATATTCCGCACCTCCAATACGGTCATCTCCCGGTACTTGCTGCCGTCTTTTCTGAAGTACTCAGTCCTGACCGGAATGTAGCTTTCCTTGTGCACATAGGTCGTATAGTGGTCGAACTCCACCAGTTCCGGCTTCTTGGGCCTGCTGGTGACCACATAATAATTGTCCGTCACCTCGGCCAACTCGTGTTTGTCTTCCTGGATCCCCCGGCCGGAGACGTCTTCGTAGTAAAAATCCGAGCCCACGAAGCTGGTCCGTTCGTCCGAGGCGGCAATGCGCTTGGTTACATCCAGGGCCGGCAAGTACAGCCAGCGGTCGTCGTCTTTACCGACATGCTTCCAGACCATGAACACTGTCCCCCGCTCGTCGGCCGGACGATGAAAATAGACATAGAACTTCTGTTCAGTGTCGTCTTCCCCCAGGTCTTTGCGCAGGATGGTGAACTCCTTGTTTCGCTCCCGGCCCTGTTGATCGGTAATGTGCATTTTGACCCGGGCTCGACCATCCTTTCCCTGATAATAGGCCATATGATTTGCTTTGGATACAATGTCCATGACCGGAGGAGCCTCCTCGGCCCAGGCCAAACCTGCAATCAACATCAGCGCAAAACCAGCTGAACATACCCGGCAAATATTCTTAAGCATACATCCTCCTTTTCTGAAGTATAAGAATCGTTATTCTTCGTTCCCAGGGGTTATCCAGTGAAATTTCTTCCATTTCACCGGGATCCTCCTGCAGGGGGTTACACGTTTCATATATGATCAACCCGGTAAGCTTTTTTTGCGATTTTTGGTGCAAAAAAATAGGTCGGATTTGCCGGAGGCAAAGCTGGCCACTGACCTTATTCCGCTCCGCATCCGGCCCATCGGGACATGATAGAACAGACACCCACAAAGACCAGG
>CAZUER010000070.1:0-20383 GCA_964619345.1 uncultured Desulfohalobiaceae bacterium
ATCTTCCAGGCCTTTGGTTCCAAAGTAACGGTTGTGGAAGGGCTGGATCGTATCCTGCCCCTGCCCTCCATTGACCAGGACATGAGCAAGCTCATGCAGCGGGAGATGAAGAAAAGAAAGATCTCCTGCGAGGTCTGCCGGACAGCGACCAAAGCCGAGTCAACATCTGTCGGGGTTTCTGTGACCCTGGGGCCGTCGCCGTTTCTGGATCAGGTCCCTGCTGCGGCCCAGAAAGAAAAAGTGGTGGAGGCCGATGTGGTCCTGGTGGCTGTGGGCCGGGTCCCAAACTCCGAAGGACTGGGGCTTGCTGAAGCAGGGGTAAAGACCGATAAGCGGGGTCGGGTTGTAGCCGACGAGCACTGTCGGACTTCTCAGCCCGGCATCTATGCCATTGGCGACGTCCTGGGGCCAGGCAAGGTCATGCTGGCCCATGTGGCGGTTATGGAAGGGCTGGTGGCAGCCAGGAACTGCCTGGGACAGGATGAGGTCATGACCTACGATGTGATCCCTTCAGCCGTATTCACCTCCCCGGAGATAGCTGCAGTGGGCCTGACCGAGACTCAGGCCACAGAGCAGGGCTACAATGTTTCCTGCGTGCAAAGCCAGTTCCGGGAGCTGGGCAAGGCCCAGGCTATGGGTGAATTGTCCGGGGTGTTCAAGCTCATTGTGGATGCAGACAGCGGCAAGCTACTGGGTGCCCACCTGGCCGGGGCCCATGTGACGGACATTATAGCTGAGCCTACATTGGCCCTGACCTTAGGCGCGGCTGGCAAGGACATCGCTCGGACCATCCACGCCCATCCCACCCTGGCTGAAGGCTTGTTTGAGGCCGCTCATTTGCTCTGATGCACTCCTTGCTGAGGCCAGGCCAAGTTGGTGCGAGCCCAAAGGGGCAGGCCTCAGGCCGCGGGCCCGCCCCTCCAAGACCACCACTGCCGCGATTATTCCTGCTTTTTTTCCATGGCCTTGGCTGCCTCTTCCTTGATGATGTCCTCGATCCGTTTGGACTTGGACTTGCCGCTGACAATTAAAGAGACGGCAGCAGGCGAGACATTCGCCTTCTGAGCAATTTGTTTTTGAGTTAATCCAGCTTGTTGCAACATTTCTCGCAAACTTAATTCCTGAGCTGTCTCGGTCATTGCAATATCCTCCTGTTGTCATACAAATGGGTTGCTAAGTTGTTTGTACCCAATAAGTAAATGGTTGTCTACCCCTTAGAGAAGGTTTTTTTACTTTTTTCTAGAATGTATTTTTCAAAGTATTACACGTTGTTTTTTTGGGTGTTGGAGTTGGGCCATTATCCGCTAAATGATTCTACCGCTTCCCGGACGTGGGTGGCGGTATAGGCCAGGCTGGGTCCGCCGCCCATGGCTACCGCCACTTGGGCCGCTTCATAGATTTCTTCTGCTGTGGCTCCGGCCTGCATGGCCTCGTGCACGTGATGGGCAATGCAGTATGTACAATGCTCCTGCACTGCCAGAGCCACAAAGATAAGTTTTTTGACCTTCCGGGATAGGGCTCCGTCCTGGGCAGCCATTTCCGAGAGATCCATCATGGCTCGGACGAAATCTTTGTTGGTTCTGGCCAGTTTGGTCACCCCGGTTTGCAGTTCTTTCAGTGTGTCCTGGCTCATGGAGTTTTCTCCTTCTGCTAAAATTGAGTCCGAAATGAGGGCCTGTGATGGAAGAAAATGAAGTTTACCAAAAGATGTTTATGGAAACAATAGATTGATTTCCTTATCACTACAGCGACAGTTCGGGCATGAGCAAACCTTGAAAGAGCCAGGCAGGCGCCTGGCGATCCCAGAATGGCCAGGGTGGCACCTGGCGGTCCGGGGGCAAAGCCATGGTAATTTTGTTCTCAGGTCTAAGGTTCCAGGAGTGTTCAAATTGCTGTTATCCAGTTGCAGAGCAAGGTAACTGAATTTGTTGACAATAAGAAGCAGACCAAAAGAGCCCTTGCGGAGGCTTGAGGCCGGCTTTATTTCATTCATCAGCTGTGCTATACATTGCGTCG
This sequence comes from uncultured Desulfohalobiaceae bacterium, assembly GCA_964619345.1. GTDB lineage: Bacteria > Desulfobacterota > Desulfovibrionia > Desulfovibrionales > Desulfothermaceae > Desulfovermiculus. The sequence goes on from CAZUER010000070.1 coordinate 2,017, forward strand.
GACTCAAGAATGAAGAGAAGGAGAGAATATGCTAGCCAATGACGACCTGCAAAACACTTGTCAACAAACTTCAAAGTATGTCCTGGACGGGGAGCTGGCCAAGATTGTAAATATTTCCATGGCCCTGGAGATGCCTTTGTTGCTTAAGGGAGAACCGGGAACCGGAAAAACCATGTTGGCCCATGCCGTGGCCGAGGCCCTGGATATGCCCCTGTTGATCCTGAATGTGAAATCCACTCTGAAGCTGGTGGATACTTTGTACCAATACGACACATTGACCCGGCTCAACGACAGCCGGTTTGGGGATTCCTCCCGGGATGTGAGCAATATCGAAGAGTACATCTCCATGGGCAAGATAGGTCAGGCCTTTATGTCCAATGAACGGGTGGTGCTTTTGATCGATGAGATCGATAAGGCTGATTCGGATTTTCAAGACGACATGCTGGATATTTTGGACCAGATGGAGTTCGATATCATCGAGATCGACAAGACGGTCCGGGCCAAGCACCGCCCGGTGATCATTATCACCTCCAATGCCAAGAAGGATCTGTCCGAACCCTTTTTGGGCCGATGCAACTTTCATCATATCGCTTTCCCTGAGCCGGACATGATGCAGCAAATCGTGCGCACCCACTTCCCCAATCTGGCCCAGGACATGATGCACCAGGCCGTCCGGGCCTTTTACGCCTTGCGCGATTTGCCGGGCATAGAAAAAAAACCGGCCACCCGGGAGCTGATTAACTGGATTCGAGCTTTGCAACAGGATCCGGACTTCTCACCCAAGGATTTGAAAAAAGGAAATATTCCCTTCCTGGGGGTCCTTTTTAAGAAGAGTCAGGATTTTGAGCGGGCCCAAAACGGTTTGCGGCGGTTTTAACCTCTATGTTTATCCCTTTTTTCTACTTGCTGCGCCAGACCGGGGTACCGGTTTCACCTACCGCCTTTTTGCGCCTGCAGTCCGCCTTACAGCAGGGATTGATCACCAGCCTGGACGATTTCTATACCGCGGCCAGGAGTATATTGGTGAAGAACGAAAAACACTTTGATCTCTACGACCGGGTGTTCGCCCACTATTTTCAGGGCCAGACCCTGGAGGAACCAAAGGACGAAGAGCTCAAGGACTGGATCAAGGAGATGCTCCAGGAATGGTTGCACAGCCCCAAGGAGCTGGCCCAGGCCTTGGGTATGGACGAAAAGGATCTGGCCAAACTCTCTCCCCAGGAGTTGATCGATTATTTTTATGAGCGGCTCAAGGACCAGGACGGGGAACATCACGGTGGCGGGCGTTGGATTGGAACCAGAGGCACCTCGCCGGTAGGTCACTCCGGGTATCACCCTGGAGGCATGAGAGTGGGCGGAGTGTCCAGAAATCAATCCGCGGTTAAGGTGGCTATGGATCGCCGGTACCGGGACTACGCTTATGAAGGCCCCCTGACTGAGGCCAGGGTGGGCGAGGCCTTAAAACGCTTGACCCGTTTGGTTCCGGAAGGGCCCAAGGATGTCCTGGACGTGGATTCAACCATCCGCCAAACGGTGAAAAACGCCGGGGAGATCGAGCTCGTTTTCCGACGCAGCCTGCGGGACAGATTGAAAGTTATCCTGGCCATTGATAATGGCGGATGGTCCATGGAGCCGTATGTTCGGGTTGTTAAAACCCTTTTCTCCCATGCCCGGGCCCAGTTCCAAGATCTAAAGATTCTCTATTTCCACAATACGATCTATGATTTTTTGTGGTACGATCCGGTCCGCCGCAAGCAGCCAGTGAAGGTGGACGACATGGTCACCTGGGACTCCCATACCCGATTGATCATTGTAGGAGATGCGAGCATGGCCCCGTATGAGCTCATGGCCAGGGACGGGTCCATCCACATGGAAGAGGCCTCTGGTCAGCCAAGCATCGAGCGTCTGCAGCTCTTAGCCGATTCCTTTCCCTACTCGGCATGGCTCAATCCCAAGATGGCCGCGGAATGGCCGTATACCCGGACTATAGGCATGATCCGGCAAATCTTTCCAATGTTCGAGTTGAGTATGGATGGATTGGAACAGGCCGTGCAGTATTTGAAGGGCCGACCGGGAGCCCGGGACTGAACACTGAAACCTGAAAACTGAATATGGGGGGCTTATGCAGGAACGAACTGGTTTGATCACTATGAAAGGAAATCCTTTGACTTTACTCGGTCCTGAGCTGCAAACCGGAGATTCGGCCCCGGACTTTCGGGTCGTGAATAACGACTTACAGCCGGTCACCTTGCAAGACCTGCAACAGAAAGTGCTCATTCTTTCTTCTGTACCCTCCCTGGACACCCCGGTGTGTGATATGGAAACCAGGCGGTTCAATACCGAGGCGGCCAACTTGAGCACGGAGATTAAGATTGTGACCGTGAGCATGGATCTGCCTTTTGCCCAGAAGCGGTGGTGCGGTGCAGCCGGTGTGGATCAGGTGATGACGGTCTCCGACTACCAGGAGGCTTCCTTTGGCCAGAACTACGGAGTATTGATCAAGGAACTGCGGTTGTTGGCCAGAGCGGTCTTTGTTCTGGATCAGGACCGAACGGTGCGTTTTGTCCATCTTGTTTCCGAAGTCACCGAAGAGCCGGACTATGATGCCGTCCTGCAGGCGGCCAGGTCATTGCTGAGCTAACACCTGTCTACCCACAATGATGGCCCTTGAAGAGCGGATAATTGGCCAGAAATACATGATTCGATGAACCGGGCATCCCTGAAAATACCTATTTTTTTGATGCAAAACGGCTTCAAGCTGTTTTGCATCAAAAATAGGGGGAAAAGAGCCAGCAACAGGAATCCCTCAACCTGGCCGGAAGGGGTCTGCTGTCCACCTGTTGCAGGGTCTCTTCTTTGGAGATCTGGATAGTGTCTTGGACGTGCCGGGTAAGAGAAGAAATGAGCTGTTGATCGAAAAATTCAACCACCATTTCAAAGTTTAGGCGCAGACTGCGCGGGTCCAGATTGGCCGATCCGATCTGGGCGTAGCTGTCGTCCACCAAAAAGAGCTTGGAATGATTAAAGGGCGGGGGTTGGTAAAAGACACGCACACCGTACTGTAAAAGTTCCCAGAGCATGTTCCTGGTCGCCCAGTGCACAAAGGGGAGATTGTTTTTGCCAGGCAAAACCACGTTAACTTTGACCCCCCGCAAGGCCGCAGACTGGAGAGCCCCGATAAGCTCTCTGTTGGGCAGAAAATAGGGGGTCATAATCATGACGTCTTTCTGGGCCTGGGAGATGGCCCCAACCAGGATCATGCTCAGCTTATTCAGATCCTGGTTGGGTCCCACAGTGATGGTCCGGCAAATGGCCGGCCCGGATGAGTCAATGTGTGGATCGGAAGGCCTGAGGTCTTCGTCACCTGTGCAAAACCCCCAGTCTTCAAGAAAAACCTGTTCCATCTGGGCCACGATGGGTCCGGAACATTGGAAGTGGATGTCTTGGACCCGGGAGGTCTTGGCCAATTTGTCGAACAAATGGCGGTCGCCGATATTCATTCCCCCCGTAAATCCTATTTTTCCGTCCACAGTTAAAATTTTGCGGTGATTGCGCAGATTGATCAGTGCTGATGGCGGATAAAGGCGCAAAGGCACGAATTGGGCACAGGGGACTTTTTTCTTTCCCAGCAATTTGCTGGCCCTGGGCCAGGAATAAAATTCGCCGATTCCATCCAAGATGACTCGAACATCCACTCCCCGGTTGTAGGCCCTATGCAGGGCGCGGATGAATCGCTGCCCGGTTTGGTTGGTTTCAAATATATATGTGGAGAGATAGACGCTGCTGGTAGCCGTATCAATGGCTTCAAGCATGCTGGGAAAGGCTTGCTCACCGTTGAACAACGGGGTGATGGTATTTTTGCATAGAAGCGGACGTTTGGTGACTGCTTCGGAGATATCCGCGATACGCTGAAAGGTTGGGGATGCTCTTTCCAGATTCGGCAAGGCATGGACCGGCAAAGTACAGGTCTGGTCACTGACAACAGGAGGGAACTCAATATGGACCAGAGGCCAGTACCACTTCAAGTTCTTGGCTTTGGTCCGCACCCTGTTGATGCCCAGGAGGAAATAGAGGATGGCTCCGAAAGGAGGAAGGAGGATACAGGTGGCAATCCAGGCCCAGGCAGCTTTAGGATCCCGTTTGTACAACAGAGCATGTCCTGCTGCATAGAGCTGGAAAAGCCCAAGTAGAGTGAGAAGCCACCATTGGAGAAACTGCATGTGTCTTCATCCGGTCTGCTGGCAAAGTTACCCATTTAAAGAAAGGAGGTGTGGAGAGCCTGAATCTTTTATTTTAATAATATGAAATCCTTGCACTGACGACTTCCAAGAGTCTTCCCTTATCAAAAAGAATCAAAGTGATCAATGGACCAGCTACATGAAATCTCTTTGATTTTGTTGACATGCTTTTCCGAGCTGAGATATCTCTATCGTATTGTGGAAGTTCATTTGGTCATTGTGTAACAAAAGGAGGGATTCCATGCCAGATGCAATCAAGCGTTTCCTAAACATGTTCAGCTGTGTCGGTGTGTGTGTCATGCTTTTGGTCGGTATTGGAGGCATGAGCTCTGTGCAAGCCAAGGACTCGGCCAGGCTGGGCGCCCTCATGCCCATGACCGGAGACTTGCAGGCTTACGGAACGAGTTGTATAACTGGTGTCAGGCTGGCTGCTGAGCAGATTAACGCTCAAGGTGGCGTCTTCGGTTCCGAGTTGGTAGTCAAGGTCGGCGACACCCAGACCAAACCCCAGGCAGGAATCGACGCCGCTCAAAAATTGGTATCCATTGAAAATGCATTCGGTATCGTCGGAGCCTTGTCCAGTGGGGTGACGATTCCGGTGGCCCAGAGCGTTACTTCTTCGTCCAAGGTCCCCCAAATCTCTCCTGCCTCCACCTCCCCGGTCATCACCACCCTGGATGATAACGATTTTCTCTTTCGCTCCGTGCCCTCGGACGCCTTTCAAGGCGTGGCTATGTCCGAATTGGTTGAGGAAGCTGGATACTCCAATGTGGCCACCTTGTATGTGAACAACGACTACGGGGAAGGCTTGGCTGTCAACTTCAAGAAGGCCTTTGAAAAGGCCGGAGGCCAGGTCACGGCCAGTCTGCCCTATGAGCCGGGCAATGCTTCCTATCGCGGGGAGCTGTCCAAGGCGGCCTCCAAAGGGGCCGAGGCCCTGATCCTGATCGGATATCCGGAAAACGGTGTAACTATTCTCAGGCAGGCTTTGGAAGAGGGATACTTCCAGAAGTTTGTCTACAGTGACGGGCTCAAGGCCCCGGAAATCATCAAGGCCATCGGTGCCCAATATTTAAACGGCTCCTTTGGCACCGCCCCGCAGGCCATGACCGATTCGCCATCAGCTCAGAAATATCTTGATGCCTACAAGGAAAAGTACGGCCAAGTACCCCCAAAGCCGTATATTGATACATCCTACGACGCTGCGTTTGCCTTGGCCCTGGCCGCTGAAAAGGCAGGTGCAACCGAAGGTCCGGCTGTGCGGGATGCTTTGCGGGAAGTGTGTAATCCTCCCGGGAAAAAGATTCTCCCTGGAGAGTGGTCAAAGGCAGTCGATCTTTTAAGCCAGGATGAAGATATCGACTATGCGGGTGCCTCCGGATCTATGGATTTTGATGCCAATGGGGATGTCGGAGGGACGTTTGCTCACTGGGCCATCCAAGACGGGGAAATTGTGACTGTCAAGGTTTTTGAACCCAGCATGGACTAAGGTGACGCACACAGGAGCAGGCAGAGCATTTTGCTCGTGCCTTGGCACATCTTTTGTGCTGCAAACAAAGAACCCTCCCCTGGCCCCTCCCTGCCGCCTGGAAGACAGGCGGCAGGGAGGGGAATCAGAGAAAGAAAGGGTTCTTCAGACACCTGAAACAAGATATATATGACACGGCACTCGTCTGCTCCGATCCTTAGGCCCCCTCTTGTTTGGACTGCTCAACACTTGAGGGAGCAGGTCTGGGAGGTTTCTCCGGAAGCAGGCCCTGGGGCCGGGTGATCAAGATGACCTCCAAGAGGGCGCCTATAAGAAATATTCGAATGGCCGAAGCCCGGGTAACCCAGGTGTCCGGGAGCTGGGAGGTAAAGATTTCCGTACCCGACCACACGGCCCAGATGATCAGTGCCCCCAACACAGCTCCTTTGTTGTTCCCACTGCCTCCGGCAATGAGCATAACCCAAACCAGAAAGGTGCCGAACAGGGGGTCAAAGGCACCTGGGCTGATAAAGGAGGTAAAATGGGCGTACAAGGCCCCTCCCAGGCCCATGATAACAGAACCGAAGACAAAGGCCTCCACCCGGAAACGGAGCACATTCTTTCCGGCGGCCAGAACGGCTTCCTCGTTGACCCGGATGGCCCGGAGTACCCGCACCCAGGGGGAATGGAACAAGCGCTGCTGTCCTAAATACACTAGATAAACAAACACAGCGATGATGGCCAGATACAAGAGGGCATCGCTGTTTTCGGTCAGGCCGGACAGGGGCTTGGGTATGGCCGGGATACCCCGGACCCCGTTGGTCAGCCAGCCTTCATTTTTCAGAAACAGACGTAGGATCTCGGCTATCCCGATGCTGGCTATGGCCAGATAATCCCCCCGCAAATTGAGAGTGATCAGGCCCACCCCCAAAGCCACAATTCCGGCCACCAGCATGGCCAATAGCACGCCAACCAGAAATGGGAGGCCGAATCCTCCCAGGTAGTCCGGTGAGGGGGCGGTAGTCACAATGGCCGAGGTGTAGGCCCCGACAGCGAAGAAAGCGGCCACACCGATGTTGATCTGTCCGGTATAGCCCCACTGTACGTTGAGCCCTAACGCCAGAACCGCATAAATGCCGGCCATGGTCAGAAAAAAAACCAAATAGCTGAACAGGCCTGCCAGTTCCATTACACTTTGCCTCCCATAATGCCTCTGGGCCGAAATATGAGCATGATGACCATAATGGCAAAGGCCACGGCCGGCTTATAGGCCGGACTGATGAACACCGTGGACAGCTCTTGAACTATGCCGATGGTCAATCCACCGATGATGGCCCCGTAAAAGCTTCCAATGCCACCCAGAATGGCAGCGGCAAAAACCGGTAACAGCAATCTCCAGCCCATTATCGGGTTCAAACGGGTATCCATGCCCAGAAAAATTCCAGCAGCTGCGGCCAGGCAGGCGGCCAGAACCCAGGTCCAGAATATGACCCTTTCGGTATTGATGCCGCTGATACGAGCCAAGTCCATGTTGTCGGACATGGCCCGCATGGCCTTGCCCATCTTGGTCCGGTGCAGAAACAGGTGAAGCAGGACCATGAGAATGAGAGCGCCACAGACAATAGTGAGCTGGTCAGGTTTAATGCGCAGGCCCCAAAAGGTATAAGGTATTGCGATTCCCGCCTGATAGATCTGGTTGTCCGGTCCCCAAATGATCTGGATCAGGCTGCGGAGCATGAGAGCGGTGCCCACAGAGCTGATGAGCATGATGATCGGGGAGGAATGACGCAGGTTGCGATAGATAATCTTGTCCAAGCCCGCGGCTACAGAGGCTGTGGCGGCCAGGGCCAAGGGGAAGACAGCCAGCATGGGCATGTTCAATCCAACCACGCCCACCAGGGCGAAGTAAGCGCCCAAGGTCATCATGTCTCCATGGGCGAAATGGGCAAAGCGAAGAATGCCGAAAATGAGAGAGACTCCGATGGCCCCCAAGGATATAATGCTTCCCAGCACAATGCCGTAAATAATGAGCTGCACTATCTCCACTGTCGGTCTCCTTATCCGCCGAGAAACATTTCCGCAATTTCCGGGTTGTTGATCAGATTGATTCCGGTATCCTCGTAGCGGTTGGAGCCCATGACCAGAACATACCCTCGATGGGACAGGGCCAGGGCTTGCTTGGCGTTTTGTTCGACCATGAGTATGCCCACCCCCATCTTGTTGATTTCTTGGATACGTTCAAAGATTTGTTCGATGAACAAAGGGGAAAGTCCAGCAGAGGGCTCATCCAGCAGGAGGAGGTCCGGATCGAGCATCAAGGCCCGGCCCATGGCGACCATTTGGCGTTGGCCGCCGGAGAGATGTCCCGCAAGCTGCTTGTATTTATCCTTTAAGGGGGGAAAGAGCTCATAGACCCTTTCAATTTGGGGTGAGAGGTCGTCGTTGCGGACAAAAGCCCCCATCTCCAGGTTTTCCTCCACAGTCAAGGATGGAAAGACGTTGTGCTCCTGGGGGACATAGCACATCCCCTGTCTGACGATGAGGTCCGGGCGCATGTGGGTGATGTCCGTGTCTTTGAACTGGACTCGCCCTGAGCGAACGTGGATCAGCCCGAAGATGGCCTTCATGACTGTTGATTTTCCGGCCCCATTGGGTCCGATGATACTGACAATTTGACCGAGCTCAACCTGGATGTTCACAGCATGGAGGATATCCGTTCCGCCGTAGCCTCCACAGATATCCTCAGCTTTCAAAAGCGGCATGCTCATACCCCTTCTTCTTCCACAGATCCGCCGAGATAGGCCTCCTGAACCAATTTGTTCCGCCGCAGCTCCTGCATTGAGCCCTGAGCCAAAACCTTGCCCTGGGCCATGACCACCACCGGATGGCAAAGGTGCATAATCAGATCCATGTCATGTTCAATAATGCAGAAAGTGTATCCCCATTCTGAGTTCAAGCGACGGATATCGTCGGCCAACTTCCCCAGTAGGGTCCGGTTTACGCCTGCTCCAGGCTCGTCCAAGAGGACCACCCTGGCGTCTGTCATCATGGTTCGGCCCAGCTCTAGAAGCTTCTTTTGGCCTCCGGACAGATTGCCGGCCAGCTCATGGGCCAAGTGAGACAGTTGCAGGAAGTCAAGAACCTCTTCGGCCCGGTTTCGAATGGTATGTTCTTGCCGGCAGATCCTCTTCCATAAGATCAGGGGAGACCAGACACACTCTCCACACTGATCAGGTGGCACGATCATCAAATTTTCCAAGACAGTCATCCGGTCGAATTCATGGGGGATTTGGAAGGTGCGGACCACCCCTTTGTGAAAGAGACGGTGAGGGGGCATACCGGTAATGTCTTCATCTTGCAAAAAGATTTTGCCGGAATTCGGCTGTTCAAAACCGGCAATAATGTTAAAAAGCGTCGATTTTCCCGCTCCATTGGGTCCAATGAGACCGGTGATCGTGCCGTGGGTAATGGAAAACGAACAGTCGTCAACCGCTACAAGTCCACCGAAACTTTTCACAATGTTTTGAACATGTATCACAGATGCACCTGATAAGAATGGAAATGACAGAAATATTGTGTCCTTTTGCTGAGGACAAACAACCTCTAGTATGTTTTTCAGTTTTTTTCAATCCTTATTGAGTACTTCCTGCCCATATTTCTGAGAAATGACCAGGAACGGCGTCTTCCTCGGCCCGATAACAAACCTTGATTGTTGACTATATATCTGGTAGTTCAGCCGTGGCTGTATCTTCGTGGTTCACTTAATGTACGCTGGTCCGATACAATCGGATCAGTTCAACGAACATGCTGGAGAGGAATGAAGGAGGCGCATTCATGGCACAGCGAGAACAGTGGGGGACGAGAGCCGGTTTCATTATGGCTGCAGTCGGTTCAGCCATTGGTTTGGGAAATATCTGGCGTTTCCCATACATGGCCTACGACAATGGGGGAGGAGCCTTTCTCATTCCCTATTTTTTTGCCTTACTCACAGCCGGAATTCCCATTATCATCATGGAATTCGGCCTGGGTCACAAATTCAAGGGATCGGCTCCCATGTCCTTTGCCAAGGCCAAAGAGAAATGGGAATGGCTGGGCTGGTGGCAGGTCTTTGTATCTTTTGTCATTTCCATCTATTATGTGGTGGTCATTGCCTGGGCTCTGAATTATACTTTGCTGGCTACCAATTTGGGCTGGGGTGAGGATACCAAGGCCTTTTTCTTCAATGACTTTTTGCAGCTTTCTTCCAGTCCCATGGAGTGGGGGAGCATTGTGTGGCCCGTCTTTGTGGCTGCGGTGGTCATCTGGTTCATTACCTGGCTGGTCCTGTTCAGCGGGGTAAAGCGGGGTATTGAGATGGCCAACAAGATCTTTATGCCCCTGCTTTTCCTTTTGCTGCTTATCATGCTGGGCCGGGCGGTGACTCTGGACGGAGCGTCCGAAGGCTTGCAATGGCTTTTCCGTCCCGATTTCAGCGCCATAATGGACTATCAGGTCTGGACGGCGGCCTACGGGCAGATCTTTTTTACCCTGAGCATTTGTTTCGCCATCATGATAACCTATTCCAGTTACCTGCCGGAAAAATCGGACATCAACAACAACGGGATGATGACCGCGTTCATCAATTGCGGCTTCAGTATGCTGGCCGGGATCATGATTTTTGCAGTGCTTGGGTATATGGCCACCCAGCAGGGTGTGGGTATTCAAGATGTGGCCGGAGCAGGAGTTGGTCTGGCCTTTATCACAATCCCTAAGGCCATAAGTCTCTTGCCCGGAGCCAGTTTTTTCGGATTCCTTTTCTTTCTGGCCTTGGTCTTTGCCGGTCTGTCCTCAATGATTTCCATTACCGAGGCCTGCTGCTCCGGACTCATGGATAAATTCGGCTGGGGCCGCAAGCCGACCACCAGCCTGTTCTGCATCATTGGATTTATGTTCAGTCTGGTCTTTATGACCCAGGGCGGTTTGCTGGTCTTGGATATTGTCGATCACTTTATTAATAACTTCGGCATTGTTTTTGCCGGGTTGGTGGAAGTGATCCTTTTGTCCTGGTTCTTCAAGCTGGATTCTATCCGGGAACACGCCAATTCCTTGTCCGATTTTCAAATTGGGACCTGGTGGAACTTCTGCCTGAAAGTGATCACCCCTATTGTGCTGGGCTACATGGCCATCGCCAACCTGGTGGGGGATATCCGTACAGCCTATGGCGGCTATGCGGGGAGTGCACTCATCATCTTCGGCTGGGTGGTGGTTATCGGCATCGTTGTTTTGAGCTTTGTGATGCAAAGCGGGCGGAGTTGCGCCAATAATACCTAACAGAGGTCAGAGGTCATCTTTGCCTCCGGCAAATCTGACACATTTTTTGGGCCAAAGCGCCCAAAAAACGTTATATGCAGTGACTGTACTACATGGATTATCGAACAAAGGAGATGAGATATGAGCGGTGGAGCGATATTTATGATGATCTTTGGATTGGCTGTGACCTGGGGTGGAGCAGCAATTTGTATAATATACGCCCTGAAAAAGCGAAAAATCTAGCCTGTTGACTTGTGTCCATGCTGTTGACAAAGTCCAGGAGAGTCGACCCCTGACCCGCCTGGACTTTTTTAATGATTGCCAATGACCCTTGAAGAAAAGATCGAGCAAACTCGAAATCATTTGCGACGGGCCTTGAACATGTCCGATACCTCCAGGATTGCAGTAGCCTGGACCGGGGGCAAGGATTCCACTATCGCTCTGGCCCTGTGGAGAGAAACACTCTGGGAGCATGGCCTAAGTTCTCCATCAGTATTGGCCTTGAATCTGGACACAGGCCTCAAGTTCCCGGAAATCCTAGCTTTTCGAGATCGCATAGCTGCCGATTGGAATGTTTCCTTGAGCATAATCCGACCCGATATGGATTTGGAAACCTATCCGGTAGCCCAAGATGCGGTGCAATGCTGTACAGATCTTAAGATACGACCTTTGCAGCAGGCGATTGCCGCTTTGGGCATTTCCCTGTTGCTGACCGGAATCAGGGCGGATGAACATCCAGAGAGGGGGGCAAGCTCGTGGCGGGAAGAGAAACACGATCCCGGCTATACTATGATTCATCCCCTGATTCAGTGGACGGAAATGGATATTTGGTCCTTTACTTTGCAACACGGCCTGCCCTATTGTGCTCTCTATGATCATGGGTATAGATCTTTAGGGTGCCGTCCGTGTACCCGGCCTTCTGGCCAGGATGAGCGTTCGGGTCGGGATAGAAACAAAGAAGACAAACTTCATGTTTTACGCAGTTTGGGATATTTCTAAGTCGCCCAACATTTAGCCAGGACGTTTTGTTATGCGCATTTATGATCAGACTCAGGGTCAGGAACCAGCAACAAATCGGGGATTTGTGGTCAGCATGGTGGTCAGTCACTTCCGCGGCCATAAAAATGTGGAGATTCATCTTTTCCGGGCTCACTGGGAGGCGGAAGAGGAAGGGCGATATGAGTGGGAGAAAATTTTAGGAGAGCCCATGCGCCGGAATCAGCCCATTGATCCCCAAGGCAGCCGGCAGGTCTTTTTGGAGACGTTCAGCAGAGAAGAAAAGGATGCCTTGATTGTCTATCTCCAAGAAAGGTATGCAGACTGGCTGACGTCCATCAAGGTTTCCTTGCTCCCCCAGCCCATCCCCATTGGATTGACGCCCTTATCAGCAGTGGCCGAGGATCAGCGATTCGGGCGCATTCACCTGCACAAGGTCCCCAACTATCACCTGCAGTTTGCCGTTGACGGATTGTTCAGCCTCAGTCAGCATCAGCAATGTAAAGAGGATGAGGATATTCAGGACGAGTTCTAATTGGGAGAGAAAAATGTCATCACAGTACTGGGAGTTGGTTTTGTCCCCGGAAGAGGATCAGAGGACCAGGGAAACCTTACGCTTTATTTTGAACTGTATCGGTCAGGGGCAAAGCATGCCGGTAGTGAGTGACGTTTCTCTTTCTGAACTGGAGCACGAAATCACCCTTTTGGTAAATGGGCTGCAGGAAATCAAGGATCAAGCCCGAAAAGCCTGGCAGCAAGCTCCGCAGGAAAAGCCCCTTTCAGCTTCGAACCAACAAGAATCTGATCCAGCTCAAGTCTGGGCCAGTTTGAAGGCTTGCCCTACTCACAAGGAGCTCCAGGACATGTTTAATAATCTTCCCGAACAGGCCCGCCGGGAAACTGCCCAGTATGTCCTCTCCTCAGTAAACATGTTCGCCGGTGCTGGCGCCTTTTTTGCCCAAAATTACGATCACGTTACGGCTCTGCTTGGATAACTGAGCCATCTTCTTCTCAGGGCTCGTCCAAGGGATGCGTATGTTTTCAAAGTCGAGAATTTGTTCTTTTTGGCGGATATAAAAATCAGCATGGTTCTTACTGGGCTATTTACTCACTTTCTTGGGGCAAGGCCGCATGCAATATTATAGCCGGTCCCACAAGTCGAATATCTTTTATATTCGGCTCACGGCCATTATTTCTCTGGCCTACATGCTGGTCTTTGAGCCCGGCAGTTTTGAAACCAAGTTCTGGTCCTATCTATATATAGCCTTGTACATGGGGACCAACCTGGTTTTGTCCGCTCTGCCGGACCGCTTCTTTTACAAACGCAAATTTTATAATCTACTGGTCTGTTTTGACACCATCATGATCACCCTGGGCATCTACCTGGTTGGACAGGTGGAGACCTCATTTTATCTTATCTACTTTTTTATTATCGGTATTGCCTCCCTGAGCACCGACTTTCGCTATCTGATGATCAATACGGGGTTGTTTGTCCTCATCTACGGTTGGATCATGTATAATCAAGGCAATTTTTCCGGAGAATACGCTACCTTGTACGCCTTGCGCCTGCCATTTATCTTTGTGGTTTCCCTTTTATTCGGATACATCATCGATGCCCTGATCAAGGATATCAACAAGGATCTCAAGGATTCCGAGGAGAAGTTTCGCTCCCTGGTCCAGTCTATTGAGGGGTATGTGTTTATGCTGGACCGGCAGGGGCAACTGGTATCCACAAACCGGGCCTTGGCCCGCCAATTGAGAACCTCGGAAGACAAGTTGACCGGTCACCTCTATACCCAGGTTTTTCCAGAATCCCTGGTTCGATCTTTGACCCCCCATATTGAATATGTTTTGCGTACCCAATCCTCGACCCAGTTTGAATGGCATGATGAAGACAATGACCGTTGGTATCTGACCTCTCTGCATCCGGTGTTCGACTCCTGGAGTAAGGATTTGGCCGCTGTTTCGGTAGTGGCTAAGGATGCCACCAAAAGAGTTCAGGCCGAACAAGAGCTTCGGGCTGCCTACGACAAGCTGCAGAAGACCCAGGAACAGCTTATTCAAAAAAGCAAACTGGAGACCATTGGGCGACTCTCTTCCGGCATAGCCCATCAGTTGCGCAATCCCTTGGAGATAATACTCATTGGTTCGGAATTTATTGAAGGGGGAATCGATCAGAAAAACAGACAACTCGTTCAAGCGGTGCACAAGATCAAACAAGCAGTATATCGAGCCAACAATATAGTCGAAGATTTCCTCCGTTTTTCCAAGTCGGCCAACTTCCCCCTCGATCCCCTTCAAGTATGTCCCTTGCTTGAGGATACCAAGAAAATGGTAGAGCATAAGTTACAAAAGCATGGAGTCGATTTTCTACTGGCATGTGCTGATCCAGACGTGGCGGTTTTGGCCAACCACAATGCATTGCAGCAGGTTTTCGTCAACCTGTTCACCAATTCCGTTGAGGCCCAAGAGGAAAACGGCCGTATTGAGGTCTCTGTTTATCGAGAAAACGGAGATGGGGAGTTGGAAAAAAAGAAGCAGGATAAACAGTTATCCAAGAGATCTTGGGTGGTTGTGGAAGTGGCCGATAATGGACCGGGAATGAATGAAGAGGAACTTTCCAAGATCTTTGAACCGTTTTACACCACAAAGCAAGAGAGTCGGGGGACGGGACTGGGACTGAGTATAGCCAAAATGATCATGGAACATCATAAGGGCAGGATCGAGGCTCAAAGCCAGGTTGGTGCTGGAACAACATTCATGGTGTATTTGCAACCGGCCTGAGTCCTTTTAGTCGTGGGCATATCCAGCATTAGACCTCTATGTATGGGAAAGGAGCCGTTCATATGGTCAAAGTATTACTTATTGACGACGAAGAGGATTTTTGTTTCTTCATCAAAGGCAACCTGGAACGAACCGGCCAATTTTCGGTATATACCGCGGACAACGGAGAACTCGGCTTAGAAATGGCCAAGGAGTATAACCCGGATTTGGTCCTTCTGGATTTGGTCATGCCGGATATGTCCGGAGATGAGGTGGCCGGATGGTTTGAGCACGATCCAGACATAAGTCATATTCCGATCATCTTTTTGACCGCCATTGTGACCAAAGATGAGACCGGGGAAAACAATTACAAGGAAATCGGGGGGCGTTTTTTCATCGCCAAGCCCATATCAACGAATGATCTGATCAAGGCCATTGAAGACCGCTTGGGTGAAAATATGACATGATTATTTTATAACGATCCCCTAGGAGACAGTATCTGGCCACAAAGGCAAGGCCGGACCCGATGATAGTGTGTAGGTCAAGAACAAGGAGTGAGAGGAATTGACAGATATAGAACTGAATCCAAACGCTGAGCTGGTGCTCAACAAGAGATACTTGCGCAAAGGCCCGGACGGAGAGCCCACGGAAAGTATTCCGGAGATGTTTTGGAGGGTAGCGGAGAGCATCGCCCAGGAAGAAGGCAAGTACACGGATTCGCCGTACAGTGTTTCCGAGCTGACCCAAGATTTTTACGATCTGATGACTTCTTTTCGGTTTTTGCCCAACTCCCCGACCTTGATGAATGCAGGCACGGATCTTGGGCAATTGGCGGCCTGCTTTGTTCTTCCGGTGGAAGATTCCATGGACGGCATTTTCGATGCCATTAAATATGCAGCCTTGATTCATAAATCCGGTGGGGGGACCGGGTTCTCCTTCTCCAGGTTGCGGCCCCAGAAGAGCCGGGTGGGGTCCACCGGAGGGATCGCCTCCGGTCCGATTTCCTTTTTGAAGATCTTCAATACAGCCACAGAGCAGGTCAAGCAGGGGGGGACCAGGCGGGGTGCGAATATGGGCATACTGCGGGTGGACCACCCGGATATCTTGGATTTTATCAAGGCCAAGGAGCGGGAGGGACAGCTGAACAATTTCAACCTCTCCGTGGCTTTAACCGAAGCTTTTATGCAGGCTGTGGACAAGGATGAAAAATACCCGCTCATTGCCCCCCATACCGGCCAGGAAAAGGAGCGTCTGCGGGCCAGGGAGGTGTATCATCTTCTGGTTCAGAAGGCCTGGGAGAGCGGTGATCCGGGGATCATCTTTTTGGACCGCATCAATCGGGACAATCCCACCCCGCACCAGGGAGAGATCGAGGCCACCAACCCTTGCGTTACCGCTGACTCCTATGTCCATACCAGCCATGGGCCCCGCCAGGTTCAGGATCTGATAGGGAGGCAGGTGCAATTGCAAGTCAACGGCCGGGTGTGTGTGTCTACCGAACAGGGATTTTTTTCCACCGGCCGGAAAAGGGTGGCCAGCCTCAAGACTGCCGAAGGATATACACTCCGGTTGACTCCGGAACACAAGGTCCTCCGGGCGGCCAGCATGACCCGATATGTCCTGCGAACCGAATGGGTGCGGGCTGATCGGCTTGTTCCCGGGGATAAAATCCTGCTCAACAACCACCGGGAGATGGTGAACTGGGCCGGGCCAGGCAGACTAGGGGATGGCTATTTGCTGGGCTTGTTACTCGGTGATGGAACCCTCAGGCAGGACAAAGCCGTGATTTCGGTCTGGACCCAGGAGGATGCAGTAAATGGAGAGTCAGGAGATGATGGGGATGTTTCTGGCATTATGCAGGCGGCCCTGGATTATGCCCATGAGTTGCCACATAGGTCCGACTTTCACGGATGGCAAAAACTGGCTGAGCGCAATGAGTATCGTCTCAGCCTGGGCTCTTTGAAGAAGATGGCCACAGAACTGGGTATGCAGCCTGGACGCAAAGAGATCACCCCGGAAGTGGAAAAAACGTCCTCTGCATTTTATACTGGATTTTTGCGCGGCCTTTTTGATGCCGATGGCTCGGTGCAAGGGGATCAGGTCAAAGGAGTGAGCCTTCGCCTGGCTCAAAGCAATCTGGAGACATTGCAGGCTGTGCAGCGGATGTTGCTCAGATTGGGTATAGTTTCCTGTATATATCTGGACCGGCGTAAAGCCGGTGGACGAGAAATGCCGGACGGGCAGGGCGGGCTGAAGTCGTATTTCTGCCGCAGGCAACACGAACTGGTTATAAGCCGGGACAATCTCGTCCGGTATGCGGAGAGCATTGGTTTTCACGATGCCGGGAAGGCCAGAAAGTTGCATGCCGTCCTTTCCGGGTATAAGCGGAGTCTGAACCGGGAACGCTTTACATGTACCTTTGCCGCTCTGGAAGATTGCGGCTGGGAGGAGGTCTATGACGTTCACGTTCCGAACAGACACGCTTTTGATGCCAATGGGCTGGTGGTGCACAATTGCGGTGAGCAACCCCTTCTGCCCTTTGAGGCCTGCAATCTGGGCTCTATCAATGTGGACGCTTTTTATTCTCCAGAGGCCGAGGATGGGGTTGATTGGCCCGGCCTGAAGAGGACCATTCATCTCTGCGTCCGCTTTTTGGACAATGTCATCGACGCCTCCCGCTATCCACTGCCCCAGATCACGGACATGGTGCACACCAACCGCAAGATCGGTCTGGGGATCATGGGCTGGGCCGATCTGTTGTATCAGCTGCACATCCCCTACAACAGCCGCCGGGCCTTGAGCCTGGGTGAAAAGCTCATGGATTTTCTGCATCAGGAATCCAGATCGGCCTCCAAGCTCCTGGCCCAGGAACGGGGGCCCTTTCCCGCATACCCGGATTCCGATTTTGCCCGCAAGAATCTGGGGCCTTACCGCAATGCCACGACTACCACCATTGCCCCCACCGGGACCCTGTCCATTTTGGCCGGATGTTCTTCAGGTATTGAACCGTTGTTCGCCTTGAGCTTTTCCCGACATGTCATGGACGGCGAGACCTTGCTCGAAGTGAATCAGCATTTTGAACAGGCCTTACGCCAGACCGACTGGTATAGTCAGAGCCTGATGCGTCAGGTGGCCGAAAAGGGGACGATCCGGGAAATGGACTATCTGCCCCAGGAGTTGCGGGAGGTCTTTGTTACGGCTATGGATTTTGAGTCTATCTGGCATCTGCGCATGCAGGCCGCTTTTCAGAAATTCACGGACAACGCGGTGTCCAAGACCGTTAATCTCTCCCATTCGGCCACTGAGGAGGACATTTCGTCAATTTACTGGGCCGCTTATGAGTTGGGCTGCAAGGGGGTGACCGTATACCGGGACGGGTGTAAGGCGGACCAGGTCTTAAGCACCGGAGGCAGTACCCAACAGGCTCCGGTCCACAACGGGGTGCCGGTCCGGGAACGGCCGGACGTAGTGTATGGATTTACCCAGAAGGTGCAGACCGGCCTGGGAGATCTGTATCTGACAGTCAACGAAGTGGACGGCAAGCCCTTTGAGGTCTTTGCCACCATCGGGCGTTCCGGGCGGTCCATAACAGCCAAGGCCGAAGCCATCGGCC
>CAZUER010000071.1:0-20368 GCA_964619345.1 uncultured Desulfohalobiaceae bacterium
TAGTCAGGCACTGACTGAGGTGAGGTGCACACAATGGCCAGATCCGGACTTAAGGGTAGTTCCTGCACCGATGGATAGCTCAGTACCCCACCCACGGCCTTGTGGCGGGGATTGACCGGTAGTATCGGGCCGGAGAATCCCCCACGCAAAAGATTATGCATAACAACCGCCCCAATGCTTTTGGGACGGTTGGAGGCTCCTACCAAAGAGATCGATTTGGGTCGAAACAGGGACTCCAGATGCCGCAGACTCATTCCGCCTCTCCTTTCCAAGCAGGCTACTGCCTGCACGCACGTACTTTGCGAAACGGTTGCAGCCTACCCCACATATGCCTGGGAAGCAACAGTTCAGGAATCACGGTAATTTTGTTCTCAGGTGTAAGGTTCCAGGAGTGTTCAGGTTTCAGTGTTCAGTGTTCAGCTTCAGAAGGCCCGATCCATGCGGATATGATACTTTGGTAACAAATTTGGGACATTTTGAGGCATCAGGCTCGCAAATCAAGGAATATCAGGGTACATCAAGTTCTTATGCTGAACACTGAACACAAATTGCTGTTTAAGTTGATTTCCTTTGAATCTTGATAACAGCGGTATGTGTTCGGAGTGATCCAAGAATTTCTTGAAAAAAATGCGAACCCTATTGACAATACATAAGAGTTGTAGGATATTTCCCTTAAGAATCCCGGAAGCTCGTCCTTTCTTTGAGTGTCGAACCGGTGATTCGCCTGTTGGTCTGTATTGGAAACACTTCTTCAACAAGGAGGGGAAGCATGGCGGAAAAAGGACAAGAAACTGCTCATTATGACGTGCATTGGCAAGAGGAAGAGTTCTATTACCCACCGCCAGAGTTTATTGGGCAAGCCAATTGTTCAGACCCCAGTATTTTCGATCGGTTTACCCTGGATAAGTTCCCGGAGTGCTTCAAAGAGTTCGCCGATCTATTGGACTGGGACAAGTATTGGCATACCACGTTGGATACCAGTGACGCTCCATGTTGGAAGTGGTTTGTGGGAGGAAAGCTCAACGCGTCTTATAACTGCGTGGACAGGCATTTGGACCAGTACAGGAACAAGACGGCCATTCATTTTGTGCCGGAATTGGAAGAAGAGCCCATCCAGCACATAACGTATCAGGAGTTGTACAGGCGAGTGAACGAGTTGGCTGCGGTACTTCAGGACTCGATGGGCTTGAAGGCCGGGGACCGGGTCACCCTGCATCTGCCCATGACCCCGGAATTGCCCATCACTATGCTGGCCTGTGCCCGACTGGGAGTGATCCATTCCGAAGTCTTTGCCGGCTTTTCCGGCAAGGCCTGTGGGGACCGGATCTGGGATTCGGAAAGTGAAGTCCTGATTACCATGGACAGCTACTACCGCAGCGGTAAGCTCCTGGATCACAAGGTCAAGGCCGACGAGGCGGTGGAAGCGGCGGAGAAGCAGGGACAAAAGGTGAACAAGGTTTTGGTTTGGAGACGATACCCCGGCAAGTATTCAGCGACCACTCCCATGGTCGAAGGTCGGGATTTTTATCTGGATGAACTGGTCAATCAAAAGCGGGGTGAGGTGGTGGAACCGGTATCCATGCCGGCGGAAGACATCCTCTTTCTCATGTACACCAGCGGCTCCACCGGACGCCCCAAAGGCTGCCAGCATTCCATAGGAGGATATTTGTCCTATGTGGCCTGGATGTCCAAGTATGTTCAGGACATCCATCCCGAGGACGTGTACTGGTGCATGGCCGATATCGGCTGGATCACCGGGCATTCCTTTATCGTCTACGGTCCATTGGCCCTGGGGGCCAGCAGCGTTGTCTTTGAAGGTGTGCCCACCTTTCCTGATGCCGGTCGACCCTGGCGGGTGGCGGAAGAGCTGGGTGTGAACATCTTCCATACCTCACCCACAGCCATCCGGGGTCTGCGCAAGGCGGGTGCGGATGAACCCCCCAAATACAACTACCACTTCAAGCATATGACCACTGTGGGCGAGCCCATTGAGCCCGAGGTGTGGCGTTGGTACTACAAAGTTGTGGGCAAGGAGAGGGCAGCCATTGTGGATACCTGGTGGCAGACGGAAACCGGAGGCTTCTTGTGCAGCACCATGCCCGGTTTTGCCCCCATGAAGCCGGGCAGTGCCGGACCTGGAGTCCCCGGCATCCATCCGGTCATCCTGGATGATGAAGGAAACGAGATCCAGCCCGGTGAAGGCAAAGCCGGGAATATCTGTATCAAAAACCCCTGGCCCGGGGCCTTTCAGACCATCTGGAAGAACCGGGAACGCTACGTGAAGACCTACTATGAACGGTACTGCAAAGACCCCAAAAGCACGGATTGGAAAGATTGGCCCTATATGGCCGGGGATGCGGCGGTCATGTCCACGGATGGTTATGTGCGCATCCTGGGCCGGATCGACGATGTGATCAATGTGGCCGGTCACCGTCTGGGCACCAAGGAGATCGAGTCCGGAGCCCTGACCGCGGACGAGGTGGCCGAGGCAGCGGTGGTGGCTGTGGCCGACGAGGTCAAAGGCACCGTTCCCCACCTGTACGTCTCTTTACGGCCCGGAGTGGAGCCCTCGGATGCGCTGAGCAAGAAGATCTCGGACGCGGTAGCCGATGTGGTGGGCAAGATTGCCAAACCATCCAAGGTCTTTTTGGTCCCGGATATGCCCAAGACCCGTTCCGGAAAGATCATGCGCCGGGTCCTGGCTTCCATCTCCAATTACAGTGACATCGGTGATGTGAGCACCCTGGCCAACCCCAATATTGTGGAGGAAATCCGTAAGCAGGTTCAGGACTGATGGCAGGTACCAAACGCATCCAGGAGGGATGAAAGTGGCCGCGCAGGCCATGGATATCCCTCCAGGATGCGATGGAATATACGATCAGTTTGGCGTCCAATCTTTAGCCGGGCAAGGAGGTGATGCGATTTGGGGGAAGGCAGACGTGACTTGGTGCACTTTGTTTATGATCATAAACGCAGAAAAGATTCATGATCAAAGGCGGTTGCTCTGATAGTGGCTTATGAAACAGACCGCTGGGAAATGGGCCAAATAGAGCAAAGTTGCGTTTTTTGGGGACCATATGTGGACATAACTCGTCAAAACACATAGGGGGGAAACATGGCAGATGTAACAACGACCTGGGTCTGGGTATTCCTCGGACTGTACATTATCTACTGCTTTTACTGGGGATTACGCGGATACTTCACCGAAAAAACTTCCTCCGGCTATACCATCGGGGGAAGGCAGATCCCAATGATCGCCTTTATGATGGCCGCCACGGCAGCCTCGTTCAGCGGGTGGACCACTGTGGGTCATCCGGGTTTGATCTGGAAGGCGGGTTTGGCCTATGCCTTTGCCTCCTTTTACGTACTGACCATTCCCATCACTGGGACCTTTTTCGCCAAAAGGGTTTGGCTGGCCGGGAAAAGATACGGCTTCGTCACCCCGGGGGATATGTTTTCCTATTATTACAATAATGAAGGCGTGCGCTACCTGGTGGTGCTCACGGCCGTCCTCTACGGCATGTTCTATTCCGCGGTGCAGCTGATGGCTGCGGCCGCCCTTTTCCATTGGGTCACCGGCATGCCCGTGGTCTGGGGGGCGATCATCATGGCCGCCATTGTCTGGTTCTACGTGGTCACCGGCGGCTTGCGGGCCAGCACCTGGGTGGGCGTGATCCAGTTCGTCCTTTTGGTGGCGGCCATCATCCTGGTCGGGGCCTTTACTATGGCCGAATTCGGGGGCTGGAGTAGCCTGAGCCAGCAAGTAGCCCAGCTGGATCCCAAATACCTGGAGGTGCCCTCGGTTATTAACTTTACAGTGGGCCAAACCACCTGGACCTCGGTCATGATTTTAACCTATATGTTCGCCCTGATGGGCATCCAGTCCTCCCCGGCCTTTATCATGTGGCAGTTCGCCAACAAGAACCCGCGGCCATTTGCCTGGCAGCAGGTGTTCATGTCCACCTTCATCGTCGGCTTTGCCTTGTTTTTCTTCACCGCCTTCCAGGGACTGGGGGCCATCATTTTGGGTCAGACTGAGGCATTGACTTTGGCCCAGGATTCGGACGTGGTGCCCCAGCTGATGGCCAGCTACATACCTCCGTTCCTGTTGGGCATCACCTTCATCGGGCTGATCGCGGCCATGCACTCTACAGCCGCCCCCTACATCGGCACGGCCGGATCCATGCTTTTGCGGGACATCTGGTGGCTGAAGATCCGGAAGAAAAAAGGCGGCCACGCCGAGCAGATCTGGGTCAACCGGATCTTTGTGACCATTGTCACCATTCTGGCCCTTGTCATCGGCCTTACTTCCAAGGCGGCCCTGGTCATCCTGGGAGCTCTGGCCACGGCCCTGGGCTTTGTCATGTACGTGCCCCTGCTGGGCACCCTGTGGGGCTTCCGCTGGCCGTCCTGGGGCACGGTTCTGGGTATCCTGGTCGGACTGGTTATGGTTATCTTGACCTATAAGGTCTGGCCCAATCCTTTGACCATCCACTGCGCGGCCTGGGGAACCGGCAGCGGTCTGCTCGTGGCCTACCTCTGCCGCGGCCTGGGCTTAAAAGACAGCCAGGAAACTGTGGACCGGCAAAGAGAGTTCCGAACCTGGATGGATGATATAGCCAAGGCCAGTCCGCAAGGCCAGAAATGGCGGAATGCCATGAAGGTCGTGGTTCCCTTGTGGTATATCTTTGCCATTGGTCCTCTGTGTATTCTGGGTAACTGGGCCTTTTCCTTTGCCGGGTTCACCCCAGTGTGGTCCTGGCAGATAAGCTGGTGGATCCTGGGTATTATCATGATGTGGGCCCTGTGCTTTAAGGCTGAGATGTCCACCATGACCGATGACATCATTCAGCGGGCTGAGACGGAACAAAACATTGTGGTCGAAGAGGTGACCTAAGCAAGATGTCCTTGAGATTGAATATAAGGACCGGCTGTGGTTTTCTTCTTCAGAAAAGCAAAGCAGGAGGATAATGGCCATGAAGCATGAAGATATTTGGTTGATCGTGGTGGTCGGATTCAGCATCTTGTGGGTGATACTTATGGGTGCCGGAATGTTTGGATGATTGGAGTCAATACGCGTGCTGGGTGGTAGGTTTGCCTTTCAGTACGTGAATACCTTATTCCCGATAAACAAAAAACAATCCCGCCTTGGCGGGATTGTTTTTTGTAAGGAGCAGGGATGGATCTCAAGCGCAAGTTTTGGTTGATGACCGTAGGACTGCCTGTTCTGGCCCTGGGAGCCCTGTCCGGTTTGGTTTTCCGTCTCTACGCCTCATTGCCCCCGGAGACCCAGCTGGTGTGCCTGGAAACACTGAGGCCGATGCAGGGCTGGATTCTTCTCGGTCTGTTTTTGGCTCTTATCGCCTACCTATTGATCATCAATGACATTTTCCATGCCTACATCCTGCCCCTGGACAGGATCAGTGAAGAGACCACCCTGATTGCCACCGTCAATCCCGGCCACCGTATTCCCTTGGCCGGATGTCCGGAGTTCAAGCGCCTGGCTCGCAGCATCAATGAAGCTGCCGAGCGCCTGCAGGGCTTACAGCAGACCCTGGGCGATCATTTGCACAAAGTGACTGCAGAGTTGGAGCGAGAAAGGAGCATCCTGGCCGCGGTCATTGCCCACTTGCCGCAAGCGGTCATCGCGGCCAATACAGCCGGGAGCATTCTATTGTATAATGCACAGGCCAGAAGAATGTTTCCGCGTTCCGAACAGGAGTGTCAGGAAGGATTCGTGTGCGGCTTCTTGGGCTTGGGTCGTTCGGTATACAGTCTGGTCGAACCAGGTATGCTGGAGTACGCTTGGCAAGCCGGGAAATCCAGGTTAGGGGGAAGGAAGAAGGATGCCGGGGTGCCTTTCATGCTCCGCGGACCTGGCGATCGTTTGCTCAAAGGGGTCATGGTCCCAATTACCGGTCACCAGGAGGGGCCGATCGGCTTTATCCTCCTTTTAGAGGATGTCTCGGCCCAGATTTATCAGGAACGCAACGCCATGGACATTCTGGACTGGTTTGTGGAGGAGACGCAATCCCAGACCGCCGGGGTATGTGCCAGCATCGATGATCTCTTACACAGAGACAGACCCCAAAGCGAGGATTCCCTGCGGGCGTATAGGTCCATGATTTGCGATACGGTGTTTGGCCTGCGCATGGACTTGCAACAGGGCATGGGGGAGTTGTCTCAAATCCTGGGTGCAGAGTGGCCCATACATCACATAAGTCTCCAGGATCTCCTCCACCTCATCCACAGTGAGGCCCGGATAACAGTCCCTATGCAGGTCCATTTGTCCATAGCCGGAGGAGACCACGTTCTGGTAGGAGAGGTTTTTACCCTGGTCCAGACCGTGCTGGCCGTGCTGGGAATGCTCAGGCAGGAGCACGATGTGCATAATGTGTGGTGTTCGGGGAAGGTCCAGGGTCAGAGTGTGCACATTGTTTTAACCTGGAGGGGAGAGCCGGTGCCGGCCAACACTTTGGCCGCATGGAGGATGCGGCCGGTTTTAGGCGGCGAGGATCCGGTCCTTCGCATCCGGGATGTGCTCAAACGCCACTGTGCAGATTGGAGTTCACGGACTGAATATGCAGGCTTGGCCGAGCTGTCCATCGCCTTGCCCCTGGCAGTCGAGGAAGATGCTCAAGAGGCAGTTGATCACCAAGCTGAAGGCCAACCCATGTATGATTTCGCCTTGCTCGATCAAAGCACCGAGGAAGCAGAAGGGGATCCCCGGCTGGACGATCTCATATACACTATATTTGATTTGGAAACCACAGGACTGGACGTTCGATCCGGGGACGAGATCGTGGCCATCGCCGGAATGCGGGTGGTCAACGGACGGATTGTAGAGCACGAAATATTTGAACAGTTGGTCGATCCCAAGCGAACGGTGTCCCAGGAAGCAGTTCGGGTGCATGGTCTGGACAATGAACGACTGCAGGGCAAGCCCCGGATCGAAGAGGTTCTGCCTCTGTTTTATAAGTTTGCCGAGGGGACGGTTCTGGTAGCCCACTGTGCGGATTTCGATATGGGATTTTTACGGGCCAAGGAAGATAAGGCCGGCATACGTTTTTCCAATCCCGTTCTGGATACCTTTAAGCTTTCGGTCCTGGTCCATCCAACCAAAAAGAAACACGATTTGGAATCCATATCCCAGCGGTTGGGCACCAGTCTGCATTCCCGGCACAGCGCCATGGGTGATACCTGGACCACGGCCGAGATCTTCCTTCGTCTTTTACCACTTTTGGCCCAACAAGGACTTACCACCTTGCACCAGGCTATGGAGGCCAGTCAAAGCTCCAAAAACGCCCAAGTGAACATGGCTTCCATCAGCGTGGGCAGTAACGACTACCGGGGAGATCAGATGCCGGTATCATAGGTGAGTTCCATGCGCATTTTGCCCTGGGCCATTCGAATCCGTTTGAATGCTTCTTTGAGCATTTGCTGTTCAATATGGGTTAATACTTTGGGGTTGATGTCGTTATTTGGCGGGATGCCCAGTTCGGAGATGCATCTGGCGTGGTGACTGAGGCGGGTATGCATGAGGACGGCATAGGCGTGGATGAGCTCATCGGCGTCTTCTTTGTCCAGGACTCCTTGTTCGGTCATTCCGTGCAGGCGATCAAAGGTATTGGTCACCGGGATTTTGTGTTGCAAGGCGTAGAGTCTGGCAAAATCAACAATTAAGCGCATAGGACTTTTGATGTCCAGGGTGTTTCTCTTGTCCCCTTTGCTTTGCAGGGCGAAGTTGCCGAAAAAATCCAAAGGGGGCTTGAAATGCAGGGCATTTTCAGCTAAGTGGCGAAAAAATCCCTTCCAGCCCCCCAAGGTCTTGTTCAGAAAATCGAAGAGACCCTGGATGAGTTGTTCATCTCCATACCCCAGGCGAAAATCGAAAAATATACTGGCTTGCAACAGGTCTTCCGGTTCCGCGGCTCGGATCCAGGTCTGGAAGTTTTTGGTCCACTGGGACAATGGCTGACACCACTTCGGGTTTTGGGCCATGATGTCGAATTCGCAAAAAACGTAGCCCACGTCATTGAGCCGGCTGCAAACAAGTTGCGCCAGGTGCAGGAAAAAGGATTGGGTCTCCTGAAAGCGGTCCTCTGGAACGTCTTCAAAAACGATGGCGTTGTCCTGATCCGTCTTTAAGGTCTGCTCTTTGCGACCTTCGCTGCCCAGGAGCATGAAGGCAAAGGGAACTGGCGGGGGGCCGGTCTCTTCCAGGCTTATGCGCATGATCTTGTCCAAAATGGCATCGGCCACTGCGGTAATGATTCTGTTTAAATGTGCGGCCTTGGCCCCGTGCTCCAGTAAGGAAGTGATCAGCCCGGGAAGATGGGAGTACAGGGTGGTCAAGGATGCAATGTCCGAAGCCTCATGGATCTCGTGCATCAAAAAAACGGGGGATCGTCCCTGGGCTACCAGAAAGTCCTGTTCAGTGAGCATGCTATGCAAGTGGCCGGCCTCATCCAAGACCGCCAAATGCTTGATTCCGTATTGCATCATGCTCAGCATGGCCTCAAAAACGTAAGAATCCGAAGAGACGGTAATCAGGGGTGTGGACATGACCTCGGACACCGGGAGGTCGAAACTGCGTCCTGGGGCGACTACTTTTTGCCGCAGATCGTGGTCGGTGAGCAGCCCCAAATTCCGTCCTTGTTCGTCGGAGACGACCAGAGCGCTCTGCTTATGTTCGGTCATCCGCTGGGCAGCTGCTTGCACTGTGCTCTGGCTGGGGCAGGTAACCATATTCTTTTGAAGCATCATCCGGCTCAAGGGCTGATTTAAGAAGCCAGCTTGGCCCTCCTCAGATGGGGACTGAACACTTTGGGCGATTGTGGTCAGATAGGGAGCATCTGTGAGCTTTTGGGTGAAACTGTCGCTGAAATGGCGGGTAAACTGGGTAGAGTTGGAGCACAGTTGGACGAATATGTCTTTGGGCAGGCGCAACAGAAGCACATCTTCTACGGTCCGCACTGTGCGGATGGAGGTCCCTTTGTTAAACAAGATGGAGAGTCCGCCATAGAGATCTTTTTCCTGCAAAAAGCCGCGTAATGTCTTGGTTTCCCCGTCTAAAATGAATTGTTCCAGACGTCCCTGGAAGACTATGTACACATAGTTGAGGATGGTCTTGTTCTGGACGAAAAGGGTCATATCCTGAAAATGGTGGCTTTTGCTCAACGACCTGGCCGCCAGATCCAAGTCGGCATCAGTAAGGACATGAAAAGGGGTGACTTCAGACAAAAAGGCCCGGGTGCGGTCCAGTCTGTCCAGGGCGGCTGGGTTGGGCATAGAGGTGCAACTCCGGTTACGTGGTTGTTCAGGGCTTTTTGGTTTTGCTTACCGTTACTATAATTTTAGTTGACTTCTTTCGAATCCAGATAACAGCAGTCTTACTCGTTCCCATATGTGCTTTTGACTTGAGTGCGGTCTATGTTCCCATCCTTGGTCTTGGGTAATTGATCCACAAACTCCACCCACCTGGGCTTTTTGTACCTGGCGATGCGGGAGCCGACAAATTCGATCAGGCTCTGGTCATTCACAGCCTGACTGTCCAGGCGTACGCAGATGGCCTTGATCCCTTCCCCGAACTGAGGGTCATCAACTCCAATGACACAGGCTTCAGTTATGTGTGGATGGTCAAGGATGACCTGTTCCACTTCGGCTGGAAAGACATTTTCCCCGCCGGATTTGATCAAGTCTTTTTCCGCCTTGCGGCCCTGGAAAACGAGATGTCCATGGTCATCAATGTAGCCCATGTCTCCGGTATGATGCCAACCGTAACGAAAGGTATAGGCATTAACTTCATCTTGATTCCAATATCCCAGAAAGACTAATGGTCCTTGCAGAACGATCTCTCCGGCTGCCTGGGGGGGCAGTGGGTTTCCGGAATCATCTTGAATGGCTATGTTGGACAATGGCCCGGGTAATCCTGCTCCTCCGGGACGCATGGATAAGGGGGCGAAGGTGATCAACCCGGAGGTCTCAGTCTGTCCGTACATGGTCCAAAAGGTGGAACCGGTCACGGATTCCCATTTTTGGGCTGTTTCCGGATTTTCCAATCCAATGACATGTCTGAGGCTGGCGGTGTCGGTGTTTTCTTTTTCAATGGCCTCCATGAGCTGGGACAGGATGGGGGGAAAGCTGCCCAGGATGCTGGCCCGGTGATCCGCGATGAGGTCTGCTGCCAGGGTAGGATCGAACTGCGTCATAAGTACATTCTTGCCCCGGCCCAAGCTGGCGGCAAAGGCCAGATTAAGCCCCATTATGTGATACAAGGGCAAGACGTTCAGGCTGGCATCCTGTTGGGTGAGCTCAAAGGCGTGGGTCAGTTGCAGTCCGGCCAAGAGGAGATTTTCCTGACTCAAGACCGCTCCCCGGGGTCGACCTTGCACAGCTGCGGTGTGAATGATGATGTATGGAGCGTGTTCAGAGACCAGAACCGGATAGGCCAGGCCAGCTTGAAGCAGTTCGGCGTAGGCCATTTCTCCGGCCTGGGATTGGCCCAAGGCTATCCGAGTCCGCACAGATGAACACTGATCCAGAATCGGACCTACCATATCCCGCTGGATATCCTCATAGATCATCATTTTGGGGGTGGTATCCTCAATGATCACTTTGATTTCTTCCGCCGACAAGCGGCGATTGATCAGGACCAGAACCGCACCGATCAGGGAAGCAGCCCCGAACAAAGAAAAAAAATGTGGTACGTTTCTGGCCATAACGGCCACCCGGTCCCCGTATTTTATGCCCTGATCCTGAAAACCGGCGGCTACAGACTGAGATTCTTTAAGCAGTTGAGCGTATGTCATGTGTCCTTCCAGCCATACAAGGGCCGGAGCATTGGGAGACATACGGGCGTTTTGAGCCCAGTGGTCGAAAACTGAAAGGCTGCGCAGGGCCATAAGCTCGTCCTCCTGGCTTGATCCATTGAGATACGATCTATTGAGTATTGTTCTTGTATCTATATCAAAAACATGGAAAATGACAATCCCCGCAGACTCTGAAAACTTGCCTCTTGCCCCGCCCCAGGTCTTAAGGTTAGTCTGATAACCGTTGTCTTTGCCTCACAATGACTGAATCCAGGCCCGGCCAGGAGGTTTGTATGAGTATGTTTTCCCGCCGCGAGTTTCTGAAATGGCAGGCTGGGGCGGCCTTGACCTTGGCCGGCTCGATCTCGGTTTTTCCCAGCCGGTTGTGGGCTGAAAATGTGCCGGACATTGCCCTGGCCGAAGGAAAGCCGGCAGCCGCTACCCGCGCTGCTATGGAGCTTTTGGGTGGAATGCAGAAGTTTGTGCGGGCCGGTCAGAAAGTGGTGTTAAAGCCGAATATGAGCTTTGACAATCCACCCAGGATGGCCACTACGACCCATCCGGAGGTGATCAGCACCCTGGCTGCTATGTGCCGGGAAGCCGGGGCTAGTCGGGTCTTGATCCTGGATCATACCTTGCGCGGAGCAGAAGCCTGTTTGGAAAACAGTGGGATCAGAGCCGCCTGCCAGCCCGTGTCCGGAAGCGAGGTCCGGGCTATGGATACGCCTGAGGGCTTTGTCCAGACTGAGATTGCCGGGGCCCAACACTTCACCCGGACGGAGGTCATGCGGGAGGTTCTGGAGGCCGATGTGCTTATTGCCGTTCCGGTGGCCAAACATCACGGGAGCACCGGGGTCAGTTTGTCCATGAAGGGAATG
Source organism: uncultured Desulfohalobiaceae bacterium (assembly GCA_964619345.1). Classification (GTDB taxonomy): domain Bacteria; phylum Desulfobacterota; class Desulfovibrionia; order Desulfovibrionales; family Desulfothermaceae; genus Desulfovermiculus. The sequence goes on from CAZUER010000071.1 coordinate 11,690, forward strand.
ATGGGGTTGATTGCCAATCGCAGTGAAATGCACTGGCGTTATGATCTGCATACCTCCATAGCCGATTTATGCCGAGTGCTGAAAGCCGACCTGACGGTCATTGATGTGACCCGGGCCTTGACTACCAACGGGCCCAGCGGCCCGGGTGAGGTGAAGGCCATGAATACAGTGGTAGCTTCAAAGGACATGGTGGCTGCCGATGCCCAGGTGGTGTCCATGGTCCCCTGGTACGGGCAAAAGATGCCACCCCAGAAGGTCAAGCATATCCGGATCGCCCATGAGTGGGGCCTGGGCCGTATGGATGTGGGTAATCTGAACGTTCGCCGGGTTGTGGTGTGAAAATTGGCATGCTGGGATGCTGGGATACTGGAATGCTGGGATACTGGGATACTTGGATGCTGCGATGCTGGGATGCTGGAATGCTTAATACATTGAACCGGGGCCCCAAGTGAAATGTAAAGAGCTTTCACCTGGTAAACCTTAGGGGTGTTCAAAAGAAACCGAACAAACTACCCCGGCCCTCTTGATTCCCCTCCTTAGCAAGGAGGGGCAGGGGTGGTTGGGATTATGATTCTTCAATATTCAAACAATAGCAACAGCCCAATAAGAATTGAGTGTATGCAGCAGCGGATAGTCCAGACAGGTTTTTTGCTCCTTTTTCTGTTCGGCGTTGGCCTGTGTTTTCCGCCCTGGCAGGAGTGGACTCCGTTGCCGGCTATGATCCGTCTGGATCCTTTGCTGTGGGTAGGGCAATGGTTGAGCAGTGGCCAAATCCCTGCCGGCCTGCTGCAAGTAGGGGTAGTTCTGATTATCACTCTGGTATTGGGACGATTTTTTTGCAGTCATGTCTGCCCCTTGGGTACCAGTCTGGACGCGGTCTCCGGTGTGTCCAAAAGGTCCGGGAAGGGATGGCAGCCACCCCAGTCCTGGAGGCAGGGGAAGTATATTTTGCTTTTGGCCATGCTGGTGGCTGCGGTACTGGGCCAAAACATGACCCACTGGGGTTCTCCCCTGTCTTTAGCCGGCCGGTTATATGCCCTTCTGATCTGGCCTTTGATCCATTTTCTCTTGCAGCCCGTAGGATTGTCTCCTGTCTTGGGGGTGGGAGCGGAACCGGCTCGTATTGGAAATCTTGGAACCCTTGTTCTTCTTTTGAGCCTCATATTGGGCACGGCCTGGTTGGTGCCCAGGTTTTGGTGCCGCTATCTGTGTCCCACCGGAGCAATTCTGGCTGTGATCAGCCGGGCGGCCTTGTTGACCAGGCGGGTGCAGTCCCATTGCAGCGGCTGTAATCTGTGTTTGAAAAACTGTCCGGTTGGGGTAAGCGGTCCGGAAGAGGTTCCGGCCGGGGAATGCCTGGCTTGCCGGCGTTGTCAGGCCCTATGCCCTGAGCAGGCCGTTTCCTGGCTGCCCAAAGGACCGAGCCTGAAAAGGGGCCAGGAGTTCTGGCCGCAGCGGCGGCAGGTGGCCGGGGCTGTAGTTCTGGGTGCCGCAGGAGCCTGGCTGAGCTGGGGCGGGCTGTGGGCTTATCGGGGGGAGCGGGAAAAGGGACAGCCTAAGGCGGAGGATCTTATCCGTCCGCCCGGGGCGGTACCGGAAATCGTCTTTTTAAACTTGTGCGTGCGTTGCGGGGCCTGTATGCGGGTTTGTCCCACCAATATGTTGCAGCCTCAGGGAACCGAGCAAGGTGTGCAGGGTCTTTTTGCCCCAGTTGCAGTGTCCAGGCGTGGTCCGTGCAGGACACAATGTACAGCCTGCGGTCAGGTTTGTCCCACCGGAGCAATCCGCAATCTCCCTGTTCTGGAAAAGATGTGGGCCAAGATGGGTACGGCGGTCATTTATAGGCATATGTGTCTGGCCTGGGAATGGGACCGGGCCTGCCTGGTCTGTGATGAGGCCTGCCCGTATGGAGCCATAGACCTGCGTCGAGTTGTAGGGAACCAGGAGGCTGTTCCCTTTGTCCTGGAAGACAGGTGCAGTGGATGCGGAGCCTGCGAACATGCCTGTCCGGTGCAAGGTCGGTCGGCCATAGTGGTTTCTCCCACCGGGAGCCTGCGTCTGGGGAAGGGAAGCTATCAACTCCAAGGCCGCCGGCTGGGGCTGTCCATCAAACGGGGAGGACAACCCACATCCCCTTCCCCGGAACAGGAAAGCCTGGATTCGGAATCCGAAAGTCTTCCGCCGGGCTTTTCTTAATCAGGCGCTTTGGTATCGGTTCAGTGGGTCTTTCCCAGCCAAATGCTGAACTTCTGGACAAGGAAGCAGAATGCCTTCGCTCTTAGCTTCCGGGTGGTGCAGGCATCGTATTCCATCCAGAAAAAAAGTATGCTCGTATAGCTTGTTGAGGCTGGAGAAAAGTCGTCCGGCTCACAACCGATCCACGGGTACGGAAGCCAGCATCTCCTCCCGTGCATCGTCCAATTCCTGGGCATATTGACCCCAATCAAAGCGTTGGCCGCAGGACCTGCAGCGCAGACCGACAAAAAATCAGTTGTTGACCGGGGTAAGAAGTCCGTTGCAGACCTTGCATTGCAAGATCTGGGAGAATTGGACAGCTTGCTGCTTTTCTCCGGAAAGGCCAAAGAACATAATGCCTCCTCGCCTAGATCAATTTTTCGTTCTCTTGAAGCTGAGAACACCTCGAGCATATCCGGGGCTTGACTGCCGGTAACAAGCCTTTAGCATAGCCGAGTTGAGAGGGCAAACGGTTCGGGCTTTTGGGGCCGGAGCTGTTTGCCCCAAACGGATGAGAGCAGTCAAATTCTGTTTCTTCTATGCTTCTGATGATTAAAAATACCTCAATAGCCGGTCCCAGCCTTTTAGTGGTCATTATCGGCGCATTGTGGGGGCTGTACTGGGTACCTATACGTCGTCTGGAGGCGATGCTCTCCACTGGACCATGGTTGACTTTTGCCGTTGTTTGTCTTGGTTGTTTGGGGTTGGTGCCCTTTGCCTGGAAGGGGCGCCGCCGCTTGCGGGACTCCAACAAGAGGGCCCTGTTAAGTACCGCTTTGGGTGGGGCGTCTTTTGTCTTGTATTCCAACGGGCTCCTGTACGGCCAAGTGGCGGTGGTCATTTTGCTTTTTTACTTGACCCCGGTGTGGAGCACCTTGATCGGCAGGTTTTGGATGAAGTGGCCCACATCGCCCTGGCGATACCTGGCCATTGTTTTGGGCTTGGCCGGCATCGGCATGGTCCTTTCGGGAAGCCACAATGGTCTTCCTTTACCCCATACTTTGGGTGATGTTCTGGGCCTAACCTCCGGAATCTTGTGGTCCATAGCCGCCACAGGGATCAATGTGCATTCCCGGACCAGGGCTGCGGAAACCAACTTTGTGTTCTGCGCAGGTGGAGCGGGCATGGCCTTGATCTTGGGTCTGTGTCTGGGCCCGGGAGGGCCAGGACATCTCGCAGTGGAGTTAGGTCTGACGGCTTGGGGATGGATGGCCTGTGTAGGTCTTGTGTGGTGGGCGGTTTCACTGACCGGTTTTATGTGGGCCACCAGGCGGTTGGAGCCGGCCAGGGTGGGCATTTTACTCATGAGCGAAGTCATTGTCGGGGCCATAAGCGCTGGTTTGTTTGCCAGTGAGCCCTTCTCCGGGATCATGATCATGGGCGCAGCTTTGGTGGTGGGAGCAGCCGTGATTGAGACCATGTCCAAACCGTACTATTCCCAGCCGGGATGTGGGGTACCACAGGAAGGCTTGCAAAGCTCCGCTTAGTCCACCCCATGTGTTCAGAATTCCCAAATCGAAAAGAAAGAAAAGGTGAACATGAAATCAGGCCCGTTGATCAAACTGCAAACCGGCCAGAGCTTCTACCTCAGACTTTCCGGGCAGTGATTCCTGGGCTCCGAGCTTGGTGGTGGCCAGGGCCCCGGCGGCACAGGCCAGGCGGACCGCAGAGTCCAGGCTGCATCTTCGGGCCAGAGCCGCGGCCAGGACACCGTTAAAGGCATCACCTGCTCCTACGGTATCCACAGCCTGCACAGCAAAGGACGGGAGGTGCCTTTTATCCTCTTTGGTTACCAGCATGGCACCGTCTTGGCCCAGGGTGACTATGGCCGCGTGGGGGCCTTGGTTGAAAAGACTTCTGAGGCCTTGTTCCAGGTCCGCAGGGGACTTCGAATCAATTCCGGTCAAAGCGGCGGCCTCGCCCTGGTTTGGGGTGATTATATCCGTGGCCGCCAGGGCCTTAGCTGGAATGGGGGCGTAAGGGGCGGGGTTCAGTATACAGGTCATGTCCCGGGATTTGGCCAGCTCCAAGCCGGCAATGACCGTGTACATGGGGATTTCCAGCTGGGTGAGCAGAATGGAGCCAGGGGTGAACCACTGCTCACAGGCCTGGACGTCTGCGGGCGAAAGGCAGTCGTTGCTGCCGGGAACCACGGTGATCTGGTTATTTCCCCTGGAGTCGATCTGAATAAGGGCCAGACCGCCAGGATGCTGGTCGTCTGGATATATCCCGTCCGCAGTCAGACCGGAATCCTTTAAATGCCGGGCCATTTCCGTACCGTAACCATCAGTTCCAATCCTGGTGATGAACAGGACTTCAACCCCGCAGCGCAAAGCGGCCAAGGCTTGATTGGCCCCCTTACCGCCATAATAGACCTGAAATCCCCAGCCTTTGACCGTCTGGCCTTGAACCGGAAGGTCCTGGACCCGGACGGTCAAGTCGGTGTTGGCACTGCCAATAACAATGACCCGGCTCATGGTATGCCCTCCAATAATCTGTTCAGGCTTTGTCGGCTGTTTACCCAGGTGCAAACCCTGAGATTGGGCTTTTTTTTCCATTTCTGGAGAATGGGCCGCAGGTCGGCCAGGGTCATCCCCCGGGTGGATTGACCTTTGGTTTCCACCACAACATGCATATCCTCGGTGCCGACCAGATTCGGATCCATGCAGACCAAAACAGCCAGGGGGTCGTGGAGAGGAATGGAGGCTTCACCGTCCAGTTCGTGCATATAATTCAAGGAGTGACTGGTCCATTCCTGGATTTTGTGTCGCAGAGGCGACCCTGAGGCTTGGACCCATTCATTGAGTATTTGCCGCTTGAGCCTGACTTGCCGGGTGACGTCCAGGCCCACGGCAGTTATGGGCAAGCCGGAACGGAAAACCAGATCGGCAGCCTCGGGATCGGCAAAGATATTGAACTCCGCGGCCGGAGTAATGTTTCCCGGCCCTGTGTAGGACCCGCCCATCATCACAATCCTTCGTATCTTCCGGCTCAAGTCCGGGGTCCAGTCCAGGGCCAGGGCGATATTGGTCAGCGGTCCCAGGGTAATCAGCGTCAGCGGCTGAGGGCAAATCTCTAATTGGTACAGGATTTCTTCCGCCCCCGGGCGGGAAGAAAGGGGGGGAAGGTCTGGAAATATCAAGGCGTTATTTTCACACTCCGAGCGTTTACCTCCCAGACCGTTTGCCCCGTGCACGTGGTCAGCGAAAGAGGCATTTCCAACCAGGGGACGTTCAGCGCCCTTGGCCAGGGCCGGATAAGGGCCTGGTAAAAGGTCTAGAACTGTATACAGATTGGAGGTGGCGGTATCTACATCCACGTTTCCGCAGACCGTGGTTATGGCTTTGACCTCCAGCTCCGGACTGTTCAGGGCCAAAAGCAGAGCCAGGGCGTCGTCCACGCCCGGATCGGTATCAATGAGAACGCTTTGGGGCATGGGTTTCCTCGGGGATTGAATGGAAGAGGAGATTTGAATTTACATCATGGCCTGTGGGCAGTATATTGATGTCAGATTTGCCTGAGGCAAATCTGACATATTTTAACGCTTTGGCGCAAAGAAAACGAATTGCCGGGTTGATCGAGGATGAAACTTGAGGATTGTACCCAAAGCTATACGAGGTACCCTCTCTTCCTTCGTTCCCAGGGTCCTCCCTGGGGACGTCTTCTCTTGTGGCTCCGGCCACATTCTGATGCCAGATGTTATCGTTCCCACGCTCTGCGTGGGAATCCCACTGGACGCTCCGGCGTCCACAAAGAGACCGCAGGAGCGGTCCAAACAGCTCCCATGCAGAGCGTGGGAGCGATAAAGAAAACGCGTTACTCCCCTTCTCCGTCATTGCCGGGCAATCCAGGGGAAAGCCATTCTTCCTGTTCTGGATTCTGGTCATTGAACATGGTACGTTCAATGACCAAAACATCCTTTGGAGTCAGCATATGCCATTCATGGAATATATTCAACGATACACTCTGGCCGATTATGCTCAATGGCCAAGAGATTGGGAGTTGATTCAGGGCCAGCCTGTGGCCATGACCCCGTCCCCAGGTGTTTCCCATCAGCGGACCAGCCTGAAGATAGCCCGGCAGCTGGATGAACAACTTGATTGTAAGATCGACGATTTTTGCTTTGGTTCATGGTTCTTTGATATACGTGGATGCTCCGGCAGACTGGATTTCTCAAAGGTTTGGGTGCACAGTTCAGGTGAAAGAGCTCAAGTGGAAGAAGCGGAGACGCGAGGGAAATGAAGCTTTTATCAGGAGGTCACAGATATGGCCAGTCGTGAAGACTTGATCAAAATTTACGAATTCGCCCTGGGCCAGGAACATACCGGCCGGGATTTTTTTTCCTCCTCTATTGATCGTATGGGGGTGGGAGCTGCGGTCAGCGCCTTCAAGCGGCTCATCGCCGAAGAGGACAAGCATATCGAGTTTATCAATCGGATACTGGAGAACCTGCGGAGCGGCAATGCATTGGATATACCCTCCATGGTGGATATCGAACCGGAAATCCAGAATTACTTCGATGCCAGGGCCAAATCGGAATTTCTCCAAAAGACCCTGTACGAATCCATGATTCCGGATGTTACGGTGTTCAACACCGCCTGGCTGATTGAAAAGGATCTCAGTGACTATTATTCCAAGATGGCCGGGCTGACCGAGGGACAAGCCAGCAAGGCCTTAAGTATGTTGGCTGGATGGGAGAAGAAGCACGAGGAGTTCTTCCGGGAATATCGGGACGCATTATCCGATATGTATTCTCAGATGCCCTGGGGCGGATGATGTCAGCCTGGTTGTCACAGTGGATGAACAGAAATGATGTTCCCCTGTGGGGAGTGGCCGATGTGCGAAAGTTCGAAGTACCCACCGATGACTTCGGCAATCGGTATCCCCGGGCTGTCTCCTTTGCCTTGCCTATGAATACCCGCATTATGGGCCGGATAGAAAATGGACCCAATCAAGCCTATGCCCAGGAGTATGCCAGGGTCAACCAACGGATTAATGATCTGGCCATCGATTTGGCCGGGGCCATGGTCAACAAGGGTGCCCAGGCTATGGCCCTGGCTGCGTCCAAGAGAACCGATCCAGTCCTTGTCCGGGGCGATTTTCCGCACAAGACCGCAGCCACCAGATCAGGTCTGGGCTGGATAGGCCGCAACTGCCAGCTGATCACCCGCCCTTATGGCCCCTGGGTCCGGTTGGGTACAGTCTTCACCAGCCTTAAACTTCCGTCCGGTAAGCCCCAGGAAAGGAGCTTTTGCGGCCGCTGTATGCGCTGTGTGGAGGCTTGTCCGGCCGGAGCCCTGAAAGGAACCTCCTGGTGGCCAGGCTTACCTCGGGAAGAAATCCTGGATGTGTTGGCCTGCGATGAGTGGAAGAAAAAGCACTATTATGCCTTTAACCAGGGCCACAATTGCGGTATTTGTTCCTCAGTTTGCCCCTATGGGCGAAAAAACCTGAGTGCTTAAGCCCCTCCCTCCAAGATTCATTATCGCCGACAGCTTTTACCTGATGGATTTGTCTCGGGTTGGGCGGAAAGGATCCTGTCTTTGAGGACTTTCTGGTCGTAGGCCTTGAGCAGATCGTCCTTGGTCAGGATACCCACCACATGGTTGTCGTTATCCACCACTGGAAACATGGAAAAGGGGTGATCTTCAAAAAGATGTAGGGCCGTTTCCATATTGTCCCGGCTGGTGACGGTGACCACATTTGTGGTCATCAGATCAGCTGCGATCACACTCTCTTTGAGATCCTCGAAATACAGAAAAGATTCCCGCACATCCCGGGGGGAAAGCACGCCGGCAAGTTGGTGGTTGTCGTCTTCGACCACAAAATGAGGATACGGTCCTGTGGATATCTCCTGCACAATATCAGCTAAAGAGGCCTTGATGGAAAGCTTGGGCACAGTATGTCGCATAACATCACTGACGCACAAATCGCGCAGGATGCCTACATCGTGGCCCCGGACGATGTTTATGCCCCGGCGTAAGAGCTTCATTTCATAGGCCGAAACCCCGAACAGGAGGCGAACCACTAAGGTGGCGCTGATACAGGAGACCATCAGGGGCAGAATGATCTGCGGATGCAGGGTCAGCTCAAAAATGGTCACTATGGCCGTGATCGGGGCCAGAGTGGTCCCCGACACCACGGCCCCCATTCCGGCCAGGGCGAAAAAAGCCGGGTGGATACTCAACCCGGGCCAGATCAGGGCCAAGATATGACCTACCGCTGTGCCCAGGGCTGCTCCCAGATAGAGGGAGGGGGCGAAGATGCCCCCGCTCATCCCGGAACCGATGCAAACGGATGTGGCCGCCAATTTGCCGATCAAAAGGAGCAGGGCTAGTTGCAGGGGAAGATTGCCGGCCAGTGCGGAGTTCACCGAGTCGTAACCGACCCCCATAACCTGGGGCAGATACAAGGCAATGCAGCCCAAGAGAAGCCCTCCCAGGG